>JBAXOF010000384.1:0-3302 GCA_037133375.1 Verrucomicrobiota bacterium | reverse complement strand
ACCGCCCATGCGGGCGGATAAGTCGGCGGACCGGGCCGGTCCGCCCTACCCTGCGATGCCGCTGAAGATAAGCGACAGTCGCAGACCGCCGCTACAGCTACGGCAGCGTGGCGCAGGTGGAGATGCGCACCGGACCTATCAGGCCGGACTCCTGCAAGGTCTCGTTCTTGCCCCAGAGCCGCCAAGTGCTGAAGGTGAAGCGGCCGCTGGGGTTGGGTTTACCTTCCAGCAACCAGGCGGGCCAGGCGCGCAATGAGCCATCGGCATTGAGTTCGCAATCGGCGGGCAGGAACTCATCGCCGATCATACGGTTGATCCACAGGTTGACGACGCTGACCTGAAGGGAGTTTTGGCCGCTCTTGACGGCCTCAGTGATTTCGATACGGAACGGAGCCTTCCACAAGATGCCGAGGTTTTTGCCGTTGAGTTTGACCTCCGCCATCACCGCCACGTTGCCGAGGTCCAGATAGAGTCGACGGGTCTTGCCAAGCATTTCCTGCGGGATGTCGATCGTCTTGCTATAGGTGGCGGTGCCTGAGAAATGCTTCACGCCGGGATCCGGGTGCTGGCTCCACGACACCAACTTGTCGAGGGAGACCTTGTCCGGCGCGCCCCATTGTGGCGGGAACGCCAACTCCCATGGGCCGCCGAGCTCCAGCGGCGGCGGCAGCGCGCCAACCTCGAAGCGGCGACTCTTGTTGTCTGCGGTCTGCAACTCATAGACTCCGGCCAGAGCCACCGTGCCTTGGACCAGATCAAGCGCGGCCGGCGTTGCTGGCAGTTGCGCCGCCTCCAGAATGGGCAGTCCATCGCGGGTGACGCGCAGCACTTGGTGGGCTGGATCCGCCTTGTCCCGGAACACCACAAACGCCGAACCGCTCGGCCCGAACTGCATGGGCAACCCCGTGCATCCGTTAGGTTCGATCCGGTAGCCCGGGATGGGCCGCATGCTGCCGGTCTCCGGATCCCACAACTCCGGTTGCCGCCCGCTCACCCGGAACGAACAGAGGGAACTCACAGGTTGATCCACACCTGTGGCCACAAAGTAAACCTCCGCGCCGTCGACCGTGCGGTGGATCCAATTGAGTTTCTTGTCGGAGTTGAAATCGGGCACCACGTCGAGTTTGGCCAGGACTTCTTCCGGCTTCATGCCACGGAACACGCGACCCTTGCCGACGACGCGGTCTTTCACCGTCGCGTCAGTTCCCCACAATTCTTCGGCGACTTTCTTCAACTCCAGATCGGCTTGCTGATAGTCGGCCAGGCCCGGGGTGGCCTCCGGCGCGGGGCCGAGGACCACCGCGCCCTCATCCACCAGGCTTTTGATTTTCCTGAGCATGGCCACGCTCATATTCTTGGTGTTGGTGGTGGAGAGCGCCAGCAAGCGGTAGCGCATGCCGGTGGCCAGGACCAGCCGACCGTCTTTCACACCCGCCTGATTGACGAATGCCTGCGGGCTGATGCCATCGTAGTCATATCCTGTTAGAGACAGCGGGTTGAAGCGTTGCATCGGCTCCTCCGGCTGTAGGCTGAGCACATCGGCTACGAAGGTTCCCTGCCGCAACAGGTATTGGCACCGGGCCAGGTATTGGTGCCATGCCTTGGAGTCTTCCCACCACGTCTGGGTCCGCTCATAGTGCAG
Source organism: Verrucomicrobiota bacterium (assembly GCA_037133375.1). GTDB lineage: Bacteria > Verrucomicrobiota > Verrucomicrobiia > Verrucomicrobiales > Akkermansiaceae > Luteolibacter. The sequence continues at coordinate 1,660 of JBAXOF010000384.1, read as the reverse complement.
GCCGTATGGTCCCATGCTCACGCCGGGCCGCAGGTCCCGCGCCCACGGTTGCATCGCATAGCGGTGGAAAACGATGCGGTTGACCCCGCCGCACAACACCCGGTCGCCGCGTGCCTTGATGGTGGCCGGATGCCCGCGCCACCGCTCTCTCCTGTTAGATGTGAACGACTCCGCGCCGACCACCGACCGGCCGTTGACGTGGGCTGCGGAGGCCATCGCCTTGAGGGTCCAGTCCAACCGTCCGCCGCCCGACCACCAGAACTCGCACATCGGTTCATCCACGGCATTGATCACATCCATGTCGAGCGCGGGCGTGCCGTAGGCTTCCATCGAGAGCCGCATCCCGTGGTCGTGGGCCAATTTCCCGAGATGCCCGATGTAATTTTCCGTTAGCAACTGTGACACCGTCTGACGCAGGTCCCACAAAAACCGTTCCGTGATATCCACGCTGCCGATGAAGCGGCCGGTTAGAATCGGCATGAACGGCAACATGTCATAGCCGCGCAAGCGCTTGAACTCCTCGCGCATCTTCGGCGTCCAGTTCTGGCCGCCAATCTCCCAGCTATCCACATGGGTCGACACCAGGGTTTTTCCCGCCAGCGGGCCGACGTCATCGATCAGCTTGCCGACCATCCCGTTGAATTGCGCCTCAATCCCGTCCTTGCTTAACTTGTCGCACTCCGGGCCGATGCCGGTGGCCGGCGCCGGATGGCTTTCCGCCCCGCTAAAAGTGTGGCCGAACCGCACCACCGTCCATTCGCCCTCAGGCGGGCTGGTCTCGTCGTTGCGCCCGAGTGCGGGAGCGTCCCACACCAGCTTGCCATCCGCGTTCAGCCGGTCCGTTAGATCAACAATCCGCGCCTGCTCGATCATGACTTCACCGGGGACCTTGGCCTCGCGGTCGGTGCCCATGCTGTAACCTGAGATATATGTCCATGACACCGATTTTTCTGCCAGGTTGCGGACCCGGTCCTCGATGTTAGGCAGGGTCTTGGGGGTCGGAAACGCCAGCACGGAGATGTCACGGTAAAATCCCTTGCAAGTGCGCGGTTGGGGCAGCACACCCGCGAATTTCTTGCCGCCGGGCACGCGCTGTTCACTGGTGACGACCACCTGCATCGCCTTGTCGAGCGGGATCCATGGGCCGCCACTGCCGTTCCAACCGGCGGCGTCGTTCATGTTCACCTCGATGCCGAGGCGTTGGGCCTCCCTGGCCATGTGTTTGAACAGGGTGCGCCACTCGTCGCTCATGAAGACCACCGGACCCACCGGGGTGCCCTGGTCCACTTCCATAATCAACACCCCGCCGATCCCGACACGTTGCATCGCTTCCAGATCCGCGGTGATGCCTTCGCGGGTGATGTTGCCGTTGAGCCAGAACCAGTATACCCAGGGCTTGGCCGCCGCCGGTGGATTAACAAAGTCGCGCTCCAGCGCGGTCTCCGCTGCCGCCGGCACCACCGGTGCCAGCAGCAGGATGCCGAGCAGAACTAACAAACCACCCATGGTGAAACACTTTTTCGGCAAATGGTTAGGTTGGCAACAAAAACCGCTGTGAAGATGCGCTGTCATGCCACGGTCATACCGCATCGGGAAAGATCCGCAAGGATGAAGATGCCGGACTAAATCTCGCTGGCATTGAGCCAGCGCAGCGAGGTGA
>JBAXOF010000383.1:0-3329 GCA_037133375.1 Verrucomicrobiota bacterium | reverse complement strand
AGTTCGGCGGCCAAACCCCGCTCAACCTCGCCGCCGACCTCGAACGCCACGGCGTGCCGATCATCGGCACCTCGCCCAAGTCCATCGAACAGGCCGAAGACCGCAAGTTTTTCTCAGCTCTGTTAGACAAGCTCAATCTCAGGCAGGCGGAGGCTGGCACCGCCACCAACGAGGCGGAAGCGCTGGTGGTGGCCAACCGCATCGGCTACCCGGTGCTTGTCAGGCCATCCTTTGTTCTCGGCGGCCGCGCCATGATGATAGTGTATAGCGATGCCGAGTTGTCCCGCTACATGCGCGAGGCGGTCACCGCCTCGCCCGAGCGCCCGGTGTTGGTCGATCGCTTCCTCGACAACGCGACCGAGGTTGATGTCGATTGCATCAGCGATGGTGAAACCTCGGTCATCGGGGCCATCATGGAGCACATCGAGCAAGCCGGCATCCACTCCGGGGATTCCGCCTGCGTGATTCCGAGCTTTTCCCTATCGGATTCGATCAAGGCCGAGATCACGCGGGCCGCGCTGGATCTGGCACGCGAACTCGAGGTCAAGGGCTTGATGAATATCCAGTTTGCGGTCAAGGACGAGCAACTGTATGTCATCGAGGTCAACCCGCGGGCATCGCGCACGGTGCCGTTTGTCGGCAAGGCCACCGGAGTTTCCCTTGCCAAGCTGGCGGCCAAGGTGATGGTCGGCGCCAAGCTCAAGGACCTCGGCTTCACCGAGACAATTGTCCCGCCACATTTCTCGGTCAAGGAGGCGGTCTTCCCGTGGAACCGCTTCCCCGGCATTGATATTGTGTTAGGTCCGGAGATGAAATCCACCGGCGAGGTCATGGGCATCGACCCGGATTGGGGCATGGCCTATGCCAAGTCCCAGATGTCCGCCTTCAACCCGCTGCCCACCTCCGGCAATGTGTTTCTATCCGTTGCGGATATCGACAAGGACCGTGCCATGTGGGTCGCCCGTGATCTGGTCGCCTTGGGGTTTAAGATATTTTCCACCGGCGGCACGCATGCCCGCCTGGCGCTGGAAGGCATCCCCTGCACCCGTGTGTATAAGCTCGCCGAGCAGGCGCGCCCGAACGTCATCGACATGATGAAAAACCGTGAGATCCATTTTGTGGTCAACACCCCCAGCACCCACGAAGCCCGCGAGGACGAAGTGAAAATCCGCTCCACCGCCATCGCCCAGAAAATCTCCCACACCACCAACCTCGCCGCTGCCGAGGCCTCCGTCAAAGCCATCCGCTCGCTCAAGGAGAAGGACCTCACCGTCATGAGCATCCAGGAGTATCACGCCTGAGAATATCTTGCCTATTTGGCCGTGAGGGGACAGGGTTCGTCCCGCAACCCTTATGGAATCTTGGCAAGCACTACTTTTGGGCGTGATCGAAGGCATCACGGAATACCTGCCGATCAGCTCGACCGGTCACCTGGTGGTGACGCAACGGTTGCTGGGCATCGGCATGGAAAATTCGGTGGGCGCGAAGGCGGCGGCGGACTGCTTTGCCATCTGCATCCAGGGCGGTGCCATCCTTGCGGTGCTCGGACTCTATCTGCCGCGGGTGTTGCAAATGGTGCGCGGCGTGTTAGGCAAGGACACGGAAGGTTTGCGCTTGGCACTGGCGATCCTGATCAGTTTTTTGCCGGCGGTGGTGCTTGGCCTCAAATTCAATGATTGGATTGAGGAAAAGCTCTTTTCCCTGTGGCCGATCATCGGTGCCTGGGTGGTCGGCGGTGTGGCCATCCTGGTCGCCGCGTGGTGGCGCCGGCGCAACCCGCCCAAGGGCGGCGCCAAACACCTCATCGAGATGACCTGGAAAATGGCGGTCTTCATCGGCCTGATGCAATGTGTCGCGATGTGGCCGGGCACCAGCCGCAGCCTCATGACCATCGTCGGCGGCATCCTCATGGGCCTCACCCTGCAAGCGGCGGTGGAGTATTCATTTTTGTTAGGTGTATTGACACTAACAGCCGCGACGGCGAAAAAGGCCCTGTGGAAAGTGGACGGCGTGGATGCCTATCATCATTGGTGCGGCGGGGCGCATCTGATGTGGGACACCTACGGGCTGGTGCCGATCCTGGTGGGTGTGGTGGCGGCCGCCATCGCCGCCGCGCTCGCGGTCAAATGGCTGGTGACTTATTTACAGAGCCACGGGCTCTCCATCTTCGGTTGGTATCGCATCGGCCTCGGCATGGTCGTGGGCGGTTTGATCATGGCCGGATGGGTCGCGGCATGACCCTGGCTGGCACGGTCAGGGTTTCGCCGCGATGTGATAGAGCCGGCTTGTGGTGGCCACATACAGCGCATCCCCGACGAGTGCCGGGCGCGCATAAAGCGGCGCGTCCATCTCGATCCTCGCCAACTCCTCCTTGCCAAGTCCCGTTGGCGCGGGCGGCGCGGTTGCGCCAGCCAGGGCACCGCCATCGCTTCACCTTGGAAAGGTGGATGTTGGACATTCAATCCGGCCGAATTTCAATATCCAATAGCCAGCATTGCCCCGCTTCGCGGTGCCATGCCAGTTAGGGCTGCGCCGGTTTTTTCCATTCTCGCTAGCGCTCGCTTCGCGTTTAATGTCCAAGGATCAAGGGAAGAGAAGAGCAGCTGCTGGCATCACCAGATCGTAGGGACCAGGCGCGCCTTGCGGATCAAGCGGTCTTTGGTCACCAAGGGCAGCCCGAGGCGTTTGGCTGTGGCGACGATCACACGATCAAAGGGGTCTGACTGCGGCAACCGCAGAGCCATCGCTTCCCACGCGGTTGCCGCATCCAAAGGGATCACGGTCACCCGCGCCGCCAAGCTCTCGATCGCCTTGATCCCATCGTCGTCACTTACCCGCAGGCGTCCCTTGGAGACCAACATGGCCAGTTCCAGCAAGCTCAATGCGCTGATCCCGATATCTTCCCGCACAAGCCCGGTGAGAGCGTCCCGCGCGGCCTTGCCGAGGCGCGAGTTGTCTTCGGCGGCCCACACCAGGGCGTGGGTGTCCAGGATGACTTTCATAGCGACGGTTTCCAGGCGGGTTCCGGCAGGGTCGGGGTGGTAAGGTCAGTGCCGGTTTCGATGAAGGTTCCCCGCATGGAGCCGAGCAGATTGCGCTCTGGCGGCGACTCTGCCGCAAGCACGAGGTTGCCCTCGCGGGTCTTGATCACCACCCGCTCACCCCGCAGCGCGGCACGTTTCACCCTGGGGAACTCACGCAGAAGGGTGCTCACATTAGTTTGCATGACAAATAGTTTGACTGATAACGTCGCCCTGTCAAGCGGAACCTCGTCCTAAACTGAACTTCGATCTCTGAAATCCGCCGCAGCTCCGACCACCACTTGGATT
>JBAXOF010000382.1:0-3372 GCA_037133375.1 Verrucomicrobiota bacterium | reverse complement strand
GGTCAAAGCGATTTGGCCGTAGCCGGAGGTGTCGATCGCGCTATTCTGGAGCGCCTGGTTATGCCCCACCGAAAGCGTGCCGATATTGACCAGCGTTGCGCCCGCGAACGTGTTGGCCGCTGCCAATATCAGCGTGCCCCTCCCCGCCTTGGTCAGGCCGGCGCCGCCGCCCTGGATTGGGCTGCTGATCGTCAGGGTGCCGAAGTTGGTTGCGCCGCTCGTCAAATCACTTGCCGCACCCACCGTGATGACGCCTTCGTTCCAAGTGCCATCGCCCAGGGTGATGCTGTCAAAACCAGAAATTGTCGCCGCATTGCCGGTCGCGCTCGGGGTGAAGAAAATCGCACCACTGTTGATCGTCAGCGTGTTCGATCCGCCGCCCGCCCCCGTGAGGTTGGCGCTCGCGGCGTTGATGAGCAGAGAATTGATGGTCTTGGTCGCCGCGCTTGCTACCGCCGCGCTGACCAGCACGTTGTCCCCCGCCGCGGCCGCCGAATACGTGTTGAACTCGTTTGCCGTGCTCAATGACCGGAAACCAAGTGTCGAATCGTACGTCAAGAATGAGTTGCCCGTGCCGGTGTCGGTATTGTGAGCGACCAGATACGGCACAATCTTCAGGTTTTTGGTCGTGTCGACGGTGCCCAGGTTATTCGCTGCGGTTACGCCGACCAGCGTCACGCCAGAGGCATCCGTCAAAATCAGCTTCGCGGCCGTGTTGGCGTTGCCCATGGTGCCCAATGCCGTGCCACGAATGAGACCCGTGGCCCGGTTTGATCCGCGCGAGAAGCTGCTGGCGGTGATCGTCACCAAGCCCGTACCGGCTTTCGTCAGAGTGACAATTCCGTAGGCGTTGTTAAGCGCCAGTTGCCCCATTGTTTCCGTCGTGTTCGTCGCGGCCGTCGAATTGCCTGTAAAGCTCAGTTCGCCGCCCAGGCCCAGCGTCACCCCTTTGGTAGTGGTGTCACTGAGGCGATCGACCGAGCCGACAGCAACGCCTGTATAATCGAGCAGCAATCTGCTCCCCCGTCCATAAACAAACACCCCCGAAGAGGTCGCGATCGAGCCGTTCGCGCCGCTCACCGAAATCGTGTTGTTCACGGTTTGGCTGGAGGTATACATGAGGCTGCCGACCGTGGTAGCCCCCGTGTACGTGTTGGCACCGTTGAGAATCAGACTTGCACTGGGCTGGCCCAACTTTGTGATGCCGTATCCAGATCCGCCGTCTCCGATTGCCCCGACCAGAGTCAAATCAGCACCCGTGTTGCCGAGGTTGAAATTGGCATTGCCTGTCAGTGTGGTGGTGCCCGCAAACTTCAATTTATTTGAATTGTTGCTGTTCAGGGTCAGAGTATTCGCGCCAATGCTCAGGTTGGTGAACTGATAGGTGTTGCCGGTATTGCTGCCGCTGACCCGATCCGAGTTGATGGCCACATCCCCTCCCACCGTTACATTATTGCCCGTCGCGCCGTCCCCGGTGACGATGGTCCCGCTGCTACCCGTGCCGTTGGCGCGCAGGTTCAATGTGCCGCCGTTGAGGGTGACGGTGCCCGTGCCCAGCGCGTTTAAAAAATTGTTTGAGCCCAAGTCCTGCGCCGTGAGCGTCCCCGCGGACAATGTCGTGCCGCCGGAGTAAGTGTTCGACCCGGACAGGGTCACCGTGGAAGCGCCACTCTTTACAACACTACTACCTCCGCCCGCCTTCAGTTCACTAATGATTCCGCCAATGTTGAAGGAGCCGTTACCCGCCCCCTGAAGAGTGAGAACACTGGCGCTGGTGGCAGTGCCAAGCTGAATATTACTGTTCAGGTTATAAGTGAGATTCTGCGTGACCGATGTATATTTGGAGGCATCCAGGTTGATCGTCCCCGTGGCACCGGAAAAATTGAGCGCGTCGCCCGAGATGGTCATCGTCAGATTGGCTCCGGGCGTTGCACTGGCCTTGCCTTTAAGACTCAATACACCCAACTGAAAGGCACTCCCGCCATTGTCGATCACTGAAGTCTGGGTGTTCCCACTGGGCCCAGTGTTAGTCAGCGCCGTGGTGGTATCCGCGAAGAACTGGATGGTGTTAGTATTGCCGCTGACCGGCGTGCCGCCACTCCATGTCCCCTGCGTGGGATTAAACCAGTTGAGCGAAGCCGCCGGTGTGGCGCCAATATTGGAGTTCGCCCAGGTGTAAATTGCCGCGCGGCCAAGTTCCGGAGTGGCAAGAAAGGCTGCAATACCGGCCGTCAGAATGAATTTTGAGGATACCGGGCCCATGAAGAGTGAGGTCCGCTTGGAGGGTTGGGAATTCTCAGTGGGGAGTTGCGATTTCATAAGAATAAATTAGGGGTGGGTGATAGGTGATATCTGGCTTCTATGGCGTTCCGCGTTTTAACTCATGAGCATTTTGGATCGGCGGAGTGGGATTCCAAGTTCTTTGGATACGCTGCACAGCATGGTGGGGTACCTGCAAAAGGTCAATTAGCTGTCTGCGTCAATCTTTTTGGATTTTGCGCCACCGTCACTGCATTGCCCGACGCTTCTCACTCCCCCTGAAAGCTGTCCCAGGCTTTAAATACACGCGGCCATTTATTGAATAAGCGCAGCCGCTAAAGCAGGCAAACTCCCTTGCGGCCCCGCGAATCCACGCCATAGATGCGCCCCCGCATCGTGGAACAGCCGGTTCCAATCGATTGGGGAATCATTCTCCATTCCTTCGGGATATTTTTTGCGACAAACGTCAGGCGGACGCATGAAGGAGCCCATCAAACCGCGCCTGTGCGATCTCGGGACGAAAACTCTGGCTATATCGCTAATTTCATAACGTTGTCGGGCGTTTGTGACCGGGCAGATGTTTTGGCAACGGAGCCTCCGCGGAACTCTGACTAGCGTTTGATCACGCCCTAAGCGAAAGCGCACTGAAAGATGACGCGCCGTGTAGAATCCATTTGAGCCAATTGCTCCGGGCTAAATCCGGCCGGGAGCACCCTTTGAGAGGGCGCGGGCTGTCGCCCTCCAATGCCTGTGAATGACGCAAAACCTAAAAAGGTTGACGCATTCGACAGATTGACCTTTCGCCTTCACCCGCCTATTTTTTATCCGTCACGTAAGAGCTATAAAAACCCACCTCCTTTTACCTAATGCTTCCCACGTTTCGCGCCGGTCATTTTCTTATTCAGAATCGCGCTCGACGTGGGCTCGAATAGGTCGAACCACGCACCCCTCTTCGCTCCGCCCCGAGGGATCAGCCAACTCTCCCCCGTTTAGAGGGGCGGATTTAAGTTCAAAATAAATTGTGAATACCCTCCGCAGAACCGACCGGTCCGACTCCCTCCTGGCCAAAGCGGGCCAGCGGGGCGGATTCTCCCTGGTCGAACTTCTCGCTGT
>JBAXOF010000381.1:0-3391 GCA_037133375.1 Verrucomicrobiota bacterium | reverse complement strand
ACGTTCCATCATCCAAGACGCGTTCTAACGAGCGCGCCTACGAGCTGCCGCACTCCTCGTAGGCGCGTTGGTGACAACGCGGGGGCACGACTCCCGGCGGCTCACGGACGTTCCATCATCCAAGACGCGTTCTAACGAGCGCGCCTACGAGCTGCCGCACTCTTGCATTCCGACAAAACCGCCTCACAGGTGAGGCAGGAACCGGTCATGCGTTCGAGGTTGGTAATGAGGGCTGAAAGCCCGCTCCATGCAGCGTCAGGCATTGGTCCTGCCACCACATAGGTCGGGCTTTCAGATCCAGGCAGACGCGAAAGCGCCGGGGCGGTTTCCCACCCCGGCGCAACCCTGTGACAACATTCAGTAGCACCTATGCAATTTCATGGTAACCCTCCTCCCCGTGCTCGCTGAGGTCGAGACCAACTTCTTCATTTTCCGCCGTGGGCCGCAATCCGAGGACGGCCTTGACGACGAGAGTGATCACCACGGTGGCCGCCACCGCGAGGACAATGGTGATTGCCATCGCTTTCAATTGCTCGAAGACAAGTCCGCCATCGTTGACAAGCTTGGCAAGTCCATTGGTGGTGGCAAAGTTGGCCGGACTGGCGACGGCGAGATTGCCATTGACCTTGTTGGTGGCCAGCAAGCCGGTGAGCAATGCACCGAGCGTGCCGCCCACGGCATGCACCCCGAAGGTGTCCAGCGCGTCGTCGTAGCCAAACATTTTCTTCACCGTGGTGCAGAAGAACAAGGGCACCGCACCGGCCAGCAGGCCGACAATGAGCGCGCCTTTGACCGTGATGAATCCGCAAGCAGGGGTAACCACCACCAACCCGGCCACCGCACCCGAGCAGAAACCCAGGATGGAGGGCTTGCCCCGGGTGATCCATTCCAGCATTGGCCAGACGAAACAGGCAACGGCGGTGGCCACGGTCGTGGTGGTGAAGGCATTGGAGGCGACCCCATCGGCCGCCAGGGCGGAGCCGGCATTGAAGCCATACCAACCGACCCACAGCATGCCGGTGCCGATGGCACACAGCACCATGCTGTGAGGGGCCATCACTGTCTTGCCGACTCCTTTGCGCTTACCTAACATCAGGCACAGCACCAGTGCGCTCCAGCCTGACGACATGTGGACCACGGTGCCGCCGGCAAAGTCGATGGCGGCAATCTTGGCACTGCCATTCCACACGCCGTTCATCAGGCCATCGAAGCCCCACACCATGTGTGCCAGCGGGAAGTAAACGACAAACATCCACAACCCGACAAACAACAGGATCGCGGAAAATTTCATGCGTTCCGCAATCGCGCCCACGATCAAGGCCGGAGTGATGATCGCAAACATCAATTGATACATCGCAAACACGTTGTGGCTGATCCAAGCGCTGTAGTTCGTGTTAGGCAGGCTGTCCACACCCTCGAAGAAGCAGTATTTAAAACTTCCGAGGAAGGGCGCCCAACCCGGGGCACCCTCCGCCGGATGCTCGCCGAAGACCATGGAATAGCCGCAGACCACCCACAGGATGGTCACCAATCCCGCAACCCCGAAACATTGCGCCACCACGGACAGGACATTCTTCCTGCGCACCAACCCACCATAAAACAAGGCCAGTCCTGGCAGCGTCATGAATAGCACCAGCGCCGCACATATCATCATGAAGGCGTTGTGCCCCGGGCCGGGCAGACCCGCGAGCTTCGACTTGTATTGCTCTGCGGGTTTCGCCGTGGCCGCCGGGCCGGGTGCCAGATTATTGAAATATTGCTCCATGTCACTGACCCGTTGTTCCAGGCTCGCGTCTTTGGGCGTCGCCGCCGCAGGTTCTGCCGCCGCAGGCACGGGGGATGCCGCATCCTGCGCCAGGGCATGAGGGGACACGGCACCGAGTGCCAAACAGGCAATCAGGATGGGAATGACATACTTCATAAACAAATATCTGGGGATCATGGGGATTGGGGTGGTGGTTAGTCGTTGTGCCGCCCAACATCAGAATAAATCCTGCTGTCGTAGCCGCGAGAGCAGTTGAGCAAAGTGCGTGCCAATTTTTGCGCGCCTTTCACCGTCCCTGCGCAAATCCAACCCCATGCCCAGAAAAAGCTGGACAGGTCGATGGGCTTGTTGGAGTCTCACGGCAACGGACGGCTCCAAGCATCTTGCTAGATGCGAGGAAGCATTCCGGGATGCTTATCCATGGTCCGGCACGCCGCCTTGGATAGGCCTGCCAGCAGCAACCGAAACCAACCCCACACCATGCGCAACTACTGCAAAACCATTGGCACCCTGGCCGCTGTCTCCGCCCTAGTGGCTGGCACGGCCGCGGCGGAAGTCGAATATGAACTCCACACCGGCTGGTCTAACGAGTATCTCTACCGCGGCCTCAACCTCGGTCATAACCTCATCGAAGTGGGCGCCGATGTGAAAGCGGAAGTGTATGGCGTCGGCCTGAGCGCCGGCGCTTGGTATGGCTCGTTTGACAACTCAAAATTGCCCACAGTTCTGAAACAGGATGTGGGCGAATTGGACCTCTATGCGCAGGTTTCCAAGGATTTTCACATCCTCACCGGTTCCGTCGGCTACATCTACCGCTACTTCGAGTCCAACGGACACGACGCCAAGCAGGAAAACCCGCCGACCCAGGAAATTGTCTTCACCTTGTCGCGCCAGATTTGCTACGGGGTTGAGGGATCCCTGACCTACTTCTGGGGCGTCGAAGGCCAGAACGACGGTTACTCGGAGTTCGCCCTCAGCCGCAGCTTTGAACTCAGTTCCTGTGTGGCCCTTAACTGCAGCACCCGGCTTGGCTACCAGATAGAGCAAGGCCAGTTGTCCGCCCTCACCACCAAGGTGTCGCTGGACTGGGGCTTTGTGGCACACGCGAAACTCTCGCCCTTTGTCGCTTACTCGATCGCTATCTGCGATGACCCGGACACGTGGTATAGGGGCTCCGAGAACCAATTGGTTGGCGGCATGATGCTCTCGGTGGGTTTCTGAACAGACTCCGGATGCACACGCCAAGTCTCTACGAGCGGGTGGGTGGCGCCGCAAGCATCACCCAACTCGTCGACGATTTCTATCAGCGGGTGACGGCCGATCCGGAGTTAGGCCCGTTTTTTGCCGATATCCCGCTGGAAAAGCTACGCCGTATGCAGGTGGAGTTTTTCACTTCGGCGTTAGGTGGGCCGCTTGAATACACGGGCCGGCCGCTGGCCCACGTCCACCAAGGCCGTGGCATCACTAAAGCCCATCTGCGCCGCTTCACCGAACACCTCCTCGCCACCCTCGCCACCCTCCAACTCAACCCGCAGGACATCCGGAGCATCTATGACCGGATCGCCTTGGAAGCCGACGAAATCGCCGACGGACTCGGCACCGGCTGCGAAGCCGGCTGAACCCGAA
>JBAXOF010000380.1:0-3393 GCA_037133375.1 Verrucomicrobiota bacterium | reverse complement strand
GCCACCTTCAACCTGATGACCCTCGGCGGGCTCGCCCTGGCCATCGGCATCCTCGTCGATAACGCGCTGGTGGAAATTGAAAACATCAAACGCCAGATCGCCCTGGGCAAGGAGGTCAAACAAGCCATCATCGACGGCGCGCAAGAGGTGGCGTTCCCCGAGTTCGTTTCCACCATTTCCATCTGCATCGTGTTCCTGCCCATTTTCCTGCTCAGCGGCACTGCGGCTTATGTGTTCCGGCCGCTCGCGTTGGCGGTGGTGTTCGCCATGCTCGCCAGCTATTTGTTAGCCAGAACCCTGGTCACCACCCTGGCCTCGATCATCCTGCCCGCCGAGATCCGCGCGGAAAAACTCCGCGGCGATGCCAAACCGCGCGGCTTGTCAGTCATCCATCATTTGATAGAGCGGGCGATGTCCCGGATCGGGCGCATCCAGGGGGCCATCCTCAGCTTCATCATGCCGCACAAGACGCTGATCCTCATCCCGGTGTTCCTCACCGTGGCGCTGGGAGTTTTTGCCGCGATGCAATCCGGCCGCGAGTTTTTCCCCAAGACCGATGCCGGGTTGATCCGCTTGTTCGTGCGCATCCCCAGCGGTGTTAGAATCGACGACACGGCCCAGGCGCTGGCGGACATCCAGCGTGAGATCCGCGAGCTCATCCCACCCACAGACTTGCAGTTTGTGGTGGAAAACATCGGCACGCCCGCTTCCGTCAACCAAGCTTGGGTGGAAACCACCTCGATCAGTTCCGCCGATGGCGAGATCCTCGTGCAACTCGCCTCCGGCCACGCCCCCAGCGAGAGATATGTGGAAAAAATCCGTGCCATGCTGGCGGCCAAGTTTCCCGCTGTGCAAGCGTTTTTCCGGCCGGCCGATGCCACCAGCCAAACGCTGGCTGCGGGCGCGCCGACCACCTTCGAAGTCCGCTTCATGGGACGCGACGCGCCCGGCAATCTGGCGCTGGCCAAGGACCTGCGGCAACGCTTCACCAAAATCAGGGGTGCCGCCGACGTGACTTTGCGTGAGGTGTTAGATCAACCCGGCTACGCGATCCGCATGGACCGCGCCCGCGCCGGCAGCTTCGGTATCAATGTTCAGGACGCGGCCAACGCCCTGTTAGCCGCGCTCGGCAGCGGCGGTTCGGTGGCACCGAATTTCTGGTCGGATCCGGCGACCGGCGCGGCCTACGATGTCCAGATCATCGCCCCGCCCGCCAACCTCAAGGCCGTCGAGCAATTGCTCAACCTGCCGATCCGCCCGTCCACCGGCGGTGCTGCGCCGGTACCGTTGCGCGCGTTTGCCACGGTGGTGGAAAAACGCGCGCCTGCCAGCGTCAGCCGCACGTCATTGCAACCGACGTTCACCGTCATCGGCAACGCCGCGGGTCGCGACCTCGGCGGCATCACCAAGGAGCTGGAAGTTATACTAACAGAACTGCGGGGCAAACTCAAACCCGGCAACCGGATCGAACTCGCCGGCCAGGCCGCGTTGATGGAAAAATCCTATGCCGAACTGATAGGCGGGCTGGGACTCGCGGCGGTGCTGGTATTTCTGGTGATGGTGGTCAATTTCCAATCCTGGACCTTGCCCTTTGTCGCGGTGGCGGGATTGCCGGTGGCCATATCCGGCGCTCTGTTCGCGTTGTGGGCCACCGCCACACCGCTGAGCGTGCCCGCCCTGATGGGCATCATCATGGTCGTAGGGGTGTCCACTGCCAACAGCGTGCTCGTCAGCAGTTTCGCCCGCGACCGCTTCGACCAAGGCGAATCCGCCACGGATGCCGCCATCGAGGCCGCCACCACCCGCCTGCGCCCGGTGATTATGACGGCCATGGCGATGATTCTCGGCGTCATCCCGATGGCCATCGGCAATGCCCAAGGCGGCGAGCAGAACGCGCCCCTCGGCCGCGCGGTCATCGGCGGCTTGCTCTTCGGCACCTTTGCTTCGCTGTTTCTGGTGCCCATCGCCTTCGCCACCGTCCGCGGTTTCACCCACCGCCGGGCCCACCGCCGGGAAGCCGCCCTGGCGGAATATTATCTAACCACCGATTCGCCATGAGGTTGTTGGTTTCATCTGCTGGCGCGAATTTGCGCCTTAGGAGCCGCGCGATAATATTTGCCGCATTGTAGCGGCGGTCTGTGACCGTCGTGCGCAGGAGACGCCCATGAAAAAGCGCTTCGGCTTGCTCATTGGCTGCGGCGCTCACAGAGCGCCGCTACAAGCATATCCGAGATGCCTCAATTTACAGTTATTATTGAGCGACCACTTAGCATAGCCATGGACATCAGGCCGGTTTGCTTTTCTCATGAAACTCGTGAATGCGCATGATGCTCTCGGGACGTTTTTTGTTGGCTTGCCCGCACGCCCCCCGCACCGCTAGTCTCACCCCGGATGCGGCGAAGTCCGCCGGACGTTCCCGCCACACCCATCGATTCACCACCGCATGACCACCCACGGCTCCCTCGCCAACATCGAAAAACTTGAATCCGACCTCTGGGAGGCCGCCGATAACCTGCGGGCGAATTCAAAGCTCACATCCTCCGAATACTGCATGCCGGTGCTTGGGATCATCTTTCTTCGGCACGCGGCCAACCGTTTTGAGACCGCCACCCGCCAGATCGCCGAGGACCAGAAGGCCGGGAAAATGCCGAAACGGAAAATCATCTCCGCGGACTACGTGAAACGTCGCGCCCTTTTTCTGCCGGAGGAGGCCCGCTACGAACACATCCTCGCCACCCCCACCGATGCCGACCTTGCCGAGGTGATCATTCGCGCCATGACGGCCATCGAGGAATCCTTCGAACCGCTCCGTGGCGTTCTGCCCAAGGATTTTGGCATCTTCGAGCGGTCCGTGCTGGAGGACCTGATGAAAACCTTCAACCGCGACGCGCTGCGCTCCGCCACCGGCGATGTCTTCGGCCGCATCTACGAATACTTTTTGATGAAATTCGCCATGCAGGGCGCACAGGACAATGGCGAATTTTTCACGCCACCCTCGCTTGTGCAGACGCTCGTCAACGTCATCGAGCCGGACCATGGCGTGGTGGCGGACCTCGCCTGCGGCTCCGGCGGCATGTTCGTTCAGTCCAGCCACTTCATCGAAGCCCACGGCGGCGACACGATGCGGAAGGTCACCTTTTACGGTCAGGAAAAAACCGCGACCACCATCAAGCTGGCGAAGATGAACCTCGCCGTCCACGGGTTGGAGGGCCACATCATCGAGGCCAACACGTTCTATCAGGATGAGCACCGTTTGGAGGACGGTCGCAGGCTTTTCGGCAATGTCGATTTCTGCATGGCCAATCCACCCTTCAACGTGGACATGGTCGATGCCGAAAAAGTGAAGGACGATCCGCGCCTGCCCTTTGGCCTGCCCGGCGTCAACAAGGACAA
>JBAXOF010000379.1:0-3397 GCA_037133375.1 Verrucomicrobiota bacterium | reverse complement strand
CCAAGGTTGCCGTCCGCGCCGTCACATCCGCACTCGCCGGTGTCGTCACGGAGGGAACGGCGGGGTCCGCAAACGGCGCTTCCAGTTTGAAGAGGAGGGCGTCGTCTGTGCCGGACTTGGTCAATGGAGGCGAGGTGAGGTTCGCACCGCTGAGGGAACCGCCCAGCCAAAGGTTGGCTGCCGCGTCCAGCGAGGCCGTGTGGAAAGCCGCGGTGGCGCCGCTGCCGCCATAGTTTTTTGCCCAGATCACGATGCCCGCGGAATCCAGCTGCACTGCCAGCGCGTCCTGCGTGCCGATCTTGGTCAGCGCGGGGTTCGCCAGGTTGCCGCCGGTGAAGTTTCCGCCCAGATGCGCATTGCCCGCGGCATCCACGGCCATGGCCGTGAAGGTGGCGGTGGTGCCGCTACCGCCGTAGTTTCTCGCCCAGGTTGTGGTGCCAGCGGAGTCGAGCTTTATGACCAGCGCGTCCTGCGTGCCGATCATGGTCAGCGCCGGGGTCGTCAGGTTGCCGCCAGAGACATCGCAGCACACCCACAGGTTGCCCGAGGCGTCTAGGGCGCTGCCTACCAAGCCCGAGGAAACATAGGCGCTGCTGCCGCCGTAGTTTCTCGCCCATACCACAGCACCGGTGGAGTCGAGCTTGATGGCCATCGCATCCTGCCTGCCAATATTTGTCAGCGCGGGGGTTGTCAGATTCGCGCTACTGAATGTACCGGACAGGTAAGCATTGCCCGCCGCGTCCACATCGACGCGATCCACCCTGGCGCTGGCGCCGCTGCCACCAAAGCTTTTTGCCCACGTCAGCGAGCCTGCGGAGGTGAGTTTGAGGGCGTAGCCAGTGTAGGTGCCGAACTGGGTCAGCGAGGGCGTTGTCCAGGGCGTTGTCCAGCTGGGGTTAAAACCGCCGACCAGATACACATTATTCGAGGCATCCAGAGCAATGCCCTTTGGATTGAGACTATTGGCGCTGCCGAACTTATACGACCATGTCACCGAGCCGGTGGAATCGAGCTTGAGTGCGAAGCCTGTAGCTTGGCTACCAATCAAGGTCAGCGCGGGAGTCGTCAGATTTGCGCTTTTAAATGTCCCGCATAGGTGCACATTGCCTGACGCGTCCACCGCCATGGCCGCGCAGCCGGCGGCGGTGCCGCTGCCGCCAAAGTTTTTTGCCCATGTCAACGTGCCTGCTGAGGTGAACTTTGCCACGAAGGCGTCTAGTGTGCCCAGCCTCGTCAGTGTCGTTCCGCCGAGCTTCAGGGTCGAAGTGCTAAAAGAGCCCGTCACATAGACGTTGCCAGCAGCATCGTTTGCCACGGCGGTGACGTTGCCATTGGCCAGATCTTGCGCCCAGCTCTGGCCCGGGGTGACGGCCGCCGAGGCGGCCGAGCCCGCGCCCGTGCCCGCTGCGTTGGTGGCGGTTGCCGTGAACGTGTAGCTCGTGCCGTTGGCCAGCCCCGTGACCGTGATCGGCGAGGTGCTTCCGCTGGCGCTGACCGTGGCACCGCCCCCCGCGGGCGTCGCCGTCACTGTGTAGCCGCTGATGGCCAGGCCTCCGCTGTTGGCCGGAGCCGTGAAGCTCACCACCGCTTGCCCGCTGCCCGAAACGGGCACGACCGCCGTGGGCGCATCCGCCGTCGATGTGCCCGTCGTGAACGTGCCTGTAGGAGAGTAGGAGGTGCCCCAGAGGTTGGTGGCATAGGCGGCGTAGCTGTAGGAGGTGCCGCCGTACAGTCCGCTGGCGCTGACAGTGAAAACGCCAGTAGTGCCTGCACTGCTGAACTGCACCACGCCGGTCCCGCCGATTTGCGGACTGCCATTGGTCGCCGTCGGCGCCAAAACTACCCCGCGGGCCGTCACCGTCGCCCCGCCATCAGAGGTCACGTTGCCGCCCAAGGTTGCCGTCCGCGCCGTCACATCCGCACTCGCCGGTGTCGTCACGGAGGGGGCTTGTGCGAAAGCAGTAATGTGCAAGACCCCGAACAGACCGCAAAGGCTTAGAAATTTTATCAGGTTGATCCGGCTTGCCGACTTTTGGCGTATTGTTGCCCTACCGAGGCAACTTGCCGAGCGTGTTGCTGACTCACATATGGAGTTTTCACCAATTCTACTGGTTTTTTCCCAGTGCTGACCTTTGGACAACTCCGCCACAGAGTTCCGCTTAATTGTTAATGCTGTCCACACGGAGTTATGGTCGGAGTGCCAGGCTCCACGCCTCATCAGCCGTATCATGATAAACCTCTTTGACCCCAAACGGCGGAGCCGCCTTGCGTGATATGCGATGAACTATCGGGCGGTTGATCTGATGATAGCGGGCAAGATTGCGTGCGCGCTGCAGTAGGAGCCACCGCAACCCCGATTCCTCAGAGCCCAGTCCGACCCCTATGAACCTTACCGGGAGCAACATAAAACGCGTTACCCAATTGTCCGCCGGATGTAATTTCTTGTCTTGGGCTCTCGCATCCATTTTCGCTAATTCACACAAGAGTAGCTGATATTTTACCTCCATCTTTTCACTCTCTACCATGCCTGCCACTTTCAAACACTGTTTTTCCCACTGCTTGAAGTGGCCAAAGGCCTCCGCATAGCAACTGGGCATGATGCCGTAATCGCGGAAACCAAGCCTCAGCGATTTGGCAAGTACACGGCAGCCGTGCGGATGCCAAACATATGATCGCGATTGCCTCTCCCCTTGAAACACCACGCGGCGGTATAGTAGTTCCCAGTCGTGGCAACGGAGGTTAGAGTGGCCTGCCACGCCACCACTAGCAGACTGCCAACGCCGGCCCACCTTGCCTGCCCTGCTGTCGCAGTAGGCTAGTTGATCAAAATTAAGCGACAAAAGGTGTCCTCGCCCCCCACGCAGAAGCTGGCGTACTGCCTCATAGGTCTTGTTTTCCTTGCCTTTACGAATGGCCTTACCCTGGGCGTCCTTTATCAGTTCGCAGGCGCACTTCCTAAGCACTTGTTCCACCTGATGGGCCGTTTTCCTGCTTCTCCCAATGCAGACAAGCTTCAGGACCATAGATTCCCACGCGATCGTAGGATTTCCCATTTCGCTCTTTGTGAGGCTCAGACCATTTTTAGAGGCAATTTTTCTCAGCAACGCAGCCCATGAGAACAGTGCTGAACGTTGACCGATCCCAGCCTGACGGTGCAAACCACTCCCAACAACTAGCAGGAACTTTGCCCGGATGCATACACTTTCACTGCTCGTAAGCATGTCGATTTTATAGATCTATATTGTGCTCCAGATTGAGACGCAGTATGGGGACGGACTGCGAATAAGGCAGTTTAGTTTATAAGCCGGGAAGGTGTGATTTTGGAATCTTCAACAGAGAGAGTGAGCGGATCCCTCTTTTCGGACCAACCCTAGAGTCGGTCTGGGCGATTGGTTGA
>JBAXOF010000378.1:0-3403 GCA_037133375.1 Verrucomicrobiota bacterium | reverse complement strand
CGCAACTCAGCGAGGACCATGTGGAAAAGGTCAAGGACATCATCAAGGTCGGCGAACCTGTCGAGGCCCGCGTCATCAAGGTGGACAAGGTCGAGCGCCGCATCGGCCTCTCTATCAAGGCGGTCAACTACAGCGACGAGCAGCTCAAGAAGGAAAGCGCCAGCTTCGAAAGCCTGCGTCCGTCCAGCGAAATGGTCGGCCTCGAGCAAGCCTTCAACCTTGCCGCCTCCGCCTCCGAGGAATGGAGTCCGGGCGAATGATGAGGTGATTAGCTAAGGAAGTTATTAAGGCAAGAGGTGAAGAACCGGGGCTAGGTTGGAGGCAACTCCAGCTCCCCGCTCTTCACCTCTTTTTTTTGCTAGAGTGCGCGCCGCGTTCCAGCCGGTATCTTAATCACCGGTTTGTCGCTCCAAGTCTGCACCCCCATGGGATCACGGTGACCACGCCCTGAGTTGGCACAAAACGGCAAAAATTGCGGGAAGTTTACCTCGTGATTCACGCGGGTCTTTACAAGTTGGCCAATCCCTGCCAAATCCCATTCAATTTAGCCCGCTTGCCGCCACCCCTCACCCGTCCCCTTCATGCCCAAAGACACCTCCATCCGCAAAATCCTCGTCATTGGCTCCGGCCCGATTGTCATCGGCCAGGGCTGTGAATTCGACTACTCCGGCGTCCAAGCCTGCAAAGCCCTCAAGGAGGAAGGCTATGAGGTTGTCCTCGTCAACTCCAATCCGGCCACCATCATGACCGATCCGGAGTTTGCCGATCGCACTTATATTGAGCCGATCACGCCCGAGGTGGTCGAAAAAATCATCATCCGTGAAAAACCCGACGCCCTGTTGCCAACTCTCGGCGGCCAAACCGCCCTCAACACGTCGATGGCACTTTTTAAATCCGGGGTTCTCGACAAGTACGGCGTCAAGATGATCGGTGCCAATGCCGATGCCATCGACAAAGGCGAAGATCGCCAGCGCTTCAAGGACGCCATGCTCAAGATCGGGCTGGATCTGCCGCGCTCCGGCACCGCCCACACTCTGGAGGAAGCCAAGAAAGTCGCCGAGCAAATCGCCACCCTGCCGCTCATCATCCGCCCCGCCTTTACGCTCGGTGGCCAGGGCGGCGGCATCGCCTACAACCGCGAGGAGTTTGATGAAATCATCACCCGCGGCCTCGACCTCTCGCCAGTCTCGGAAGTCCTCATCGAGGAATCGCTGCTCGGTTGGAAGGAATTCGAAATGGAAGTCATGCGCGACCGCAATGACAACTGCGTCGTCATCTGCTCGATCGAAAACCTCGACCCGATGGGCGTCCATACCGGCGATTCCATCACGGTGGCTCCCATCCAAACTCTAACCGACCGTGAATACCAGATCATGCGCGACGCCTCCTTCGCGTGCATCCGCGAGATCGGCGTGGAAACCGGCGGATCTAACATCCAATTCGCCACCGATCCGAAAACCGGGCGGATGATCGTCATCGAGATGAACCCGCGGGTGTCACGCTCGTCCGCGCTCGCCTCGAAAGCCACCGGTTTCCCGATCGCCAAGATTGCCGCCAAGCTGGCCGTCGGGTATACCCTCGACGAACTCCCTAACGATATCACCCGCGAAACCCCCGCCTCCTTCGAGCCGACCATCGACTACGTCGTCACCAAAGTCCCCCGCTTCACGTTTGAAAAATTTCCCGCGGCCAATCCGGTGCTCACCACCTCGATGAAATCGGTGGGTGAGGCGATGGCCATCGGCCGCACATTTAAGGAAAGCATGCAAAAGTGCTTGCGCTCGCTGGAAACCGGCCGCTGGGGGTTTGGTTTCGACAAGAAAGATCCGCGCCACCCGACCCGCGACGAAATCACCCGCAAGCTCCAAATTCCCAACGCCGAACGCATCTTCTGGTTGCAAACCGCCTTCGTCAACGGTTGGACCCTTGACGAAGTCCACGCCGCCACCCAGATCGACCCTTGGTTCCTCGGCCATCTTCAACAAATCGCGGAGGAGGGCGGGAGGATGGGCGACCAGGCGTGGAAGACAGGCGTCCCGCCTGTCAGGGAAGACAGCCGTCCCGGCTGTCATGACACTCCAGGACAGGCGGACCGTCTATCTTCCCTAACACCCGAGACGGATGTGCTCCCGCCCTCGTCCAAATCTCCCTCCAATCTTGCCCCAGACACCTTTATTCCCTTCAGCCCCGGCATTCCCATCGACAAGTCCCGCCGCCACCTTCCGCACTGGGAGCAAGAGGGCTGCTCCTACTTCGTCACCTTCCGGCTCAGCGATTCCCTGCCGGAGTCGCAACTTGTCCAATGGCGGGAGCAACTTGTAGTCTGGCACCAGCAACACCCGCTGCCATGGGACTATCAAACATTTCGCGAATACGAACTCCACTTCCGCGAAGGCCCGGAAAAGTGGCTGGATCAAGCTCACGGCGAATGCCTGCTAGCCGAAGCCAAAACCCGCGATATAGTGGCCAATGCCCTGCGCCATTTCGATGGGCAACGCTACATTCTCGATGCCTTCGTGGTGATGCCCAACCACGTCCATGTTCTGCTCAAGCCGTTAGCCGGGAATATCCTCAGTGATATCCTGCATTCATGGAAATCCTTCACCGCCCACGCCATCAACAAGGAGCTCGGGCGCGATGGCAATCTGTGGATGGAAGAAAGTTATGACCGCATTGCCCGTGATTGGGAGAATCTAATCGATTGCCGGGAATATATCGAGAGCAATCCAGCCAAGCTGCGGCAAGGATCCTTCGAGTTGGGCATGATAAAAGTCCTGGTGAAGCCCGTTTGGAGGACAGGCGGCTCGCCTGTCAGGGATGATAGCCGTCCCGGCTGTCAGGACACCTCAGGACAGGCGGGACGCCTGTCTTCCCTAACATCCGAGACGGATGTTCTCCGCCACCTTAAGAAACTCGGGTTCTCCGACCGCCAGATCGCCATGGCCCAAGGCACCACCGAGGACGCCATCCGCGCCCAACGCAAGGCCGCCGGCATCATCCCAACCTATCGGCTCGTCGATACCTGCGCCGCGGAGTTTGAGGCCGCCACGCCGTATTTCTACTCGACCTATGGCGATGAAAACGAGGCCCGCCAGTCCGACAAAAAGAAAATCATCATCCTCGGCGGCGGGCCTAACAGAATTGGCCAGGGCATTGAGTTCGACTACTGCTGCGTGCATGCCGCGTTCGCGCTCAAGGAACTCGGTTATGAAACCATCATGGTCAACTCCAACCCTGAGACGGTTTCCACCGACTATGACACCTCGGACAAGCTGTTTTTCGAGCCGCTCACCCTTGAGGATGTCCTCAACATTTGCGACCAGGAGCAACCCCACGGCGTCATCGTCCAGTTCGGCGGCCAAACCCCGCTCAACCTCGCCGCCGACCTCGAACGCCACGGCGT
>JBAXOF010000377.1:0-3414 GCA_037133375.1 Verrucomicrobiota bacterium | reverse complement strand
CCCCCCGCACAGCTTCTGACGAAAGAAAGGAGTGGGTCTCGCACCCACTCCTTTGCGTTCCCAGACGCCACCAGCACCGCTAGCTCCCACCGCCCGCCATGACCAACGACATCGTCGCTCTCATCGAATATTACGAAAAGGAAAAAGGCATCGATCGTGATCGGATCGTTGCCGCGCTTGAATTCGCGTTCATTTCCGCCTACCGCAAGATGGTCCCCGGGGCCGATGCCATCGAAACCCTCCGCGCCGACGTCAACACCCGTAAAGGCGAAACCCGCATTTTCGCCTCCCTCACGGTCTGCGCCGACGGTGACCAGACGGACAAATTCAACCAAGTCCAACTGGCCACCGCGCTCAAGAAGAATCCGGCCGCGCAAGTCAGCGACGTGATGGAGTTCAACGTCACGCCCAAGGATTTTGGCCGCATCGCTGTGCAGACCGCCAAGCAGACGATGATGCAGCGGTTGCGCCAGGCGGAAAAGGAAATGATTTACGAAGAGTTCAAGGACCGTGCCGGCGATATTGTCTCGGGCACCGTCCGCCGCTTCGAACGCAACGACGTAATGATCGACCTCGGGAAATTTGAAGGCATCCTGCCCAACCGCGAGCGCGTCCAAGGCGAGGATTACAACATCGGGGACCGCATCCGCGCCTACGTGCTGGCTGTGGAAAACGAAGGCCGCGGCCCGGAAATCATCCTTTCCCGCAGCCACCCGAATTTCGTCCGCCGCCTGTTCGAAGCCGAAGTCAACGAAATCTCCGACCACACCGTGGAAATCCGCGGGGTCGCCCGCGAAGCCGGTTTCCGCACCAAAGTCGCCGTCTGGAGCAAAGACCCCAAAGTCGATGCCGTCGGCGCCTGCGTCGGCATGCGCGGTGCCCGCGTCAAAAACATCGTCCGCGAACTCAATAACGAAAAAGTCGATATCATCCGCTGGAGCGAAGACCCCAAGGAATTCGTCCGCGAAGCGCTCAAGCCCGCCGAGCTCAGAACCATCACCATTGATGAGGACGCCCACGTGGTGCATGTCACGGTGACCGATGAAGACCTCAGCAAGGCGATCGGCCGCAAAGGACAGAACGCGCGCCTGTCGTCGCGCCTGATGGGCTGGGATATCCAGGTCCGCCGCGACGAATCCAAAGAAGAACAATTCAAGGAAAAAATCGGCGGCGCCGCCCACACGCTCTGTGAACAACTCGGCATCTCCGAAGAACAAGCCAACACCCTCACCTTGGCTGGCGGCTTCACACCTGACCTCGTCGTTGACATGCCAGCCGATGTCATTGCCGGCCTGCTCGCTATCGACGAAGCCAGCGCGGCGTCCATTCTTGCGCGTGCCAATGCCATTCTCGGCGGGCAGCCCGCCCCCGCCCCCGAAGAATCATAACACCCTCTTCCGTCCCCCCATTTTCCCCCCGAACTACGTCAACCCGCCGGATGCCCAAAAAAAGCGACAGCTCTAACGAGAAACCCCCAATTCTCGATCTGCTTGAAGACTCCAAGAAGCTCTCGCGCCGCGAGCGCAAGCGCCTGGACACCGAGCCAGCACCCGCACCCGCATTGCCCGATGTGCCTAGTGCACTTGAGGCAGCAAAACTCGGGGCGCTTGATCTTTATGCCGAGGAGAAACTGTCCAAGGTTCGCAAGGTTGCCCGGGCTGGCAAATCCGTGCTGCCAACCATCTCCAAGCTTCTCGAAGATGACCAGCAGCCGCTCAAAAGCGCCTCCCCCCTGGCGGCCCCCGTCATAGCACCCGCAGCGTCGGCAACTCCCGAGGCCGTTTCCATGGCCGCGCCCCTGGCGGACTCCCCGGCTGAGGCCGACGATGACGTCTCGGACGACCCGAAGTTGATTATCATCAAACCGCCCATTCTGGTTGCGGACTTGGCCGGCCGCATCGGACTCAAGCCATACAATATCATGGCGGATCTGATCAAGCTGGGGGTCTTCCCCGGCCCTAACCAGCCGATCGACCCGGACATTGCCGCCAAAGTTTGCGAACTCCACGGGTTCGTCTTCGAGCGTGAAAAACGCGACAAGACCAAGGGTGTCCACCTCACGCTGGAAGTCATCAAAGAGCCGGAAGTCCCGGTGGAGGAACCGGAAGATCTGCTCAAGACCCGCCCACCCATCATTACGATCATGGGCCATGTCGATCACGGCAAAACCTCGATCCTCGACTATCTGCGTAAAACCCGCATCACCGCGGGCGAAGCCGGTGGGATCACCCAGCACATCGGTGCCTATCAGGTCATTCATCACGGCCAGCCGATCACCTTCCTCGACACTCCCGGCCATGCCATCTTTTCGGACATGCGGGCCCGCGGCGCCGATATCACCGACATCGTCGTCATCGTCATTGCCGCCAATGATGGCATCATGCCTCAAACCCTCGAGGCCATCAACCACTCGAAGAAGGCCGGCAAGACCATCATTGTAGCCATCAACAAGTGTGACCTGCCATCCGCCAACCCGGATCGCGTCAAGGCTCAACTCGCCAACATTGGCTTGCAAACTACCGACCAGCAGGGCGATACCGAGTTTGCCGAGGTTTCCGCCGTGACCGGCAAAGGCATGAGTGAGTTGTTAGATCTCATGTCACTGCAAGCCGAGGTGCTCGAACTCAAGGCCAACCCCCGCGCCACCACCCGTGCCTCGGTCATTGAAGCCCGCGTGGTCCCCGGTCGTGGCACCACCGCCACGGTCATCGTCGAAAGCGGCACCCTCAAAATCGGCACCCCCTTCATCTGTGGTCCATACGCCGGCAAAGTCCGCTCGCTCATCAACGACCGCGGCGAAAACGTCAAAGCTGCCACCCCGGGCACACCGGTCGAAGTCATCGGCTTTGAGGAATTGCCCAACGTCGGCGATCACCTCACCGAAATGAAATCCGAGCGCGAGGCGAAAGCCCTCGCTACTGAGCGCCAGGAGGAACAACGCCTCAAGCGCCTCAAGCCCCAACATCGCAACCGCCTCGAAGACCTTTATTCGATGGTCAACGAGGGCAGTGGCAAGGCCCAGCTCAAGCTTATTCTCAAGTGCGATGTGCAAGGGTCCGTTGAGGCCATCAAAAAAGCCATCTTGGCCATCGAGTCTAACAAAGTAGAATCCACCTTCATCACCGCCGCCGCCGGTCCGATCACGGAAACCGACGTCCAATATGCGACCTCCACGGAGGCCATCATTCTCGGTTTCAACGTCAAGGTCGAGGCCAAGGCGGTCAAAGCGGCCAAAGCCGGTGGTGTCCAGATTAAACTCTACTCGATCGTTTACGAACTCATCGATCAGGTGCGCGAAGCCATGCTCGGCTTGCTCGAGCCGCTCAACCGCGAATCGGTCATCGGCCATGCCGAAGTGCGCAAGGTGTTCAAACTCTCCCGCGGCCGCGCCGGTGGCTGCTTCGTCACCGATGG
>JBAXOF010000376.1:0-3458 GCA_037133375.1 Verrucomicrobiota bacterium | reverse complement strand
TGACAGGCGGGACGCCTGTCCTCCTGCTAAACTGACAGTATTAGGCGGGACGCCCGTCGGCCCTGACAGGCGGGACGCCTGTCCTCCTGCTAAACTGACAGTATTGGGCGGGACGCCCACGCTCCTTGAGAGACTGCCGATTTTAGCCGCGACCTTGAGGATCGTGTGAAGCTGGCTGGAAAGGCACCCCTAACGCATGCCCGCGGCGATGTCAGCGGCGAGGCGGGCTAACAAGCGCGACTGAGCGGCGACCAACGGTTGAAAGCCATCAGTAGCGAGCGGCTCGCGGGCGACAAAGGTGCGGGATGCCTTGAGCCGGCGGTCGGGCAACGCATAGACCCGCCAACCGGCCTCAATCACGGCGAAACCATCGGCACCGCCATGCAGTTGGCGGATATCGAGCGTGACTTGGTCGCTGATTTCCTCGTCGCGCTGCCATGGATAGGTGCGGACATTGCCGGTATGCAAGCGGCGGCCGAGGTTGGCGGCAGTGACACGGGCGATGGAAGCGGCCAAATCCCCGGCCCAGCGGTGGTCTTCGGCCACGGCCAAGCGGTTGGGCGCGTCCTGCACCACGAGGTTGACGCGGTCGATGTATTCCGCCAACACGATCGGCCCGACGCCAATGGCGCGTCCGCCGCCCGAGGGTGCCGGGCCATCGGCGGTGAGCACATAGAACGAACGCGAACCGGCACAACCGGTGAACAGCAACGCGAGCAAGGCAAGAGCGGTGGCTTTGAACATGGCTGGAATCAGGGTTTGCTGCGCGGCGCGCGCGGCACTGGATTGCCGGAGGAGTCACGGCCAAACAACAGGGAACTCGGCTTCTCATCAATCGTGGTCGAAAGCGTCTTGATAGAGCGCAGCGAAGCACGCAATTCATCCAAGGTGCGCAGCAGGTCTCCTTGCATCGTGCCATCCGGGCCAATGCTCGAAACCGTCTTCTGGAGGGCCACCAGCGCCGTGCGCAGGTCCGCAGGAATCTTGCGGAATGCCGGATCGTCCAGCGTCTTGCGGGCCGCCGCCGCCGTGGCATTAATCTCGGTTAGAGTGTCGCGTGCGGCGGCCACGGTGGTGGCGGTTTCCTCGGCGGCCTTGCCAATTTTGTCCATCGCCTCATTCAGCGGCAGTGCTTGGATCTTGTCGAGAATGGCCGTGAGCTTCGTCTCCAACAGGGCCAAGCCAGACGACACGGTGGGCATCGCGGAATACTCGCCAAGCTGGGTTACTTGTGCCGCCGCAGCCTCCGGGTAATAATCGAGGTCCACAAACAAGGTGCCGGTGATCAAGCTATCGGTCTTCAACGCCGCGCGCAGACCTTTGGCCACCGCCTCCGCCAGCACGCTGGAATCCTGGCCCTTCACCGCACCCTGCAAACTGTGACGCAACAACGAGGGATCCATCTCAATCAACACCGGAATACGTGAGTCCTTGCCGGGCGGCAGATAATCGAATGAGATGTTAGTCACCCGCCCCAGCGGGATACCGCGGAATTCGACGACCGCCCCCTTGGCCAAGCCGCGCACCGATTGATCAAACAACAACACGACTTTCAGGGTTGCGTTGAACAGCGAGCTTCTCGCGTCATCCTCGTCTGGATAGAGTTTGAAGACCATTTCATCCGGTGCCGGTTTGCCGGGTTCCAGACCGTCTGGAATGCCAAAGGAGGCCCCCCCGGCAAACATCGCCTGGAACGAAGGGGTGCGCACCTTGATGCCGGCGGCACCGGCGCTGATATCGACACCACTGGTGTTCCAGAAGCGGGTGTTTTCCCTCACCAAGGGCGCAAATTTCTCCTGAATGAACGCCCGGTAAATCACTTGGTGACCTTCCGGTTTGAGCTCGCGACTCTCGATCCTGCCCACTTCCACACCTAACGAAAAAATCTGCGAACCCACCACCAATGAGCCCGCCTCATCCGCGGTCAGAATCAAGCGCCGCCCCGGCACCTTGCTATTGGTCGGCGGCGGGGCCTCCAACCCGTGGAATTCCAAGGTCCCCTGCGGCCCGCTCCCCGGCTCCAACGCGATGTAGGCTCCGGTCAGCAAGGTCCCGAGCCCGGAAATGTCGGTGCCCGACACCCGTGGCCGCACCACCCAGAAGCGCGTCTCTTTGCACAACAGCGCGGCGCTGTGCGGATCCATCTGAATGGTCACCAACACCGAGTTCAAGTCGTCCGACAATCCCAACTCCTTGACCCTGCCGACCCGCACCGAACGACAGCGCACCTCGGTCTTGCCGGCCGCAATGCCATCTGCCGTCTCAAAGCTGACTTGGGCGACGGGCCCCCGCGAGGCCAGGTTCTGATAGATAAGCCACCCCCCGATGAGCACCGCCACAATCGGCACGACCCAGACGATATTCCAGCGCTGGGCGGCGCGAAAATCCGGGATAACGGGCTTGACTGATGGCGAATCACTCACGATCTGCTGGCGGCGGTGGGGGGGCTGGAGCTTTTGAAATTTCAAGACGGTCCCAGAGCAAGCGGGGGTCGAAGCTCATGGCCGCGAACATTGTTAGAACAACCACCCCGGCAAACGCAAGCGCTCCCGGACCTGGTGTGACCGTCATGTAGGCACCAAACTGGACCAATGCAACCAAAATTGACACCACAAAGATATCCACCATCGACCACCGGCCCAGGAGTTCGGTGAAACCATAAATGCGGCCGAGGACTCGCGGGGAGGAATACACCTTGCCGTTGGCGGCCGCGCACAACCAGGTCAAGGCCACAATCTTGATGAGCGGAATCAGGATGGAGGCCACGAAAATCACGATCGCTATCGGATAGGCCTGGCGCCGCCAAAACTCCGCCATGCCCTCCAGAATCGTGGAGGCCATGATGTCACCCAACTCCGAGATGGTCATTACCGGCAGCAGATTTGCCGGCAGATAGAGGGCACCGGCGGCGAGCAACAACGCCGCCGTCCGCTGCAAGCTGGCGGGTTTGCGCAAATGCAGCACCGTTCCACACCGCGGGCAGTGGTGTTTTGCCATCGGCGTCAGCTTGCCGCAGACGTGGCAATTGGCCAACCCCTGATCGATAGCGCGTGGCGGGTGTGGAATCATTCCGCGGCCACCTCCAGCCGGTCCCAAAGTTCATTTCTATCAATTCCAGCCACCGCCCCGGCCATGCACAACATGAGCGCGGCAAAGGCCCAGAACCCCACCCCAAAGTATAGATCGGCCATTTTTCCCAACTTCATCAGGCTGACCAGCACACCTAACAAAAAAACCTCGATCATGTTCCACGGTTCGGTGCGGCCCAGCCAGCGGGCGACGTGGCGCGCGCCGGGTGCCGCGCGCCCGATGAGCAAGGGGGCGCAAACATAGAGCATGCCGCCCGCCATGACCAACGGGGCGATGATGGTGAAGAGGGCCACGCCCCAGCCAATCACCGGGGTGCCTTCACGCATCAACTCCCGCGCCGCATGTGCCAGGCTCAGTTCGGTCCTGAT
>JBAXOF010000375.1:0-3464 GCA_037133375.1 Verrucomicrobiota bacterium | reverse complement strand
CCCATCATTTCCTGCGGCGAAGCATTCAGGAAGTCATCATCCATGATTCTATCACCCCATCCACATCTCCAAATCCGCCAACGCCGCCCTGACGTTGCCTTTGGCCCCTTCGGCGATCTGGCGGGTGATTCCTATAGGAGCGCCCCAGCGCCGGACTAGGAATGCCGCGAGAGTCTCGTTTTCCGGTGGCTGGAGTCGGACCGATTGGAAGCGGGTCTGGAAGCGTTCCGTCAGGCTGGACAGGTCGAGGTTGGTGGTGCCTAGGAACGCGTGACCCGGTCTCATGCGGTCGAGGTAGGTGAGGAGCATGTCCTGGGCATCTTTTGAACAGCGGTCCAACTCATTCACTACTTTGATAGACCACGGGCCGAACATGGACGCATAGGCAAGCGAGCGGGTCCACTCGCGGGCGACGTCCAGGCCGACTTCCCGGCCGTTCACGTCCTCGATGGCGGCGGGGTGGCTGGCGAGCGTGCGGGCGATCAGGTTCACGAGGCTCGTCTTGCCGATGCCGGGAGCGCCTGAAATCAGGAGCTTGAGCGGCTGGTTAGGGGTGGCTTTCAGCCGCTCGGCCTTTCTCAGCAGCACCTCCGCCACCTTGCCCGCCTGCCCCACGAAATCCGCAGGACAGGACGGGACAAAGCAGGTGGGCGCAACTGGCGGCTTACGCGGCATCACCGGCCTCCTTTCTGCCGCGCATCCGCATCAGCATGTCGGCGATGGCCACCGCTCCTTTCCGATAGACGACCACGGCCAGCAGTTCGCCATCCACATACACGGCCCAATGGCGCGACTGGCGGTATTTGCGGATTTCGATCATGACGCCCATCCTTCCCGTTTGGCGCGGGCTTTGAGTTCGCGGATCCCGATGCCGTATTTGGCGGCGGTCGCCTCCGGGTTGCCGTAGCGGCGGAAGTGGCGTTTGACCAGATTCCAGTCCGGTTCGGCGGCGGGTTCCGGCAGCGCGGCCAGCGGATCGAAGCGGGTGACGGGGGCCGGTTCCTCTGGCGTTTGTTCCAGCGTGGACAACCGGCGCAGGATTGGCTGGAGCCGTTCCATCACGAGGGCCTCCACATCGGCGGGCACGGGCGTTTGGAGCGGGGCCCCGCCGGCGAGTTCGGCAATCCTGGCATCGACAATCTCGCGGATCAGGTCCACGGGAATCTCGGTGATCGAATAGACGATGCCGCTCAGGCTTTGCAGCCCCAGCAGTTTCTTCATTTCCCGGCGGGCATCGCGGGGGCTGTCGGCTTGGAGGCGGTCGTCAAAGACAATCTCGTTGCCGCGACTTGCTATCAGTTTGTAGGTGCGTTTCATATATGTCGTTTGTTGCTTCATGGTTTCGTTGGTGGGCTCACTTGCGGCGGCTCCGGGTGTCCGGGGTGCCGCAGGTGGCGGAGAACTTGAGAAAGGGCTGTGGTGATCGGGACGGCCTGTCAGATTGCACGGGCAGGAAATAGAGGTTGCTCGCCCTCATCCCCTGCCACTCGCGCCAATCGCCGTAGAGTTCGGTAAAATCCCGATCTAAAAGCACCCAGCGGCCGGGGAGGCGGTCGAGCGCTTCGGTGCCACAGAGATCAACCAGCGAGGCGGCGACGCGGGTGTCGGATAGCAGTCCATCGGGCCTGCGGTGGCGGGGCATCCGCCGCAGGGTTTCGCGCCACGCGCCCCACGTTCCGTTGTGGAAGAGGACGGCGCGGGCGTGGCCGGACAGGCGCGTGGTGGCGCAGGCGGTCACGGGAAACGGATGGCACAGCCGCGGCGTCACTTCCCCGACGCTGGCGATGCGGAAATGGATCACGATCTCGCCCGATAGACCGTCGATCAGCGCTTCGAGTTCATCCGGTTCGAGTCCCTTCATCCAGCGCACCTCGCCATCTTCTCGCCACGCCACCCCGGCACCATGGGGATTGGCACGGTGGCAGGCATCAAGGGTGGCTCTATCAGGCCGGACATCATCAGGGCATACTAGGATCACACACATGGCTTTGGTTTTCGGTTAGGGTTAGAGATTGGCGTAGGGGAAGCGGGAATCGAAACGGCGGCACATCCGGTCGGCAATTCGGCGGTAGGTGTGGAATTCCGCGTGCAGGGGGCCGACCAAGCCCAGCGCGACAGGGCGCTTGGAGCCGGTCCACCCGAGGTAATCCCAGAGGAAGCGCAGGGCACTTGCGGCGGTGGCCGTGCGCTTGGCTTGCGCCTTGTTCTTCGAGAAGGCACCGAGGCATTCGATTTCGGCGGCGCGGCGGCAGAGGCCCAACACCGTGGCGAGGTGATGCAACAACTTGTGGCGGTTGAGCGTGCCGGCGAAGACCCGGAATTCGATCACGCCGTCGGAGAAGAGTTTGCGGAAATTGATCATGCCGCGTCCGCAGCGGTGGGCCGCGTCGGCTTTGCGGGTGGGATTGGACACGCGCTCCATCCGCTTGACCAAGGCCCCCACATCATCCTCAAGCACATGGCTGTAATGGTTCAGGTGGCGTCCGGTGCCCGTCTGGCCATAGAGGCTCATGGCATGCCAGCGTGCGATGTGGGCGAGCTTGCGGGCGAATTCGCTCATCGCCTGCGGGTCGTTGGTGCCAATGATGGATTCCACACCCACGGTGATGTGGCAACCGCAGGAGCCGTTCACGTTCGCCCCGATGGCGTTCGCCCACTCGACGAATTGAATGAGGTGTTGAACGCCGTCGCCTCCCCGCAGGATGGGTGAGACAAACTCACAAGCCAGGCGGCCCGGGTTGGCGCGGATGGAACCGTCGCGCTCGGCCCGCCAGAAGTCACCGGCGAAGGTGGGCGCGTTGAGCGGCAGGTTGGTTAGGACATCGGCACCGACGCGGACGGCGGCGCCGGAATGATAGGGGTTGGAGTCAGTCGCAGTCTTCGCAAATGCACTCTGGGCAGAGGGTTTTGCCGCAGTCGCAGGTGCGGGTTTTCGAGACTTCGATTTCGGTTCCGCAGTTGTCGCAATGTGTTGTTGGTTCGTTCATGGGGTTGGGGTTGTCAGGTATCAATCAGGTTATCAAACAGGCCGGGGATAAAGGGCGTGAGCGCGTCCTGTTCGGCGCGGAAGAACTCGGCCTTGGTCTTGCCCATCTTGCGGCCCTGCGGCGTGTGGCAGTCATAGGCGTAATCGGGGATGGGGACGTATTCGCCTGCCTTTTCGAGTTCGTCGGTCAGGGTGGCGGGGTCCAGCCCGGCCTGCTGGTCATAGACGAAGTTTTGCAAGTGATCGGCGTCGCGACTTTTCTTGGCGAGGCTCAGCAGGATGACCGCCTTGGAAATGAAGATGCGGCCCTTGGGCGTCTTCGCTGGGGTGTTCTGGTTGATCTCGGTGTAGCTGTCGTGCAGCGCCTTGACCTCCTGTGTTAGAATGCCCCAACAATCTTCCGCGCTTACGGTGAGCAGACGGCGCCAGACATACTGTCCGAATCCGCTGGCCCACAGTTCGAGCGCCCAATATCCGG
>JBAXOF010000374.1:0-3465 GCA_037133375.1 Verrucomicrobiota bacterium | reverse complement strand
GAATAGCGGCTCGGAATGCACATCGGCGCCTGGCACACCGCCTGGTCAAACAAAATCCCCGCCTTGGCCAGGTGGTCCAGCGCCGGAGTTTTGACCGCCGGGTCAATCCGCCCGAGGGCATCCCAGCGGTGCTGGTCATCCATCAGGAAAATAATGTTGGGCCGCGCGGCGGCGGGTGCTGCGGCGGGTGCGCCGGCGGGTGCGGCGGCGGGTGCGGCGGCGGGTGCGGCGGCGGCCACGTCATCCATCACCGCGAGCAACGCGAAATAGTTATCGACTAACAACCCCTCGTAGCCATGGCAGCCGCCCTTCCAGTCGCGCCAGTCGCGGGACATGCCATTGTCCCCGAACCCTTGGAACTCGCCGCGGCTGTAGCCATCGAGCATCGGAAGGAAGATGCGGCGGGCATCGGCGCTGCGGCCTAACTTATAGAGCGCCTTGACGGTGAAATAGGCCCAGCATCCTGTCGCTCCGCCGTTCTCGTAATATTGGAAGCCATCGGATCCATCGTCCAGTTTAGGCACCCCATGCACCTCCGGCGCGGTGTCGTGATAGATATAGTCGCCTTTTTTCACCGGCACGAGATTGCCCGGCAGGCCGATGGAGAAGTTGGTGTAGCCGACGTCCTGCATCTTTTTCAGCATGCGGTCCATGATGTTGTTAGCCTGCGGGTCATCGACGAGTCCGTAGCTGATGGCCACCCCGTTGACGAAGGTGAACCAATAATCATGAAGTTTGCCATCGGCGCTTTTCCAACCGGCGAGCACCCCGGTTTCCGGATTGAGAAAGGTCGGGACATAGGCTGCGCGCAGCTTGGCGGCCTTGGCGGTGTAGGCATCGGCGTCAGCCGGGTGGCCGAGTTGCCGCGCGAGCTTGGCAAACATGATGCAGGTGCGATACGCCAGGGCATTCGAGTAAGCATCCTCGTGGCCGAAATTGATAGTGTCCCACCAGTTGGCCGGGCGGGTGGTGGCCGACGGGCGGGTGCCGAAGTTGCCGCTGGCCGGATACTCGATCAGGCCGTTGCCATCCTTGTCGGAGGCCATCATTTCGCGCGCCCAGGCGGCCAGCTTGGCATAGTTGTCGCGGCCCCATGCCTCGTCCCTGCTGCCATCCACATAGGTGCACGCGGCTAACAGCAGCGACGGGATTGAATCCAGAGTGGTCCACGGGGTTGGCCACGGCACCAGGTCCGCGTCGCTGGCTTGCATGCCATAGCCAGCCTGCCCGTAACCCAGGGCACCGCCCAGATAGCGGTCCAACGTCATGCGCACCAGATCCAGCGCCGTGAGCCCGTCGGCCAAGGGCGGTGTGTGGCGGGCCATGTCGGCGTAGAGGAAAATGCACAGCGCGCACGAATCGCTGGACGCGTTGTTAGCCAGCATCTGCAGCCTTGGGTTGACCTGGAAGATGTTGAGCCAGTTGCGGCGGAACCCGTCGTAGCGGGCGTCCTGTCCGATCCCGGCCAACTGCGGATGAATCGTTACGACTTCCATGCGGTATTCCACCATCGGTTGTCCGGCGCTGGCGGGTGGAAAGTCGACTTGCACCATGGGCTGCGGGACTTGGCTGCGGCGGGCATCGTAGCCGAGTTTCCAACCGGGCACGTTGCAGGTGATGCGCAGTGTTCCCATGTCAGGCATGTGCAGCACGCACGGCAGGCTCATGCGCCGGTCATTGGATTGCAACCTGCCTAACAATGTGGCATGGTTTGCCTTCTGGTCGAACGCGAGGACAAAGGGAGGAGGCGACACACCCGCGGCGAATTCCGAACGCAAGGTCAGTGACCGCTCGTCGCAAGCCACGCTCCACACAGTCTTGCCGTCCTTCTTGTAGAGGAAAGTGCCGGCGGCCTTGGACTCAAATGTCAGGCCTGCCGCAGCCGCGCTCTGTGATAGCACAGGGTTGCCCTGCAGCTTGCCCTGCCCTAACGAATCCACGCCAAAGGCGCTGAACGCCGGTGCCTCGCGCTGGAGCCCCACCGCCAGAAACTTCGATTGATAGTCCGGCGCGGCAACAGCGCCTAGCACCGCCAACGCGGAACCTAAAATGACGAGTGATGGGATTTTCATGTGTATTTGATTCTGATGAATTGGCGCCTCAGGCGCGGCCGGGCTGAAGCCCGAGCTACGTTAGAGAACGCGTGTATTGGCGCCTCAGGCGCGGCCGGGCTGAAGCCCGAGCTACGTTAGAGAACGCGCGACCAGAGGACTTTGAGGTAGCGGGATTCCGGGTAATTGGAGAGAGTGGGATGGTCGGGGCCGGCGCCGGTGCGGTCGAACGTTTGCAGGCGCAAGTCGCGGCGATGGGCGGAGGTGATGACGATGCGCTCGAATTCGCCCGCGCCTAACTGGCCGGAACAGGAACATGTGACAAACAACCCGGCCGGAGCCACCAGTTGTAGCGCGAGCTTGTTGAGGTCGGCGTATTTGGCCACCCCGAGCTCGTCCTCGCGGCCATGGATGAATTTCGGCGGATCGGCGATGACCAGATCCCACTTGCGACCGTTCTCGATCATGGTGCGCAACCAGGTGAAGGCATCGGCATGCGTGAACCTGACCTTGGCGGAGTTGAGGTTGGCATTGCGCTTGGCCATCGCCACCGCGGTTTCATCAAGATCGACGGCGGTGACTTCGCTCGCCCCGCCCAGCGCCGCGGCAATCGCGAAGCCGCCGGTGTAACAACATAGGTCTAACACACTCCGGCCGGCCGCCAGCGCGCCGAATTTATTCCGGTTGTCACGTTGGTCGCAAAAAAAGCCGGTCTTGTGGCCCTCGCTGAAATCGACCTCATAGCGGACGCTGTGCTCGCGGATCTTGACCGCACGCACGTTGTCGGACACCGCCCCGCCCACCCGCGGAATGCCCTCGATGCGCGCAAGGTCCGGGTCCACACTTACAATCAACCGGCGGGTGCCAAAACATTCGTGCAGCAGCGGCAGCCACTTCGGCAATCGTTGCCACGCGGCAAGGTTGGTGATTTCCACTGACAGCACATCGGCAAACTTGTCGGCCACCATGCCAGGGAGAAAATCCGCGTCACCGTGGATCGCTCGGTAGGCGTCGGTGTCGGCATCGAGTTTGAGGATATCGCGGCGCAGCGCGGCGGCACGCCGGATGGCAGCCTCAAAGAACGATTCGTCGATGGGATCTAACGAATGGCTGACGACCCGCAGCGGCATCCGCGACTTCGGGTTCCACAGGCCCCAACCAAACGGGGTGCCTTCCTTGCCGAGGACTTGGACCAGCGCGCCGGGGGTGGCGTCGCGCGACACCTCACCGATCATTTTCGGCCAGATCGACGGGTGGAACGTTTGATATTTGATTTGAACAGTCGGCACGCCGGAAATCAGGCAGCAGGGGAGCGAAATGTCGAATCAATTGATATGAAACCGCCGCGATGCGGTGGCGCCGGTAGGGCGTGGCGGCCTCGCCGCGCCGTGACTGG
The DNA here is from genome assembly GCA_037133375.1 of Verrucomicrobiota bacterium. Taxonomy (GTDB): domain Bacteria; phylum Verrucomicrobiota; class Verrucomicrobiia; order Verrucomicrobiales; family Akkermansiaceae; genus Luteolibacter. The sequence continues at coordinate 18 of JBAXOF010000374.1, read as the reverse complement.
CCAACGGCTGGGGCAGCC
>JBAXOF010000373.1:0-3478 GCA_037133375.1 Verrucomicrobiota bacterium | reverse complement strand
GTGAGATTCCCACCACCGTGGATCTGACAAAATCCGACGTCATCCTCACCATGGATGAATTGGCACCGGAAGGTGCGGCGCGGGTCACCGTCAACGGCCAGGCCGCCGGCGGCTTCATCGGCAAACCCTATCGCCTCAAGCTCACGGCATTTCTCAAGCCTGGCACCAATGCCATTCGCATCGAGCCTTTCGCGCCTAAGCAAGCCCGCCTGTGGGTCGTTCCCCGTTAGGCGAGTTTTGCGGTTGACAGCCGGCCGGCCCATCAGACAGCTTTTGGGCCGGATCGAAACGGCTGCTGTCAATCCCGGCGGCCGAGCGCATCCCGCATGTCCAATCGTAAATCCCAAAACAACATGAGTAATCCAAGTTCACTCCCGTCCTACATCTCCGGCGCGACGCCTAATCCGCAAGCGAACCGGGCCCCGTGGTATAAAAACATCGCCCCCACCTACGCGGGCATCTTCCTGTGGTTCGTGTTCTGGCAGGACGCCGTGAACGCGCCCAATCAGGGCGGTCTGCTCTCGTGTGGCATCGGCTGGGCCTTGTTGAGCTTGGTGGTCGCCGCGCTGGTCTGCCATTTCCTGTTCTACATGGTGCCCGGCATGTTAGGCATGCGCACCGGTCTGCCGCTCTATATCATCGGAACTTCCCTGTTCGGTGCCACCGGCGGCTTCTTCCTGCCCGGCTTCCTCATGGGCGTGCTGCAATTCGGCTGGGTCGGCGTCAATATCTATTTCTCGTCGATGTTGCTAGGTAATTTCCTCGGTCTGGAAGCTACCAGTGTGGGTGTCAAAATCATCATGGTGGCGTGGGGTGTGATGGCCGCTTTCGTCGGTCTCAAAGGCATTCAATATGTGGCCAAGGTGGCCACCTACCTGCCGCTCATTCCGTTCGTTATCCTGCTTTTGCTGTTAGGTAAGACGATCGGCGGTGTCGGCTCCTTTGATCCGAAGAGCTTCGTTGACGCGAGTGCGGCGATCGCCCCGACCACTCCGGCAGCGCTGAGCGGCTTTGGCGTGCTGGCCTTCATGCTCACGTTCGTGGTTGGATTCTTTGCCACTGCTGGTGCGGCTGGCGTGGATATCGGCAGCAACGGGCGCAATGCGGGAGACGTTAGCAAAGGTGGCTTTGTAGGTATTGCATTGGCGATCATCTTCACAGCAGGCGTTTCGCTTCTCATCGTAGCGGGCACCCACGGTTCGAAAGAACTGAGCGAGAACGTAACCAAGAACACGACTGCCGCCATCGAAAAAGCGGTTGATAAGGAGCTCACAAATGCAAAGGTGGCGGCAACTACGAGCGGCAAGGAGTTAGCTCCAGAGGATATCAAGCGGCTCACCGACAAAGTCACGGCTGACACGGCTCAGAAAGAACGGCTTCAGGCAACGAGCCTGCTTTCGGCCATCATGGGCAAAAGTGCGGGCTTGATCATGTTTCTGCTAGCTCTTGCGGCGTTCCCGCCGGCCTGTTTTTCCTCGTTCATCGCTGCCAATAGCTTCAAGACCACTCTGCCCAACGTCAGCCCGTTTGTCTCCGTTGGCATCGGCACGGCCGTCTCCATCTTGCTGGCTGTCACCGGCTTGGCGGGGCAGGCGATCATCGTTTTCAAAATTATCGGCGCATCCTTTGGTCCGATCTGTGGCGCGATGTTGGTCGAATACTTGTTCAACGGTGGCAAGTGGAGCGGTCCGCGCGCCGGTTTTAATCCCGCAGGCTGGATCGCTTGGGCAGTGGGCTTCGTGGTGGGCATTTTGCCAATTTTGCACGAAAAGGTCTCCTTGCAGATTCCGGACATGCCGGCCGCGCCGGTGGCCGCCTTCCTCGTGGGTGCCGTGGTCTACGGCCTGCTCGCCAAACTGGGCGTGCAGTCCGCCATCGTCCCGGTGTCCGGTCAGTTGGCTGACACCACCAAGTAATTTCTGCTAGAAGCAAATCATTCCACAACCCGTCTGCCGCGCGTCGGCAGGCGGGTTGTGTGTTTATGGAAGGGGCTAAAATTTCTGGTGGCACACCCAAACCTCAGATGCTAGGCTAATCGCATGACTGAAGTGGCTCAACTGCGGGACGTCGTTTCCCTTCTTTCCGCCCCGGATCGCGCGGAGTTGGCGGCGTTTTTACTCAGCAGTTTGGAGGAGACCCATTATTGGGTCGATGACGAGGAGGTTCTCCGCAGGTGTGACGAGTTGGAGTCGGGAAGTGTGCGGGGTCTCACCATGGACGAATTCAGGCAAGCTTGCGGACGCTAATCATGCCTTGAGATGAAATTCATTTTTCACCCGAAGGCCGCCAAGGATGTTCGTGAAATCGTTGCCAAATATGCTGCCATTTCCGCGGATCTGTCAGATAGATTTTGGGACGAGCTTGAATCAGCTATCGACTCGATTGTCACAGTCCCAGAGCGCCATCATTACGATCCCGTGGGATTGAGGCGTACAAATCTCAAGAAGTTTCCATATCATATCTTATTCGAGGTGCGATTGGACGGTTGTTTCATCATTGTCGTGCGGCATCATCGCCGAAATCCCGCCTACGGTTTGCGCCGAACGCGATAATGGCTATCGCAACAGATGGTTTTGACATTTGCCCACAGCCAGCCGACGATCCCCGCCGATGACCCTTCTCCTGCGTTGCCTTATCCTCTGTCTCGCTCTGCCGCTGGCTGCCGCCGAACCGGTGAGTCCGCCGGATGCCGCACCTGCCGCACCTGCCGCTGGTCAGCCACCCGCCGCTGGCAGCGCGCCCGCTCCCGCCGCTCCCGCGTTTGTGCAACTCGACGAGAACCGTTTCAAGGTCGGGGAGGTTGAGTTCGACAAAGCCACGCGTGTCATCCGTTTTCCGGCGACGCTCAACCAGCGCGATGGGTTGTTAGAATATGTGGTGGTCCACGACAAGGGCAAGGTGCACGAATCGCTGCTGCGCACGGCCATCAATCCGACCCACCTCAACATAGCCCTCAAGCTGTTGCGTTACCAAAGTTCGCCCGAACTTTTTCCGCTGCGCGACGAGGGGCACCCCACCGGTTTGTTCCCGACGGTTGACGCCAAGACCAAAGCCGCCGCCCGCGTCGAGATCCGGATGCTGTGGAAGGACGATGCCGCCGAGCATTCCGCCACCGTCAACGAGATGGTCACCAACACCAAGAACGACAAGCCGATGCCGGCCGGCCCGTGGGTCTATGGCGGCTCGCTCGTCGATCAAGGCCGCTTTGTCGCTGAAATGACCGGCGACATCGTCGCCATCCTGACCAATGAAGTATCGATCTTCAATTATCCCGGCTCTAGCAACAAGCAGGGGGATAACTACGGGGATTGGTTTGCCTTGACCAAGCGGATCCCTGCCATTGGCACCCCGGTGACCGTGGAAATCCGCCCGTGGGTGGTCGCGTCCAAGCCTGCGCCACGGTAGTCCGGTGAGTCTCTTGGCAGGCGCGTTGGTGACAACGCGTTGGGGTGACGGCGGAGCTACCGTGGAAGCGGGA
>JBAXOF010000372.1:0-3495 GCA_037133375.1 Verrucomicrobiota bacterium | reverse complement strand
TGGCTTCATTGGGACTCATCGGCCCGCCCATTCCAGCAAGCATGGGCAGGCAAGCCCATCACAAAATCGCCTCATTCCGCAGCGCTGGAGTGCGGGAGGTCGCCGCTATGTTCCACCACCGAGGCCTGCACCCAAGCCAGATAAGAAGCCGCCACGGCACACGGTTGGAGGGCCACGATTTCCGGCACCTCATACGGGTGCATCGCCGCGATGGCCTGCGCCAGGGCCGGATAGAGACAGCGGGTCGTTTTGAAAATCCCCAGCACTTCCGGCGCTTGTTCCACCGCGCCGTTCCAACGGTAGATGGATTCCATCCCGGGCAGCAAATTCACGCATGCTGCGAGTTGCTTTTCCACCAAGGCTGTGCCAATCTGTCGCGCCTTCGCCAAATCGGGAAAGGTGCAAAGAACCAACAGCATGCCGTTCATGCCAGATTTTATACCAGAGAACCGCTAACTTGCCACTCTTTCCATGAAATCCGGCTTTCTCGAAAAACTCGTTGCACGACTTGACCGTGTGGAAGCGGGAGAGGTGCAGCAAATTCTCAGCCGCCTTATTCGTGAGAAAGGGTTTTTGGAAAAAGTCTTCGAAGCCCTCCGCGAAGGCGTCATCATCCTGGATCCTCGCGGGATCATCGGTTTCGTCAACTCCGCCGCCTGCCAATTCTTTGGCCTCGACCCGGAGCGGGCCGTCGGGGAGAAACTTTCCTCACAAGTCCGCGGCCTGGATTGGGAAACCCTCGGCAAACCCGGACGCTCGATCAGCCGCGATCTGGAGGTGTTCTATCCGGAAAACCGCTACTTGAATTTTTACTTGGCGCCGATTGACGATCACGGTCATGCGGAGAAAGCCCTTGGTTATGTCATGCTGGTGCGTGACCTCACCAGCACCCGCGCCGAGGCCGAGGAAACCTTGGAATCCGAGCGCCTTAATGCTCTTACCTTGCTCGCTGCCGGGGTGGCCCACGAGATCGGCAATCCGCTCAATTCACTCGATATTCACCTGCAACTCCTTGGTCGCAAATTCCGCAAGCTGCCAGCTGCCAATCGCGTCCCACTGGAGGAAAACCTTGCCACCGCGCGGGAGGAAATCCGCCGCCTGGACACCATCCTCAAACAATTTCTCTCTGCGGTGCGTCCCACCATCCCCCGCCGCGAGCGCCACGATCTCCATGACCTGCTTCACGAAACTCTCCGCCTGCTAGAACCCGAGATTTCATCCCGCCACCTCGCCGTGGAGCTCGATCTGGCACTGGCGCTGCCGCCGGCGTTGGTCGATCCCGGACAATTCCAACAAGTCTTCTACAACTTGATCCGCAACGCCTATCAAGCGCTGCCGCCTGATGACGGACGCATCAGCGTGCATACCCATTTCAATGACTACGAATACCGGATTGTCATTGAGGACAACGGCAGCGGCATTTCCCCTGAGATCATGGGCGCGATCTTCGAACCCTACCGCAGCACCAAGGCATCCGGCTCCGGGCTCGGTTTGCTGATCGTCCGCCGCATCGTCCGTGAACACGGCGGTGAAATCGAAATCGAAAGCGAAGAACACCATGGCACTCGCGTCATCATTCATCTGCCCCGCAACGAACGCACCGTCCGACTCCTTGCCACCCCCGCCATTGATCTGTGAAAAAAGATCCAAGACAGAAGACCGCTGCGCTCCCAGACAGAAGACAGAAGAAAAACCATCCGACGGATCCGACTGATCCGACGGATTCGCTGCCATTTACTTACTTACTTACTTACTTACTTCTTCACAAACTAACTAAATTCCCCCATGCTCCCGACCCTGCTTATAGTCGATGACGAACGCGCCACCCGCGAGGGGCTCCGCAGTGCCTTGGAGGAGGACTTCGATGTATACACGGCCGCCGGCACGGCGGAGGCCCTTAAAATTCTCAAATCCGAGCCCATAGCATTGCTTCTCACCGATTTGCGTCTCGGCGCGGGCTCTGGCATGGATTTGCTCGACGCGGCGCTGGCGTTGCCCGAAGCGCCGGTGGCCATCATGATGACCGCCTACGGATCGGTTGATACGGCCGTCGAAGCGATGCGCCGTGGGGCCTGGCACTTTATCACCAAGCCGCTCAATCTGGACGAGGTGGAAATGCAGCTCAAACGCGCCTTGCGCAGCCGCACCTTGGAGGTTGATAACCGCCACCTCACCCGCCAAGTCCAGCAAACCCACCAGATTGAGCGTCTCATTGGCAAGTCGCCCGCCATGAGCCAGGTTTTGGAACTGATCCAACAAGTTGCCCCCACCCGCGCCACAATCCTCATCGAAGGGGAATCAGGCACCGGCAAAGAGGTGGTGGCCCACACCCTCCACCACCTGTCGGGCCGACCCGCCGCCAAACTCGTCATTGTCCACTGTGCCGCGCTCGCGCCGCAACTTCTGGAGAGCGAACTTTTTGGTCACGAGAAAGGGGCCTTCACCGGGGCCTCGCAACGCCGCATCGGACGCTTTGAACAAGCGGATGGCGGCACCATCTTCCTCGATGAAATCAGCGAAATCGACCCCTCAACCCAGGTCAAGCTCCTGCGCATTCTCTCCGAGCGCACGTTTGAACGCGTCGGCTCCAACACCCCGCTCAAGGTCGATGTGCGGGTTATCGCCGCTACTAACAAAAGTCTTCGCGCCCTGGTCGATGCCGGCGGCTTCCGCGAGGACCTGTTTTTCCGACTCAATGTGGTGCGCCTCGAGATGCCGCCGCTGCGCAGTCGGCGCGAGGACATCGTGTTGCTGGCCAACAGTTTCCTGCAGGAATTTGCCAAGGAAAACCATCGTCCACCCAAACCGCTGAGCGATGCCGCGCTTCAACGTCTTCTTACCTATGGGTGGCCGGGCAATGTTCGTGAACTGCGCACCGTCATCGAGCACGGCGTGGTCATGAGCAACGATGCCGTGATCGACACGCGGCATCTTCCGCAGTTTATGGGGTCGGATGCTCAGTCCCTCAAGGATTCTGGCCCGGTCGCCAAAAACAACCTTGAAAGCCCGCCCGATTTCAACTTGCATGCGCTTGAAGCCAATGCCATCCGCTCTGCCCTCGCCGCCGCCGAAGGAAACCGGACCCACGCGGCGGAACTTCTGGGTGTGAGCCGCCGCACCCTGCAACGCAAATTGAAAGAGTCCTCCCTTTGATGCCACCGATGATTTCCGTCCCCCTGCCATGAGCGCCCAATCCACACCTGTTGATACCGGCGTCATTCTACGCCGAAGTCTGTTTTCCCTTGTGCTGATAGCCCTGACGCTAGGCAATCTCTTCACGCTCTTCCGCGGTCTCGACTCACCGCAAGCCATGGACCAGGCGCAGATTGCCCGGGAGATCGCCCGCGGCAACGGCTTCACGACCAAGATGATCCGGCCGGCGGCCTACAATCAGGCTGAAAACGCCAAGAAGACCGTGATTGCGTTCACCAAGTTTGAGGATACCTATCACTCGCCCCTCAACCCGCTGCTCAATGCCGCAGTCCTCAAATTTGT
>JBAXOF010000371.1:0-3526 GCA_037133375.1 Verrucomicrobiota bacterium | reverse complement strand
ATTTCAAGGATCTCTATGTGCCGGGAAAAATCGGCCGCTACACGGTGAGTTACCCCACCGCCCCGACGCAGATCGTCATCGCCCAAGGCGTGGGCACCGGCGTTCTGTCAGCCCCGGAGGCGGCCGGCAGCGTCTATGTGCAAAATGACAGCAGCAAACCGGGCTACAACCCCAACGAGGAGCACGCATTCATGCTCAGCGGCCGGGCCTACGCCCTGCGCGAGGATTTGAATGTCTATACCAACAGTCTCGTCACCCAGCCGGCCAGTCCTAACTACAAAGCCGCCAACTACACCTCCGAGCCTTATGTGCTCGTTGCCTACACCGACGTGAGCGACAAGCGGCCGTCGATCCATGCCTACCAAGTTTTGCGCAGCAACGCGAGTTGTTCCTTCGACTATCCGGCGACGGCTGGCACCCTGCTGGTGAAGCCATATCCGCTGCCGCTGATGCCTCTGGCGATGACGGGCACGGGCACAGCACGCGCAGCGAAGGACGTGGAAATTCTCAGCGCGGTGGATGCTCCCACCAATAGCAGCTTCACCAAGGATGGCGCATACAATAGTTTCACCTTCCAGGATCGCAAGGGTTTCCCTTGGGTGCACCGCGGGCCTCACAGTGATCCCTTGCAGGTGAGTTCATCTTCCAGTGGCAGCACCACCGTTACGGTCGCTAGCACCTCCAATCTGAAGGTGGGAATGGCCGTCAGCGGCACCGGTATCACCGGCTACGCGTCGATTCTCAGCATCACGAATAGCACGCAGTTTGTGCTGTCGCAAACCACGAGCGCCACGGCCCAATCGTGGGAGTATGCGCCCGCCCTGACGATGAAACTTTATTACCTCAGCCAGAGCGGATTCTTCATTCCAGGCCTGGACAAGCAACCGGACGAGGGCACGCCGCTGCCGTTTTTGCGCGCGGCCGCCCGCAGTGGCCAGTTTCTGAACCCGGCATTGATCGATGCCTACGCGACGACGGCCCTGGGAACCGACCAAACCGATGCGCCGCTGGCCATCACCTATCATCCGGCATGGCCGGACACCGCGCCGCAACTGCGGGTGGCAGAGACGCTGACGCTGCCGAAGTTCGGCCTGCCGCAGGTGCGCGGCCAGAAAAGCGCACAGGTGTTTTACCAGCAGTCCATCGCCAAGGACGCCACCAACAGCTCGCTTAAAAACAGCGTGACCCTGCACGACCCGACCCGCGAAAAAACCGTGGCGCTCGGCACCGTGGGTGTCGGCTTGGCGGCTTTGCCAAAGTCGTTCAAGACCAGCAGTTATCAGGGGAAAACGTATTTCCAAGGCTTGCCGCCGAGTTTGCAGCAGCGGATCTATCTCGATCCGCTGCGCGGGGCCAAGGGCACGCTGGTATTCATCGGCCAGTTTCACGAGCCGACCATCGGCGACGACTACTTGGACCTGAATATGCTAACGAGCGCGGAGGTCGCCTTGGTCCAGGGTCTGGTGCCGAGTGGGGCGGTTGACAAGTCAGCGTGGGATGCTGCGATCAACGCACTCACGACCAAAGTGCAGACCTTCAAGCCCGATCCCGCGAAGTTTGGCTCATATATCGTCGATGCCAGCAAAAATGCGGATGTTGGCGCTAAGGCGCAGGCGCTTATCAGTAGCGCTGAGACTGCGGTGGATAGTTATGCGCTCACCGCGACGGGCCAAGGCTCTGGATACGTGACGATGGTCTTTGGTAACGGCAAGGCCTTCACTCCGGACGGTGATCCGGTAAGCGTGCAGGTTTTCCAAATTGCCAAGCAACTCTACCCGGGGGATTTGAAGGTGCTCACCGCGAGCAACCCACTCGATGAACAGGTGACCTTGCGCCACAGCGCGGACTTTGCCGGCAAACCCGAGGATTATGAGTTCGACTGGCGCTGGAGTACGGGCGAGGCCAGTGCGCCGGCCACCTATTCGAGTGTGATGACCCCGCGCATCGGCGCTGCGGCGGCCAGCAGCAACAACTGGACCATCGTCAGCGATCCGGGAGCCCTCACCGCAAGTGCCACGCAATACACGGCAGCAGCTGCGCCCATGCCGCTGCCGCGTGCGCTCAACGTGCACCCGGTCAACTACGAGATGGACGCGCAAAACCAGCCGACCCGCGTCATCGATGCGACGAGTTACACGGATGCTGACATCGCGGCGGGCTATCCGGCGCTGATGATGCAATCCACCAGCGGCGTGGATTTCACCGGAGGCGTTCCCGCCAGGATTGTGTTTAGTGCGGCACTCGGCGACTACGACGGCTGTGTGCTGTATGTGAATGGCAAGGCGGCACTGGCATTCAACGCGCCGGACCCGCAGTTCAGTTCGATGGGTGCCAGCTCGGGCCTGACCCCCAATGGACTGAGCAAACAATTCACGGTTGAGCCGAGTTATTTCACCGCCGGGTCTAACACCATCGAAGTGGCGGTCTATACCCAGTCCGACCCTAACACAATAGCGGCTCTCAACTTCAAGTTGGAGGCGGCCCTGGAAACCGACTTGGTCACCAGCAGCGTCAGCTCATGGCAAACGCCGGGCGATTTCGTGCAAGACGGCGCGCCCAATGTCAATGCCAAGGTGGGCCGCGATACTATCAATCAAAACACTGCCATCATCGGCGGTTCGCCGACCAATCCATTTGGCGGGCCGCAGTTTATGCTCAACGACCGTTGGTTCACGGTGCGCTACCGGCCCAAGGCCAGCGCCAACAATGTGCTCGGCACGCAGTGGTCGCGTTGGGTGGCACCGCAGTTCACCGAAGGATGGATCAAGCGGGTGCTCGCCGCGATCAACCCCTTCACCCAACGCATCAAGGATCTGTCCACCACGGCGGTCAATACCGACGTGAGCATGCTGACCCAAGCGGGTGCCAAGTGGGAAGGGGATCTGGCCCTGAACATAGACAACATCAACGGTGCGGGCCTCATCGGCATTTACGAAACCGTGCTCAACCGCGCCAAGAGCATGAGCATCGACGCCAACGTCAACGACCCGGACACTAACAACGCCTTGCTGCTCGCCGCCGGTTACCTCAATGATCTCTACACGATTCTGGGCAATGAGGCCTTTGCCGACGCGGCCAATCCAACCATCTCGCTGGATGCCGGCGCGGTGAATACCAGCCGCTTTGCCTTCGAAGCTCAGGTCGCCAGTTCGCTTGATGAAGAGATGGCGCTGCTGCGCGGCCGCGATGATTTGCTCAGCCCCGGCGTGAGCTTGGCCCCCGCCTACAACCGCCTGTATTGGAATTACACCCATGGCATCAACAGTGGCGAGGCTATCTACGCGGTCAATTATAACATCAAACAGAAGGTCGGCACTGGCACTTCCACCGGGGTGATCGGCGCGGCGGATGCCCAGCGGATGTTCCCGCAGGGTCACGGCGATGCCTATGGCCACTACCTCACCGCGCTGACCGGCTACTATCGACTGCTGTGGAACAAAAACTTCACATGGGCACCCAGTGCGGAAGCGGTGAGCGTGCTGGGCGTGCCGGTGACGGTGGACTTCCAGGACGAACGCAAGTTCGC
>JBAXOF010000370.1:0-3553 GCA_037133375.1 Verrucomicrobiota bacterium | reverse complement strand
GCCGGGCATCTTCCTGATAACCAATAACTGATAACGGTTAACTCTCTTCATCTTCTGTCTTCTGTCTTGGAGCGAAGCGATCTTCAGCCTTCTACGGATTAAAGGGTGCGATGGAGATGATAGTTAGAGTGCGCATCTCCTCGGTGGTGGTGTCGCGGACCTGGACGGTTTCCCCGGGAGCGCGGCCGACGAGGGCCTTGCCCACGTCGGATAGATAGGAGACGTATTGTTTATCCGGATCGGAGTCCCAGGCACCCAGCACGCACATGACAATTTGCGCCCCGTCGTCCTCGGTGAGGGTGACCACGGTGCCGATGTTGACCTTGCTGGCATCGGAGCCTTTGAAATCGCTGCCGCGGGCACGGGCGATGTCTTTTTCCAGTTCGTTTTTGCGGTGTGACAGATAGCGCTGGAGATCTTTGGCGGATTTGTATTCGAAGTTTTCGCGCAAGTCGCCATAGGAGCGGGCGATGGAGATATCCTTGGTGTTTTGCGGGATGCGGACACGGACCAATTCGTCGAGCTCGGTTTTTTTGCGTTCGAGGCTGTCCCACGAGACGAGGAGGGCCTCCTCGCGTTTTTTTGACCCCTCGCCGTTGACGAGTTCGGCGGTTTCCGGGCGGATTTTGATGATACGAGCCATCAGGGATTTTTTCTCCAACTCGCCAAAGACCGGGCAATCCAGCAAGCGGCGGGCAAAGTTGCGCGACTCATTGATGTCCATGATGGAGACCAAGTCGCCCAACAGGGCTTTGTCTTCATTGAGCAATGTTTGCAGGCGCGAGGTTTTGCGCGGGCCATCGGCAAGGTGGTCGTTTTCTAACAGGTTGAGAATCGACGCCCCGACATCCGTACCAAAAACCTCCGCGGCGGCATTTTTGCGCTCGCGGCAGACCCAAATGATTGCGTCCGGACCAAGGGCGCGGCGGGCCAGGGCCGAGCGCAGATGAGTGGCCAGCGCGGGCATTCCGCCCCGATCGACGAGCAGACGCGCGATCTCCGTGACGCCACGTGCCCCCACGCAATCAAAGACATGCACGATCTTGCCAACCCAACCTTCGCCAAAAGCCTCGGGGAAGGCCTCAAACACCGCGCGCTGGCGGGTGGATGGCAAGGTGCCCACTTCTTCGGCAAGCCTGCCCGGCTCCACGCCAGAAATGAGTTTAGCGAGGCGCACGGCGGTGGGGTCGAGTTCGAGGGCCGTCGAGGATCCGATGACTTCATCGCGGGCGGCCACCAACTGGAGGGCTTGGCCGAGTTGCACGCGGGAGGCTTTTTGGGCCCCATCGTCGATATCCTGGAGCAGGCGCCTGAGGGCTTCCGTATCGTTGTCAAAGGCACCGATGTCTGCGGCAATCGCCTCGAGGGCGCGGATCATGCCCTTGATATCACGGGCAGCCTCGAAATCGGCCACCAGCGCCTCCGCCGGGGTGCGGTCGCCACCGCGCAAGACGATCGCTTCGTTGCGTTTCGAGGGCACGACCGCGCGGCGGCTTTCGCGGAGGGCTTTTTTGGTAACATCCCACCATTTTTTGAAGGTGGGCTCTGGGATGACGGTGCCGCAGAGTTCTTTTTCCAAAGCCTCACCGGTCATGCTGCCCCCATGACTATGAAGCAGGTGGACGACGAGTTCGACCGGATCGTGTTTGGAGAGGGTGCGCAGTTCCTCGAGTTGCTCGATTTTTTTTGCGCGAAAATCATCGCGCGGGATCCACTCGGTTTTTTGGAACGCGAACTGGAGTTCCATGACTTGGCCCATGGACTTTTCAAAGTCGATGGTGACTTTTTTTGCGGGCAAGTCCCAGTCGATCACCTTGCCGGAGCCGAAGGACTTGTGAATACAAAAATTTCCGGGAGCCAATTGGGAAAGGCGCTCGCCAACAGTTTTGGGAATGCGGCCGGCCTCAACCAGCTTCGCCACGTCAGGATGCATGCGGCGGAAGATGCTAAGCTAACCAGAAAAACGCAAGGCAATCCCGGTAAAAAATGTGCTGACCGGTGCGAAATCAAGGATTTGGGGGGGCCACGGGGGCTCCCCCCCCCTCCGGGACGGGTGCTACCGGGGGCGGAACGACCTGCGGGCGAGGAGAACGGACCGGAACCATGCGGCTATCCAGCGCATGCTCGAGGCTGCGGTGCAAGACCCATACGCGGCGGCGCCAATCGGGGGGAATCCCCTCAAGGTTGCCATCGGTCGGGAGTGTTCCATCGAAGAGGACTTGTTTATCGGGACCGTTGATGACGACCCGATAGCCCGCGCCCTCGCGCTGGACCAGGGCCCTGCCATCGTTATTGGAAAAGGTGGCGGTGCGCTCCTGAAGGTTGATGATTTCCATCAACCGGCCTTCGTCAGAGAGGATGGCGGCATCAATCATGTCTTTGGAAAACACGGTCTTAGCTTCGTTGCGGTCCGACTCACTGACCCAAACCAGCCCGGATTGCGCTGCCGTGGCAACGCGATGCACCAGCGGCGCCCGGGTGATGACCGCCTTGCGGGGTGCCAGCGCCAGCAACGTTGCGAGGGTGGCGGCAATTCCAAACGGCACCAAGCGCCGGACGATCCACGGCTTGGCAGTCCGGGTTGCGGCAGTCCCCGGTGCCGCTGCCGCAAGCTCATCGAGCAGCGCTTCAATCGACCTCTGGCCGGACTCACTGAGTGCGGATGGCATGAGCCGGGACAGGGCGTTTTCGATAGGGTTAGGCGCTGGCATGGCGGGCCTCCTTGAGTTGGCGCAACTCGTGCGCGAGTTGATCGATGGCGTAACGGTAACGGGATGCTGCGGTGTTAGGAGAAATGGCCAGAACCGCGGATATCTGGGCGAAGGTGAGTCCGCCCCAGGTTTTCATGACGACCACTTCGCGGAGTTTCGGGCTGAGCTTGGCCACCGCATCGCGCAGAAACGCCGCCTCCTCGTCATCCTCCAGCACCGGATCCAGCCACACATCTTGAAAGTCATTGAGATAAATAATGGATTCCTCGCGCTTTTTCCGGCGGGTCTCGCTGCGGTGCAGGTTAAGCCCGCAAAACCTCAGGGTGGAAAATGCCAGCGGCAAGTCGGGAGTCCCCCCGCCCTTATCCGCTTGATAGTGCCAGAGCCGCAGGATCGCTTCCTGCAACAAATCCTCGGCATCTTGCTGGGAATTGCCCCAGCTGCGGGCAAATACGAGCAAGCGCGCACCGTTTTCGGCCAGCCATGCCTTCCAAATGCTCACGGGGGGTGTCGCCATCCGGATGGGTAATGCCACGCAGAGGCGGGTTTGTCTGTGAATCTTGCCGCTCTTCAGTCGAAAAACCGGACTCTTTCCGGTTTATTCGATGGGCGGGGTTTTCCCACCTCCCTAATCTTAGCTGGCGGCTCAAAGCGGACCACGCGGCGTGGCTCAACGACCGGCACCCCATCTTTGCGCACATACTCATTTTGGATCAACCACTTTTCCACTTCCTCACCGCTGACATCGACAAGCATATGGCCGTCGATCTCGACACACGGGGCGAGGGCTTGGCCGGTGAGTTGCTCCATTTCGCGGCGGAAGGCGGGGGTTTTGATGATGT
>JBAXOF010000369.1:0-3566 GCA_037133375.1 Verrucomicrobiota bacterium | reverse complement strand
GGTCCTGCCGTCGACTGCAGGATGTTCAGGCGCACGAGCTGTGCCTTCACCGGGGTAAAGGTCTGGTTGAAATTCGCTCCGATGGTTTTGCCGTCGATGAGCGTCTTCCACACCTCGCCGGTCTTATATTCCAACTTGAAGCTCTGAACTCGTTGACCGCCCTCGGCCCATTCATTGATCTCCACTTTGGTTAGATCCTTCGGTTTGCCGAGGTCCACTTCCAGGCAGGCCTTGGTGATGTTGCTATCGGTTGCCCACCGCGTTGCGACGTTGCCGTCGGTCGCCATGTCGGCACCATACTCCGCCTGCTTCTGATAGGTGTTGGTCGCCCTGACCTTTTTGCCGCCGCCGGTGGTGTATTTCAGCACGAAGTTCACAATCGGCGTGGGGTCTGGCAAGCTATGCGGCCGGTGGCCCGCGCCCGGTTTCCGGATGACGGTGATGACTCCGCCGAGTTCCTTGTAACGTTTTTCCAACGCCAAGGTGTTGCCCTCGATCGGCACCACCCAGTCGTGCATATCGCCGCAGACGCAGAAAATCGGCACCTTCGCCTTGACCAACGGCTCGAGGTTCTCGTTCTTGTCGATCGGGTTGCCCTTGTAGGCGCGCGCCTCGGCATCAGTCATCTTGTAGGCGGCAAGGACTTCACCCCATTCGCGACCATACATCTTGACGAGCCGGCCTTGACTGCCGCCGCCACCGCCGGGCCAGCTTTTGAAGTCGCACACCGGCGCGTCCAGGTAGATGCCGGCGGTGCGTTCCGGGTGACGGATCGCCCAATTGAGGGCATAGAGGCCGCCGCGGCTGAACCCTTCCAACACGGTCTTGGGATTGAGTCCGTAGGTCTTGGTGACGTGGTCGTAGAATTTATCCATGGCATCGAGCGCGACCGGCGCGCCATGCAGCCCGCCCACACCGATGTAGGCGACATAGACGCCCTCGCCTAACAGCGCGATGTCGGCCTGTGGATCGATCCCGAAGAACTCCGTGCGCCAGATCCAATGTTTACCAGGCGCGGGAGTCTTGGGCACCACCAGCAGCGCACCACGACCACCAACGTTGAAATCGATCTGTTCGTATCCATTCCACTGGCCGCCGGTGGCCACCCCGGGGGACACCGCGAGCCACGCGCTGGCACAGCACAGCGCGACGGTCATGCGGTGGCGGCGATGGTAGGGCGCAGCGGCCCGCAGCGCCGACTTCCCCCGCCGCAAGCGGGCAAGCACGGCGGACCAGGGCCGGTCCGCCCTACCATTTTCAGACATGCTGTTGGAATTCATGGTTTGGCGGATTTGGGTTTGAGTTCGAACGACTTCATGGAAAGCCCGCGCTGTGGGGGTGCGCACAACCAGAGCATCTGAGTGCCCTCGACCATATATATGTCCAAGGGTTTGGTGGCATTCCAGCAACCGGACCTATCGGGGGCCGCTTCCGCTTCGAGCCAACCGGTGCCATCAAAGACCTTGCCCACACTGATGTCCCAGATGGTCGGGCCGCCCGTCGGGCTCTTGCCATCCAACAGGCTGAGCCGCACATTCTGCGTGGTCACCGGCGGGAATTCCTTTTTGCATTCCCCGATGTCGGTGCCTTCAAAGAGCACCTTCCATTCGTCGCCCGCCTTGTATTCCACCCGGTATCTGGAGACGCGTTCCCAGGAACGTTCGTCGATGATCATTTTGCTGATCTCCTTGGGCTCGCCCAGATCCAGTTCGATCCACCCTTGCTCCTTGCCCAGATTCATGGCCCAGCGGGTTCCCAGATCCTGGTCAATGGCCATCTTGGGTCCCAGCGCTTCCTGCTGCCGGTAGACATCAGATGCCATGGCGGCCTTGACCGGATACATCGCGCCGAACGATCTGGCATAGAGCCGTTGGCCCCAGTTCATGGCCGCCAAGGTGGCGGTCAATTCATAGACACCGGTCTTGGGGACCTTGACTTTATAACCGACCCAGGCGGCCTGCGACATCGCGCCGAAATGGATTTGTTTGCCCCCGGTGAAACTATCCTCAGCCGCCACGCCGGGACCGTAACCACTGATACCACCCATGCTCACATACTCGCCGGCCTCAAAATGCATGACCCCGGGTGCCAGCTTGGCCGGCGGAGCCGGCTTGACCACCGGCTTGTCCGCCGCCGCCACTGCGGGCGAGGGTTGGAACGGGGCAATCGCGTCTTTGCTCGCATCGGCAACCGCCGGCATGCTGTCCATGACCGCCTTGATCTGCGCCTTATCGGTTAGAGCGGACGCCAGCCAGCGCAGGTGCTCCACGTTGGCGAAGGCGTTGGTTTTGCGCTCCTTGACGCGCTCCAAAAACTCACCGCCCGACATCATGGCGCGGTCGGCGAGTTTCGACACGCCCCAACTTTTACCCAGAGCGACCTGCCAGTTGCCATCCTTGTCGCGGAAGGCGACCGCGGCATGCGCCGGTTGGGCCACGCCGGTGGCGGGGATGCCGAACGCCTGGTTGATGAACACGCCGAAGGAGGATCTGGGGCCGCACTTCCCGCCTCCCGAAAACACGCAGCTCATGTTGTTATAGGGAATCTGCGACCCTTGATATTGCATCTGGCTCGCCATCCCAACAATGTTCTCATTTTTCCTGAATCCGGGATTCCAAGAGTTGAGCGCTTCCCGCGCCCACGCCAGATCCGCGTCGGACGCCCCGGACGACACCACATGCGTCATCTCCCAGGCGGTGAGCGAGTCGAAGCTCGGCATCAGCTCGTGGTTCTTGTGCGCCTTGAGGTAGTTGCCGAAGCGGGCCAGCGGCGTGCTTTGCACCTTGGCCATGCCCACACCGACGTTGCCGGTGCCGGGCGGCCGCAACACAGTGGCTATGGCGAGACGCAAATAGACGCCTTCCCGTGCCTCCGGATAGGCTTCGCAGATTTGTTTCCAATTGTCCAAAACGATGGCGTTGATCGACCAGCTGTTGTCATATCGGCCGGCATTTTCGGTTGGGGTGCGGGTGAGCAACACTTCATCCATGATCTTGCCGTTGGACATCACCCAGGTCAGGAACGCCTTGTTCTTCGGGTCCGCCTTGGCGTAGCCGCCCAAGTCCGGTTGATCCCACACCTTGCCAATGAATTGGCGCTCGGCCAAGGCAGCGACAAATACCGGATCCTTGAGCAGGGTCAGCATCTTCTCCTTGGTGATCTGGGCCGGGTCCGCAGGCACCTGTTGTTTCAGCCAGGCCGCAAGCTGGCCGTTATAGGCGGTGAAATCCCCCGCGTTGATCGCCGCCGCCCGATCCTTGGCATTGGGCGCCCACGCGTGGGCTGTCATGGATAGCGAGAACAATGTCATGCCCCAAACGAGGCATCCCGGCAACTTGCCTGGCTTCACAGGCTTCACATTCGATTTCATGTCTGTCATTTTTGTTAGTTTGAGATTCAGGCAGATTCGGGTCTTGCGTTGGGATTCTGAAAATTGCTCTCTTCCGGTGCCAGTCCACCCACTGCCGCGCGCGTCGCATGCATACATACCAGTTGGACCCGTTCTTTCATAAATAATGGCTCTTCAGCAGAATCTGTGGGTGAACTGCGGTTCTGGTAGATCTCCA
>JBAXOF010000368.1:0-3570 GCA_037133375.1 Verrucomicrobiota bacterium | reverse complement strand
CCTGTAACAACCGGGTTGGCTGATGCGCTGATCGTAACTGATGATGTGATCGGGTTTACGGTCATGGTAACAGCGTTAGAAGTAGCCGGTGAACCTGTATTGCATGTTGCGTTGGAAGTCAGCGCACAGGTAATCACATCGTTGTTAACCGGGGCATAGGTGTAAACCGGGTTGTTGGTACCTACATTGGAGCCATTCTTTTTCCACTGGTAAACCGGGGTGGAACCACCATTTACCGGGGTAGCGGTGAAGGTTACGGAGGTATTCAGACAAACCGGGTTGGCAGAGGCAGCGATCGTAACCGAAACAGGCAACGAAGGGTTAACAGTTACAGGTAGTGTGGTTGTAACAGAACCCGTGTATGAAACACTGATACTCTGAACGCCTGCACTACTCCAGGTGACCGTAGCGGTGTTGTCGGTACTTGTTCCGGCGGCTGTGATGGACCCACCGGTAACTGACCAGCTGTAATTGGTCATCGAGGCATCGGTCGTGTAGACATGTCCTGCCGAACTCTGGCAAACGGTTATTGGGCCTGAGAGTGATGGTGGAGCCTGGCTAATTCCTCCGTTGACCTGGTTGGTGGGTATAAAATTGTAGGCTGCATCCGTAAACTCATTCACCGTAAAAGGAAGTGAAGCAGTTCCGCCCAGATAGGTGAACCTGATATCAAACAACGTGGTACTGTCGGGAATCGGAAGCGTAAGAAGGCTGGGTTCCATCCAGTTGGCCGCAACGGTGTTTAAGTTTCCTGAAAAAAACCATTGAGCAGAAGGTGTTCCCAGATAAAAATTGATCAGGGTATCATATTGCAGAACAGCCGGATCATAGGTGATCTGGATGTTGGCGCTGCTGATCGGTGCACCTGTTGCACTGGCGCCTTTCAATTTTACCGGGAAATAAACTTTCTGCCCCGGAATGGCTGTTTTGGTCGATACCGTTACCAGCAGGGGGTTAACCGGTGGATTGTTTACCGTCATCGTTACCACGTTGGAATTGAATAATAACCCTGTAACACATGGAGCGTTGGGGGCCATGATACAATATACCGCGTCGCCGTTGATTGGTGCATAGGTAAAGGTTGAACTGCCATAACCGGCATCGAAGCCATTCACTTTCCACTGGAAGGCGGGGGTTGTACCACCGTTAACCGGGTTGGCGGTAAAGGTAACAGAGGTTCCTGCAACAACAGGGTTGGCCGATGCACTGATCGTAACTGCCGAGGTGATCGGATTTACGGTCATGGTAGTTGCGTTGGATGTTGCCGGGTTTCCGGAAACGCATCCCTCGCTGGAGGTCAAAATACAGGCGATGACATCATTGTTGGCAGGGGCATAGGTGTAAACCGGGTTGTTTGTGCCAACATTGGCGCTATTCTTTTTCCACTGGTATACAGGGTTGAGACCGCCATTTACCGGGGTTGCGGTGAAGGTTACAGCGGTATTCAGACAAACCGGATTTGCAGAGGCGGCTATCGTAACCGATACCGGGAGTGGTGAGCTGAGGACATTTACCGGGAGAATCGTTGTCGAGGAACCGGCGTAGGAAACGCTGATGATCTGAGAACCGATGGTATTCCAGGTAACCGTGGCTGTATTGTCAGTGCTGGTCCCGCCAGCTGTAATGGTTGCGCCGGTAACATTCCAAATATAATTTGACATACCTGGTTCGGTTGTATACACATTTCCGGAAGAACCCTGGCAAACGGAAGAGGCCCCTAATAAAACAGGTGTATTCGCAGGCAGGTTCACACCACCGTTCAAACCGGTTGTGTTGGTAAGATCATAATTCACATCTGTAAATTCATTGACCTGGAAATTAAGGGGACAACTTCCGCTAAGGTAAACGAACTGGATTTCATATAATGTCGTTCCATCCGGGATCGAAAGCGTATTCAGCGATGGCTCAAGCCAGTTTGCTGCAACCAGATCAAAATTTCCGGGTGAAAAATACCATTGATTTTCAGGAGTACCGCTGTAGAAGTTCACCAGGTTGACGAAAGTTAATTTGGCAGCATCATAGGGGATCTTAATATTGATACTACTGACGGGGATTCCGGTGCTGCCGGCGCCATATACTTTCACCGGGACATTCACCGTTTGCCCCGGGGTTGCCGTTATGACAGGTACAGTTACAGTTAACTGGCCGAATCCGATTACCGACAACAACAGAAAAACAAATAAAATTTGTAATTTTTTCATATTGTTATATTTTCGTGTTTATTAAGGATAATAAATACTTAAAAGGCTTTACATCTGCCTGCAAGGCATTGTAACGAAATCTCTTCTTTCCTAAAAACAATATTTGGGTCTACTTCACCAATAATTTCTGCGTATAGACTCCTTCGTTGGTTTTTATTCTCAGGATATATAATCCATTAGCTAGATGATTGTGTTGTATTGTTGCGGGAAGTTCCACGTTCCCTGATGATAGAACAAGCTGACCTGTCAGACTGAAAATTTCCAATAATTCTATATGCCGGATTCCGGTTTTTGGGGTAATTTGAATCATATTGCCGGTATTCCACACTGAGAAAATAGTCCCTGCATGCTCTTCCATTCCCACTTCCTGGAAATGGAGTGCAAATCTGCCAGTTTGAGTAGATCCGTCTGTAGTAAAGGTAAGTGCATTTGTATTCCGGATGTTGATCACGGTATTGGTGGTTTTATCCTCAAAGAAAAGTGGTTGGCCTGCGTTAAACGACTCAATATTGCCGAAGATGATTCTGTAAGTTCCTGCAGTGGCTGCCTTGAATTCAACCGGAACTGAAATAAAATCAGGCTGGGTATTGATCGAAAGTATGCTCTGATCAGATGCTTTGGTGTAGATCTGCGGATAGTCGTTGTTCGCTAACAACTTAAAGGCATCATGCCCGCTGTCAAAACCTGATGTTGATCCACTCATGATGTGTACAAATGTTTCATCAAAATGATTGGTGTCGGCCGTGTTTTCGAGTTTCATCGAAATCAGGCTGGAAACTGCTTCCGAAGTTTTATAAAATGGCAAGGTGTTATGTAAACGCGATCCTGACGGGATGGTAAGCGAAGCGCCGGCTGAATTGCTTTTTACAAAGAAACCCTGCATGGCCGGGATAATTCCGTCTTTCAATGCACCCGTTAAACCATTCCAGCTCACATACTTATACCCACTCCAAACATATACCGCATAATCGAGACCGGTTCTGGCCCAGTTTCCCTGCTCCCATTGAATGGCTGAGGGATAAGGATTTCCAAGGAGATTCAAACCACGGGATTCCGGCTGGCCATTTCCACTGTATGAAAGGTTGCTCCGGGTAATATCCCCTGTAAAGAAAGATCCCTGGAATGTAACCGTTTGAGCAGTCGTCCCGTTTACACGGCAACCAACACCTGTTTCCAGGATATCCGAAGCGGCCATGGCAACCCAGGAAGCTGAGCTTTCAACATATTTTTCAGGAATATTCATCCCGAACACGGCTGCTGTGGCCACTGAAACCGGAGAAGAAACAAAGGCAGAACGGTCAGAACTCAGATTCAGATAACGCTTAAAATTGTTGAGACCCGATCCCGACACCGAACCTCTGACCAGGAG
>JBAXOF010000367.1:0-3570 GCA_037133375.1 Verrucomicrobiota bacterium | reverse complement strand
GCCGCTTGCCAGGGTCCTTGAGCTGGAAAATCAAGCCAAACTCGTCGCCCGTGCCTGAGGGAAACGGGCTGAACGCCGCCATGTCCTTCAGGGTGATTTCCGGGCTGCGCATGAATGGCCGCGGCTTGCCGTTATCCAGCTGTGAAAAAATCATCTTCGGATTCGCGCCCTCTTCTGCTTCCAGATGAAATGTCACCATCGCTATTTCCTGGTCAGCCTTGCCTCCGGCCTTGCCACAAGGCGCTGCAACGAAGGTGAATAGGGCCGCCAGCGCCGCAATGCGTAGGTTCATGCGCGGAATTAAGCACATCCCGCCCCACCTCAAAGCAAAATCGCTGGCTTTTGCGCGTTGACCGACGCCTCAGTCTGGGGAATCCTCCCGCACATGTTCATCGACCACATCCGAATTTCAGCAAAAGCCGGCGACGGCGGTGACGGCGTTGTCTCGTGGCGACGCGAAAAATTTGTGCCGCGCGGCGGTCCGGACGGCGGCGATGGTGGCGCTGGCGGCGATGTCATCCTCGTCGTCGACCCCTCGACCGACAACCTGCGCGCCTACCACTACGACCCGAAACTCATCGCCGAGGACGGCAAACCCGGCGGCGGCACCCGCAAGACCGGCCGTGCCGGCAAAAAAATCATCGGCAAAGTCCCGCCCGGCACCGTCGTCTATCGGAGCAATGCCGCCACCTTGGGCGAGGCCGTGACCGCCGAGCGCAGCGATGAAGGCATCGACTTGGAGCCCATTGCCGACCTCACCGAAGACGGCCAGCAATTCGTCCTCTGCCACGGCGGCGAACCCGGCAGGGGCAACTGGAATTACAAAACTCCCACCAATCGCGCCCCCACCGAACACACCCTCGGCACCCCCGGCGATCAAGGCATCTACTACCTTGAACTGCGCCGCATCGCTGATGCCGGCCTCGTCGGCTTCCCCAACGCCGGCAAATCCACCCTCCTCGGCAAGCTCTCCGCCGCCAAACCCAAGGTCGCCTCCTACCCGTTCACCACCTTGCAGCCCACCGTGGGGGTCGTCGAGTTTCCCGGCTTCCGCCGCTGCACCGTCGCCGACATCCCCGGCCTGATCGAGGGTGCCCATGCCAACCGCGGCCTCGGCCACGAATTCCTCCGCCACATCACCCGCTGCCGCCTGCTGCTCTTTGTCGTCGACATCGCCGCCGTGGATGGCCGCGATCCGGTCTCCGATTTGGAAATCCTGCGCCGCGAAATCAAGGAATACGACGAGGACCTCGCCCGCTTCCCGTGGAAAGTCGTCGCTAACAAAATGGACCTCCCCAACGCCACCGCCAACCTCGACGCGTTCCGCCTGCGTTTTCCCAAGGTCGAAATTATCCCGATTTCCGCCGACTTGGAAACCGGCCTTGATCACCTCCGCCAAATCCTCGACAACGAAGTCGGCCACCGTCGCTAAGGAACGCACCCCGTAACTGCGGCTTCCAGCCGCAGCTCTTCCTCTTCCAACATCCCGCATCGCCCATCTAACTTATAACCCCTAACTTCTAACTCTTCACCTCCCCCCGGCGCCGCATGCTACACCGCGACACCTCCGATCCGATTGCCTGGGCCAGACGCATCAACCGCGGTTGGCTGGTCCGCGGCGGATTGGACCAGACTACCGACGCTTGGCTCACCCATCTGGAACAGAGCGATCCCACCCGCCTCTTGGCGTCCTGTGACATTGCCCGCGCCTTGAGCCGCGGACCGGATCGCACCCTGGATCCCAAACCCTGGTTTTACGCCGGACTCTTCAGCTTGGCCAGCGCAGCGGAAGCCCGCCGCCATCTAACAAACCACCGCTTCACCGCCGCCGCCATTCCCGCCCTCGCGCTAGACCCAGCCACGACCGCCTTTGCCGCCGGCCTCGGTCCGACCTCCCGCGAGTTGCTCACCCGCGTGAGCGATGCGGCGCGCGACCAAGCCCGAGCGCATGGATACCCGGAGGCCCAGACATGAGCCACGCGGGGGCAAGCCAGTGGTTTCATTGCGCGCATGACATTGGGGGTTGTCATCCCCATTCATCGAGTGCAAAATTTCCCTCGATCAAGGACCTCCGCCGCCTGCTGCTTGGCATGGAGAAGCACTAGATCCTTTTCACCATGGTAGAAACTGACACCCGGGAAACCCTGCTGGAAGCTATCGAACTGACCCGCGAGTTCGATGGCGTCAAGGCGTTGGACCGCTTCAGCTTCAAACTGCGCCGCGGCGAAATCCTTGGCCTGTTAGGTGCCAATGGTGCGGGCAAAACCACCGCGATGAATTGCCTGCTCGGGCTCACCCTGCCCAGCTCCGGCCAACTCTTCGCATTTGGCAAGGCACTCCACAGCCACCGCATCGAAATCCTCCAGCGCTGCAACTTCTCCTCATCCTACGCCAGCCTGCCCGGCAACCTCAAAGTCTGGCAAAACTTGCTCGTCTTCGCCCGCATCTACGGCGTGCCACAGCCGAAGCAAAAAATCGCCGAATTGTTAGACATGCTGGAGGTAGGCCACCTGCGGGACCGCGTCACCGGCGAACTCTCCGCCGGGGAGTCGACCCGCGTGAACCTGTGCAAGGCGTTTCTCAATGATCCGGAATTGCTGATGCTTGATGAACCCACCGCCAGTCTTGACCCGGACATCGCCGACAAGGTGCGCAAGGTGGTGCGCCGCGTGCAACGCGAGCGGGCCATCGGCATCCTCTACACCTCGCATAACATGCGCGACATCGAGGAAGTCTGCGACCGCGTGATCTTCCTGCACAAGGGCCGGATCGTGGCGGAGGGCACACCTGAAGATATTGTGAAACGTTCCACTGAACAATCCTTGGAAAACGTGTTTATCAAGATCGCCCGCAGCGGGGATCTGGAAGACGCCAGTGACAAGGCTCCCACCCCATGAACCTCCGCATCGTCAACGCACTGCTCCTGCGCTATGTCTTTCTCTACACTCGCAGCCCCGTCCGCTTGGTGGAGATGGTCTTCTGGCCGATCGTTGATTTGCTGGTGTGGGGGTTTCTAACGGTTTATTTGCGGCAAAGCACCAG
Source organism: Verrucomicrobiota bacterium (assembly GCA_037133375.1). Taxonomy (GTDB): domain Bacteria; phylum Verrucomicrobiota; class Verrucomicrobiia; order Verrucomicrobiales; family Akkermansiaceae; genus Luteolibacter. Next base: position 528 of record JBAXOF010000367.1, on the reverse strand, counting down.
CGGCGACTTTCCCCAATTCATCACATTTTTGTTAGGCGCGATGATTTTGTGGGACATCCTGTTTCGGGCCCAACAAGGCGTGGCCATTTCCTTTCTGGAGGACGTCTGGACGCGCAACCTGCTCAACATCTTTGTGGCCCCGGTGCGCAGCGCGGAATATCTGAGTGCCACCTTTGCGGTGGGCGTGTTGCGCATCTGCGTGACCGCGGTGGCACTGGTGGTCATCGGTTGGCTGGCGTATTCGTTCAATGTCTTTGTGATGCGCTGGTGGCTCATTCCGTTCTTCCTCAATCTGATGCTGTTTGGCTGGTCACTGGGCATGATCTCCACCGCCCTGATTTTGCGCTGGGGCCAAGCGGCCGAGTCCCTGGCCTGGGCGGTGCCATTCTTCATCCAACCGGTGGTGGCCGTGTTCTATCCGGTGAGCGTGCTGCCCGCCTGGCTGCAACCCATAGCGCTGGCCCTGCCCGCCACCCACATCTTCGAGGGCATGCGCGAGGTGATGCGCACCGGCAGCATGAGCTGGGC
>JBAXOF010000366.1:0-3578 GCA_037133375.1 Verrucomicrobiota bacterium | reverse complement strand
AGCGGATTTTAAGTGAGTTGTGGCTTTAGAAGGGACCGTTCGGAGAACGGTCCCTAGAGAGAGATGCGCAACGCGCGCGCCAGACGGCGGTCACAGAGCGCCGCTACAAAGCCGCGCGCCCCGCATTGTAGCGTTTGGAAAACGGTCCCTGCCAAGCAGGGCGGGAGCGCTTGTGTCAGGCTAAACGCTGTATGATTGACAGCCGAAAGGTGGTGGGCAGACTTTGCGCATGATTCGCCACAGCGCCCACCCAAGCATGATTCTCGCGGTAGCGGTTGTTCTTAGCGCGGTCGCTCGCGCAGGGGATGGCCGCACCACTCTTGTGCTGGACGGCACCTGGCAAATCGCCGAGGGCACGTTGGCGGCCAGTCCCACGGGCTTTGAGCGCACGGTGCCGGTGCCGGGCTTGGTGGACATGGCGCAACCGGCGTTTGAGGAGGTGGGGGTCAAGAGCGCGAAGCGCGAGGCGTTCTGGTATCGCCATGTGTTCCAAGTGGCGGGGCCGATCCCCGAGGTGGCGCTGCTCAAGGTCAACAAGGCGATGTTCGGCACGCGGGTGCTGCTCAATGGAAAAGTGTTAGGTGAACATTTGCCGAGTTTCACGCCGGGCTATTTTGATGCCACGCCGGCTCTGCAACCCGGCGCCAACGAGTTGCTCATCCGGGTGGGGGCATTCCGTGATGCGGTGCCCAAGCCGCAGCCCGATGGTTGGGATTATGAAAAGCAAAAATTCATTCCGGGCATCTATGACTCGGTCGAGTTGATTCTATCAGGAGCGCCACACCTTGCCCGCGTCCAGGCAGCGCCCGACATCGACAAGCAATGCGTGACGATCCATGCATGGCTGCGTCCAGCCGCGAAGCCGGCAGCCGCGAAGCTCAAGTTCATTGTGCGAGAGGTGACGACCGGGCGGGTGGCAGGCGAGGGGGAATGTGAGATCGCGGCCGCCGGTGACGGTCCGGAGCGCAGCGGTCAGGCGACCGTCGCGCTGCGCGATTGCCGGCTGTGGTCGCCGGAAGATCCGTTTCTCTATGAGATTGAGACCCGCAGCGAAGGCGACGTGCTCAAGACGCGCTTTGGCATGCGCAGTTTCCGGTTGGATCAGGCGACGGGCCGGGCGATGCTCAACGGCAAGCCGTATTACCTGCGTGGCAGCAATGTCACGCTCTATCGGTTTTTCGAGGATGCGGAGCGCGGTGACAAGCCGTGGCGCGAGGAATGGGTCCGGCGCCTGCACCAGGAATTCCGCAAGATGCACTGGAACTCGCTGCGCTACTGCATCGGGTTTCCACCGGAAATGTGGTATCGCATCGCGGACGAGGAGGGGATTCTCATCCAAGATGAATTCCCTATCTGGAACATGAAACCCAAGGAGAACGAATTTGACCGGGATGAACTGGCGCAGGAGTTCACCGAGTGGATGCAGGAGCGCTGGAACCACCCGTGCGTGGTCATCTGGGACGCCAGCAACGAGACCCGCGCCAAGGCCGGCACCGGCGCCGCGATCGAGAAAGTGCGCGCGTTGGACTTGTCTAACAGACCGTGGGACAACAGCTGGGCGCATCCCCAGAAGCCGGGTGACGTGTTTGAATCCCATCCCTATCACTTTCAGGATGCCAACTACAAGTTGGCCAACATTGCGAAGGATTCCGGCGTGCCAGTTGGCAACTCGGTCAAGAACAACAGCAACAACCCCGTCATCATCAATGAATACGGCTGGCTCTGGCTCAACCGCGATGGCTCCGCCACCACCCTTACCCGCGAGCTATATAAGAATTTGTTAGGTCCGGACTCCACCACCGAACAACGCCGCCACCTGTATGCACGCTACACTGCCGCCGAGACCGAGTTCTGGCGCTCGCACCGGGCCTGCGCCGGGGTGTTGCATTTCTGCGGTCTGGGCTATAGCCGGGCCGACGGCCAGACCAGCGACCATTGGCTGGACGTGGAAAAGCTGACGTGGGAACCGGAGTTTTATAAGTATGTCCGGGATGCCTTTGCCCCGGTGGGATTGATGATCGACGCCTGGGCAGAGGACTACGCCGGCGGCAAGCCGCAGGAGTTTCCGGTGGTGGTGATCAATGATTTGGACAAGCCATGGCAGGGCACGCTGCGCTGCCGCTTGCTCAACGCTGGTCTAACGGTTCTGGAGCAATCGCTGCCCTGCCAAGTCCCCGCGCTGGGTGAGACGAAGCTCGCATTCACCATGGAGATTCCCGCCAAGCCGGGCAAATACCAAGCCGAGGCCGCACTTATCCAAGCGGATGCCGAGCCCGTGCGCAGCCTGCGCGATTTTCTGGTCAAGTGACGCCACCTTCATAAACAATGCGACCATGGGTGGCTGGGATATTGAACCACTGATTTCACTGATTCCACAGATTGAAGAGGAGGCTCTTAAAAATCAGTAAAATCAGTGATTTTCCACACCTTGGATAAGAGTCACTTTCTTGCTGAGGATGGCATGGGCAGGCATATCCTCCTTGACGGCAAATGCCGCCGCGCACATGCTTGCGGCCAGCCATGCACGACGACCTGACCCCGCAACTTGGACGCATCCTATCCGAAGGGAAAACCAAGCGTATAGTTGAAAAAAAGGATGATCCGAGTCGGGTTATCTTGTTAGCCAAGGATGACATCACCGCTGGCGATGGTGCCAAGCACGACATCATTCCTGACAAGGGTAAAATCGCGACGCAGACCGCGTGCAATGTGTTCCGCCTGCTGCAAGCCTGCCAGATTCCGGTGGCCTTCTACGCGCAGGGTGGGCCGGATTGGTTCACCGCGCCTAACTGCCAGATGTTGCCCTACGAGGTGGTCACGCGCCGCGAAGCCCACGGTTCTTTTCTCAAGCGCGCGCCGCACCTCGGCAAGGGGCAGCTGTTTCCCAGTCTCATCGTCGAGTTTTTCCTCAAGACCAAGGACCGCCGCTGGCATGAACATGAGTTGACCTGTGACGACCCCTACATGATATGGGACGCAGCGGAGGGAGTGATCCGCCTGTTTCATCCGGCCAAGCCGTTTGCCACGCAAGAGCCGTTTCTGGTGCTGCGAGAGAGCGAGGTGTTCAGCCATCCCGGCGAGGCCGCACATTTTGCGGAAATGTCCCGACTGGCCCGCCAGACATTCCTAGTCCTCGAAAAAGCCTGGCAACTCCAAGGCCGCAAACTCGTCGATATGAAGGTTGAATTCGGCCTCGACCCGGCCGGCAAGCTGTTGTTGGCCGATGTCATTGACAACGATTCATGGCGCGTCATTGAGGACGGTGCCTACATCGACAAACAAATCTATCGCGATGGCGGCCACTTGTCGGATGTTGTTAACAGCTACCGCCTGGTCGCGCGGCTTACCTCGCAATTTGTGTTGCCGCGCCAGCGCGTCATCGTCTGGGCGGGTTCGGCCAAGGATGATCTGGCACCAGTGGTCGAGGCGATTGCCAGCCTGTCGGCCGGGCGGATCGAGTGTGTCACGGTCGCCTGTTCGGTGCACAAGGAACCGGTGCGCGGCATGTTGGAGTTGGCCCGGCTCACCCAGGAGGTGCCGGACACGGTGGTCATTGCCAGCATTGGCATGTCCAACGG
>JBAXOF010000365.1:0-3629 GCA_037133375.1 Verrucomicrobiota bacterium | reverse complement strand
ACAATGAACCCGGCACCGGCGCTCAGCTTCACATCGCGAATCGGCACATCGAAGTGCTTAGGGCGACCGAGCAGGGCGGGGTCGGTGGAGAGTGAGTATTGAGTTTTAGCCATACACACTGGCAGATGGGCGTAGCCAGCGGCCTCAAAGTCCTTGAACTTCTGCCGGATCTTGACGTCGGCCATGATGTTGTCCGCACCGTAGATGTTCTGGGTCACGGCGCGAACTTTGTTCCAGAGGCTCATCTCGTCCGTGTAGAGGAATTGAAAGTTGTTAGATCGTGGCAGTTCCGCCAACGCGACCACGGCGTGAGCCAGATCCTCCGCGCCGGCACCGCCGCGTGCCCAGTGATCGGCCTTGATGGCGCGCACGCCGAGCGTCTGGCAATGGTTCTCGATGAGGGCGACTTCCTCGTCGCTGTCGCTGGTGAAATGATTGATGGCGACGACGGTCGGCAGGTTATACATCCGGATGTTCTCCAGATGTTTCTCGAGATTTTCGAGGCCTTTTTCCACGGCTGCCAGATTGGGCTTGGCCAGATCGGCCTTGAGCACCCCCCCGTGCATCTTGAGCGCGCGAACGGTGGCCACAATGACCACCACGCTCGGTTGGATACCGGCGATGCGGCACTTGATGTCGAGGAATTTTTCCGCGCCGAGGTCGGCCCCGAAGCCGGCTTCGGTGACGGTGTAGTCGGCGAGGCGCATGCCGAGTTTGGTGGCAAGCACGCTGTTGCAACCGTGGGCGATATTGGCGAACGGGCCGCCGTGCACAAAGGCCGGGGTGCCTTCCAAAGTTTGCACGAGATTGGGTTTGAGCGCGTCCTTGAGGAGCACGGCCATCGCACCGTGCGCCTTGAGGTCGGCGGCGGTCACCGGCTTTTTATCGCGGGTGTAGGCGACGACGATCTTGCCGAGGCGCTCCCGCAGCTCCTTGAGCGATTCGGATAGACAGAAGATGGCCATGACTTCGGAGGCCACGGTGATGTCGTAACCGGACTCACGCGGCGTGCCGTTGGCGCTGCCACCCAGACCGATGACAATGTCGCGCAGGGCGCGGTCGTTCATGTCCACGACGCGGCGCCAAGTGATCCGGTTGACGTCAATGTTGAGCACGTTGCCGTGGGTCAGATGGTTGTCTAACATCGCTGCCAGCAGATTGTGGGCCGCGCCGATGGCGTGGAAATCACCGGTGAAGTGGAGGTTGATGTCCTCCATGGGAATCACCTGCGCATAGCCACCGCCGGCAGCCCCGCCCTTGACGCCGAAGCACGGGCCGAGGGATGGTTCTCGCAAACAGATAACAGCGCGCTTGCCAATGCGGTTGAGCGCGTCGCCAAGACCCACCGTCGCCGTCGTCTTGCCTTCCCCGGCCGGGGTCGGGTTGATGGCAGTGACGAGAATGAGTTTGCCGGTCGGAGCGTTGTCAAGGGAGTGGAAGTAATCGAGCGAGATCTTGGCCTTGTATTTGCCGTAATGTTCGAGGTCGTCATCAGGGATGTGCAGCTTCGCCGCGATCTCCTTGATGGGTTTGATCTTGGCGGCATTGGCGATTTCGATATCGGAGAGGGACATGACCGGATGTTTTGTTAGGTGGTTGTCAGGCGTAGTATTCCTGGACACGCATGATGACATCGAGGCCCTCGAGTTGCAGGCACTCGTTGACGCACAGCATCGCGGGATGGTCGTTAGGCAGGAATTCGTATTTGCGTTTGACCGAACCGATGACGTGATCCATGCCCAGCGGCACGGCGAGGGTGAGAAACGCGCTTTCCAGCGGGCCTTTGGTGGGTGAACCGTCGGCGCGCTTGGGCGGCAGCATCACGCTGAAATTGCTCAGGCCGACCGACATGTGAACGCCCTTGAGTGCGGGGTCGGCGTGAATCAGGCGAATGGCTCCCATGAGGCATTGCAAGCGGCCATCGGTATCCGCGCCGATAGGCGAGATGGCCGGATCGATGATGCAATGCTCGACGGGGATGCCGTGCTTGGCCGCTTCCGCCACCAACTCGCGGGCGGTCTGGTAGACTTCCTCGGCGCTGTGGTTGGCGCAACTGGCACCGTTTTCCACCCGCTCGGAGGCTAGCAGAATCGGCATGAACGGCATGATCTTGGCCAACTCGAACATCTCCATGCGCAGCGGCGAAATGGAATTCAAAATCGGCAAGCGCCCGCCCGCTAGGACGCGGTCGTAGGCCTTGAGCCCGGCCTCGGCCATGGCCGGATCGGGAGTGTCAATGGAGAGCGGCTTGGCGGTGACGCTCTGCACGTGGCGCACCATCTCGGCCAGAAAGGCCCCGGGCCGAGGGCCGACGTTGACATCAATGTAGCCAGCGCCCCCGAGGTCCTGTGCCACGGCTAACTCTTTCAGGCCGTCAAGGTCGTTAGCCTCGAAAAATTTGTGGGTGGATGGCACCGAATCGTTGATGGATTCGCCGATGATGGTCAGGTCGGGAATAGGCATGTGTAATGTTTGTTAGATTAAAGGTTCGGCGGGTTTGTCAGGAGTCGGTTTTTTTGCAGAATGATCTTTGCCCAGCCAGAAATTTGCCCAACTCGAGGTTCCACGCAGCCCCTGATTCTGAATCACAGGAGGGCGCTGGAGAAGTTGTTCGGACTGCCCTTCATATTTCATGCGGTCATAGGCCCGCGCCCAAATGCAGTCATAGTTAAAGACCTCGCATGTGCCGTCGCGCGAGCCACCACACGGGCCGTTGCGCTGGTTCTTGGCGCATTGGGATTCGGGACACAGGAAAGCGGTTTCCCCCAGCGAGCAATCGCCACAATCCTGACAGGAAAACATGACCGATTTGGCGACATGCTCGATGCCGCGCAGCCACGGTGGTCCTTGGCTGGGATCCTTGGCCTTGCGGCAGACCGTTGCACCGAGCGGGGCCAGACCCTTGTCATGTTCAAACATCAGCGCATGAAAACGCTTCGAGAGCTGATAGCTGAGCGTGACATTTTTGTTAGTCCGGCGGGCGGACAGGGATTTTGTCCATTCTCCGTTGAGTTCGCCCGGTCGGCTCAGGCCGGTATCCGGGTCCTGTTCAAAGAGGAAAAATTCGTCAGGGCGGGAGTAGGCGATTTCCCTGGCAAAGAGCTTCCAATCATCGCGGGCGAAGGATTGTTCCAGATCGAGGATTTTTTCCACATCCGCATAACTGTGCACGCCCCCGAGATAACCCGCCTGATAGCCCAGGCCCCGGCAAATCGCCAGTTGCTTCGCGGCAAATTCGTGGAAAAACCCCTTGCCCTTGTCGGGTGACGCCGCCTGCTTCTGACAGAGCGCGTTGAGTTCGTCTGTTAGGACGACGCCCGGCACTTTCATTTGATTGAACAGGCGCGCCACAAACGGGCTCAGCACATAGACATTGCCAACCATCCGGGTGTGCTCCAACTGCCGCAGGCGCAGGTATTCGAGCAATTCGTGGCCCTTGCGGGAATCAAAGCCGATCTGATGGATGATGAATTTTGCGCCGCTGGAAATCTTTTTCTCAAGTTTGTAATACTGTGGCAGCAGGGTGTTCTCGTGGAACTTGAAATTACACGTGGCGGCACCGGCAAAGAAATGAGTGGCGTCGAGCTTGGTCGGCGGCTTGGTGCCGCCAGAGGCGACTTCCAGCCCCT
>JBAXOF010000364.1:0-3662 GCA_037133375.1 Verrucomicrobiota bacterium | reverse complement strand
GCCGTCAATGAAGCCGACATCGGCAGCATCCACCCCGGCCAGTCGGTCGCCTTCACCGTGGACACCTTCTCCGGCTCGACCTTCCAAGGGTCGGTCAACAAGATCCGGCCCAACGCCACGATGAGCCAGAACGTGGTCACCTATACCGTCGAAATCAACACCGACAATGCGGAAGGCCTGCTGCTGCCTTATCTAACGGCGAGTGTGAAGTTCGAGGTCGATCGCAAGCAAGACGTGCTGACCGTGCCCAATGCGGCGCTGCGCTGGCGGCCTGATGACAACCAACTCGCGCCCGGCACGGACAACCCGTTCAGTTCCAAGGGCGGCAAGAAGGATGGTGCCAAGGGCGGCGGGAGGGATGCGGCCAAGGGCGGCGCGAAACCGGCCGACAAGAAGAAGAAATCCCAGAGCGGGTATTTGTGGGTGCGTGACGCCAGCAAGCCGAACTGGGTCAAGCCGCTCAAGGTGCGCACCGGCATCAGCGATGGCATTGTCACGGAGGTCATGCCAGCCAGCGACGATGCCTCCCTCGACGGGGTGGAAGTGGTCATCGCCGAGTTGCGCGAGGGCACCGCCACAGATGCGACCGAAACCACCAATCCCTTCGCCCCGAAATTCCCCGGTCGCGGCGGCCCGAAAAAATAGCCCGCCGTGCCCGCTGCGCGTCATCCCATGAACCTCATCGACCTGCGCGACATCCGCAAAACCTTCTTTCTGGGTGAGGTCGTGCTGCCCGTCCTCAAAGGCATCACCCTCACCATCGCCAAAGGCGAAATGGTCGCCCTCACCGGGGCCTCCGGCTCCGGCAAAAGCACCCTGATGAACACCCTCGGGTGCCTCGACCGCCCGACCGCCGGCGACTATCTGCTAGATGGGGAGGAGGTCTCGCGCCTCAGCAACGACGCCCGCGCCCTGCTGCGCAACCGAAAGATGGGATTTGTATTTCAAAATTTCAATTTATTGCCGCGCACCATGGCGCAGGCGCAGGTGATGATGCCGTTGCTGTATGGCCGGAAATACATTTCCCAACGGGATGCCAAACAGCGCGCCACAGACATGTTGGTGCGGGTGGGGTTGGCCGACCGCATGGATCACCAACCGTCCCAACTTTCCGGTGGCCAACAACAACGGGTGGCCCTGGCCCGCGCGCTCATCAACCAACCCCCGCTGCTGCTCGCCGACGAACCGACCGGCAATCTCGATTCCCAAACCACCCGCGAGGTGCTGGCGCTCTTCAAACAACTCAATGAGCAGGATGGCATCACCATCCTCATCGTCACCCACGATCCGAAGGTGGCGGCCAGTTGCAAACGGGTGATCCGCATGGCGGACGGCTTGATTGAAGCGGATGAAACGACCGTGCCAAGCAGCCCATGAAAACCCTGCGGATTCTGCTGGCTTCCCTAACAGCGCTGCGCCGCAACGTGATGCGCTCGGCACTGACCACCCTTGGCATCGTCATCGGCGTGGGCGCGGTCATTGCCATGATGGAGATCGGCAACGGCTCGTCGGCGTCCATCCAGAAAACCATCGCCAGCATGGGTGCCAACACCTTGATGATCTTTCCCGGCGCGGCCGCCAGCGGCGGGGTGTCCTTCGGCGCCGGCAGCACCATGACCCTCACGCCCGATGACAGTGAGGCCATCCAGCGCGAATGCCCATCAGTCCGCGACACCGCCGCCGTGGTCCGCTCCAAAAATGCCCCGGTCATCTGCGGCAACAAAAATTGGGTGCCTAACGAAATCCTCGGCACCACCCCGGATTTTCTCAAGGTGCGCGAGTGGCCGCTAACCGAAGGCGCGGCGTTTGACGAGCGGGACGTGCGCAACGCCGCCCGCGTCTGTCTCGTTGGCCAATCGCTAGTGCGCGAGTTGTTCCAAGGCCAGTCGCCAATCGGCCAGGAAGTGCGCTTGCAAAACGTCGCTCTGCGGGTGGTCGGCGTGCTGGCAAAAAAAGGGGCTAACATGATGGGCCGCGATCAGGATGACGTGCTTATCGCGCCTTGGACGACCATCAAGTTCCGGGTGTCCGGCGCGACCACCGCCAACACTGCCACGGTCGCCACCACCGCCGGCACCACCGCCGCCACCCCGCGCGGCCAACTCTTTCCCGGCGCCTCGCGGGGGACCTACGCCACCCGTTCGGCCATTCAAACCAAGAACAGCCCGACGCCGGTGCGCATGATCACAGTGGATCAAATCACGGTGTCGGCCACTAGCGCCAACGAAACCGCCGAAGCCATCACCGAAATCACCAGCTTGCTCCATGAGCGCCACCACATCGGTGAGGGGGAAGTGGACGATTTCAATATCCGCAACATGGCGGAGATCGCCAAAGCCCTGTCATCCACCACCGTGATGATGACCAATCTGTTGCTGGTGGTGGCCATGATTTCGCTCATCGTCGGCGGCGTGGGCATCATGAACATCATGCTGGTGTCAGTGACCGAGCGCACCAAGGAAATCGGCCTGCGCATGGCGGTGGGCGCCCGAGGCATGGATATTCTGCGCCAGTTTCTAACAGAGTCGGTGATGTTGTGTCTGGCCGGCGGAGCCATGGGCATCGCCCTCGGCCGCGGCACCTCCTATCTGGTTGCCAAGCTCCTGCATTGGCCCACGCTGCCTTCGCTGGAAGCGATCATCGCCTCGGTGGTGGTGTCCGCTTCGGTGGGCATCATCTTCGGTTTCTACCCCGCCTGGAAAGCCTCGCGCCTCGATCCGATCGAAGCGCTCCGCTATGAATGATCACCCCTTCCCGTTTATGTTATCTATTAAATTAGTCTTGCCGCTGCTCGGACTTTTTCTCACCGCCTGCGCGGTGGGACCGGATTTCCACCAACCTAACGGAATGCTGCCAGCCACGTGGAGCTTTGCCAAGAAACCCGCCGCGCCCGCCGCGCCCGCCGCGCTCGTCCACTGGTGGCGGAAGTTCCATGATGCCAAACTCAACGCACTCATAGGGCAGGCGGTCGATGCCAACCTCGATGTGAAAATCGCTGTCGCCCGTCTCAGCCAGGCCCGCGCGCAGCGGCAAAGTGCCGCCGCCCCATTCTGGCCATGGCTCAGCGCCGCGGGCAGCGGCCAGGCCAACGACGTCGGCGGCTCGGGCCCCGGCTCGGGCAGCAGCCGCAGCTATCGCGGCGGGCTGGCAGCCGCCTGGGAAGTCGATCTGTTCGGCGGCAACCGCCGCAACCTTGAATCCGCAGGCGCACGCGTCGCCGCCGCGGCGGCCGACCTCGATGGCGCACGCTTGAGCATGGCGGCGGAGGTTGCTCTAACATATTGCCAGCTGCGTTCCGTGCAGGACCAAATCAACGTTGCGCGGCGCAACCTCGCCAGCCAACAACACAGCGCGCAGATCACCCAGGAACGCCGCGACGCCGGCTTCGCCAGCGAACTCGATGTGGTCAACTCCAACGCCTTGGTTTCTAACACCCAGGCCCAAATCCCGCGCCTGGAAACCTCCGCCAGGCAATCCGCCCACGCCATCGCCGTCTTGCTCGGCCGCCCGCCTGCGGATTTGGTGGCCGAGTTGTCAGAGGTCGGCCCGGTGCCCACCGCTTCCGCTGCGGTGCCCACCGGCATGCCCTCCGACCTGTTGCGGCGCCGGCCCGACATTCGCAGCGCCGAGGCCAACGCGCATGCCGCCACGGCCAGGATCGG
>JBAXOF010000363.1:0-3670 GCA_037133375.1 Verrucomicrobiota bacterium | reverse complement strand
TGGGGCTGAGGGCCGGCGGAAACCACTCGCGCGGTGCATTGGCGCGCACGCTGAAGTCGGGGCCGAAATTGGCACGATGAACATGGACAACGGTGGTGCGCGGCAGCCTGTTGGAATAATTGGTGACGAGGGTGTAAGTGCCCGCGGTAGCGAAGGTGGCGGTGAATGGCTGGCCCGAGGTATGGGTGGTGTTGCCCGCCGGGTCGGCAAGAAGGGTGCCGTCCATGGTGACGGTGAAGGTCTTGGGCGGCCCGGTGGCTCCATCGACCCACGCGTCAAGGCGCAGGGAGTCGTCCTTGCGGATGTGGAGAACCTGATGGACGCGAAGGTTGACGGGCGCCCAGGTGATCTCGTGGGATTCGGTCACGGCACCGGATTGGAAGGAGGCGGTGACGGTGGTGGGCGCGCTTTCCGATAGAGGCACATTGGCGTAGAACGAGGAATCGATGGATTCCTTGGGAGTGAGCGGTTCGTCGTTCACCTTGAGGGAAAGGCCGGGAATGCTGCTGGTATGGCCCTGCCGGTTGACGCCTTGGGCGGCGATGCCTTCAATGCAGAGCGGAGAGGTGAGCGAGGAGGCGGGAATGCGGGTGAGTCGGTTGTCGGCGGCGAGGCGCTGGTCAAGCCAGTCCGGGCGGCCGTTGGCATTGACATCGGAACCGGCCAGGGTGCGGATGATGAGTGAATCAATGCGAAGTTGCAGGGCCGTGCGGTAATTGTCGTGAAGGATGGTCAGCGTGTAATCGCCCTTGGGCAGCCACGGGGTGAGCAGCGCCACGGAGGAAGTGCCGCCGTTGAGGCTTGTCAGGACCGCCGCGCCGATGCGGTTGCCGTTGATGGAAAAGACCAGCGGGAGTTTTTCCACGGGACGCGGGATTCCGGCGGCACCGCCACCGAGAACGATTTCATAGACGCCGGCGTCACCGGCGGCCACGGTGAAGTTATAGGAGATTTCGCCACGGCGCTCGACGGCTGTCAGGCTGCCCGAAGCGTCCCGGTTCCAATGATCCGTCGTGCTGACATAATTTTGCGGCGGCAGGGTGGCATAGGTGGTGGCTAACAGATTCCTGCCGGAATCATCGGATTTGGGATTTGAACCCAGTTGATACTCGGTTAGGTTCGAGATGCCATCGCCATCCCAGTCCGCGTTCTCACCGTCGCGCGGATCGATGAGTCCGTTGTCGGCGGGGTTGAGACCGACCTGTAGCTCCCATGAATCGGGCAGCCCATCCGAGTCGAGGTCCGCGGCCTCAGTGAAGTCCGCATTGAAGGCGCTGGCGGGGATGATTTGGCGGGCGGCATTTGGTGTCTGCCAGGCAACCGACACATGGTCGGAGTATCCGCCCTGCTTGTGCAAGACCTCGAAATAGTATTTCTGGCCGGCCGTGAGTTGGATCGCCCGGCTCTGCTGGGACGGGTATTTGTCAAAATCCTGGAACACGACCGGATCAAGCACCGAGTCCTGAACGGTGGCGATGCGCAGTTTGCCGAAGCGGTTGGTCAGGGCCACGGTCTGGCCGTTGACGGTCTTTCTAACTGTGCCGTCGGCGAGCCAGAGTTCGGCCTCGTCGTCTGCGGAAATCCAGAAGTGATAGGTGCCGGTGGCCGGGGCCGTGACGAAGCCGCGGTAGCGGGCCGCGTAATTGCCGCCCATCCCGTTTTCATTGACGCCGGCGACTTGTTCGCGGTCATCGGGACCCAGGTGGAAGCGGCGGCTGGCGGTGAGGTCGGCCACGCGTGTGCCCGCGAAATTTTCCCAGACTTCGCGGGTGAGTCCGTTGGAGAAATCCTCCGCATGGGATGGATCGAGACCGTAGGCGAATTTCAACTGGTTGGACAAACCGTCGCCGGAGGGATTGCCGGTCGCTGTTAGGTCCGGGTTGGTGAAGGCCGTGAAATCGAACCCGGCGATCCAGTCCGCATACGGGTCGGCACTCGGGGTGATGGTCGGCGCGAAGAGCAGGAAGTTGTCGACGTTGCCGTTGCCGTTGCCGGACTGGGCGTCTCCCATGAAGGTGGTGAAGAGCAAGCGCGGCTCGGTCACGCCCTCGTTATAGATGGAACACAGCGGCGAATAGTCGGCGTTGCTGCCCGAAAGGCTGACGTTGGAAATCCTGCCGGTAAAGGTGTTGACCGTGTAGGTCAGGGTATGCCAATCGTCCGGTGAGAAGGCCGCGTTGTCGATGCCCGACCACTCGACCTGCCTGATGGGGGTTTGCGGATCGCCGGGAATCCCGTTCCATTCCTTCACGGTGCCGTTTTCATCCAACGACAACCCGCTGAAATAATAGGTTGAGTTGCCGGTGTTGGTGGAATCGGTGAAGCCCGCGCCCACACCCATGCGGTTGAGAGTGCCGGGCTTGAGGGTGGCCCGGATGATGAGCACGGAGGGCTTGGTGTAGGCTTCGTTGGATGACAGGTCATAGGCCTCGCCGTCCATGCTTCTGACATTCAGGGTGTTGGCCTGGATGTCGCAGCGCCCGAAATAGCCGCCGTTCTGTTGCCACGTGCGGCCGGGCAGGTTGGCCCCGTCGGGGATGCGGCCGTCCAGGCTGTCGCCATTGTTGCCACCAAACCTATCGGCGAGAATGAGGGTGCCGGGACCAAAAGACGGCGTGTCGGTGAGGGCTGCGGGCGTCGCAACGATTTCAGCGGACGGCGCGCTCTCACCCGCGGCGTTCACGGCCGTGATGACATAATAATAGGTCGTGCCATTGACCGCCGTGACATCGGTGTAGCCCGTGCCCGATGCCGTGCCGAGCGTTTCATAACCCGAACCGCTCGTCGTGGAGCGCTTCACGTTGTAGCTGGCCGCGCCGGTCGAGGCGGTCCATGCCAGGATAACCTGCGAGTCACCCGGCGTGGCCGCATGGCTGCCAAGCTCCACGGGCGCTGGCGTGGTACTGCCGCCGTTGGCGGAGTCAGTGACTGTTAGAAGGGCTTCGCCGGCGGCGTAACCCTCCGCCGTGGCGGTAAGGGTGACCACTTGGGCACCGTCGGCCTCCGAATCGTTCACCGCATCTATCGGGAACGTTGCCGCTAGCACGCCCGCGACGATGGTCACCGATTCGGGCACTGTCGCCTCGGTGGTGTCGCTGGAGGACAAAGCGATGACAAGGTCGGCTTCCAACACCTCGGGAATGCTGACCGTGCCGGTGGAGGCGGCCACGCCCGCGTCCTCAGCGAAAAGGTTGGGGGCCGCGGCCAGCGTGATGCTGAGCGGGGCGCTGAGTTGGAAATTGTCAATGTTGCCGTTGCCGTTGCCGGACTGGGCGTCGCCCATGGGCGTGACATACCGGGTGTTGGCATAGGTCAGGCCGGGGTTGACGATGGCATGGAGCGATGAGTAGTCGGCATTGCTGCCCGAAAGGCTGACGTTGGAAACCTTCCCGGTGGCGGTGTTGATCGTGTAGGTCAGGGTGTGCCAGTCGTCCGGCGAGAAGGCCGCGTTGTCGATGCCCGACCATGCGACCTCGCCGATGGCATTCTGCGGATCGGCCGGAACCCCTTCCCATTCCTTCACGGTGCCGTCCTGGTCCACGGACAATCCCACATAATAGACCGTCGCGTTGTAGGTGTTGGGTTCACCCGTGAAGCCCACGCCAATGCCCATGCGGTTGAGGGTGCCGGGCATCAGGTCAACCTGAACGGTCAGCACGGCGGGCTTGGT
>JBAXOF010000362.1:0-3685 GCA_037133375.1 Verrucomicrobiota bacterium | reverse complement strand
CTCCCGAAGAGTTCAGCGGCTCTCCCGCTGACGCCCGCGATCCCAGCCGCCGCCGCCCGCCGTGGCAACCCCAAAGCATAAAATGCGCGGCAATTCATAAATGGTCTCAGCCCCAACCCCGAAGTTGTATGGGTAATAGGTGGCGGAATTCACCACAGATTAGATTGATTGAGAAATTTAGGCGCCGCACGATTTCTCTACCAATCGGCCGTGGCCAGATTACAAGGTTTGGGGCCAGTCCTGCTTTTCGTGCATGCAGGCCCCGCTTCCACTCCACCATGCTCGAAAAGCAGGACTGGTCCCGCGAATCTATCGCAATCCCTATGAAAATCAAACTATTCTACACCTGCCTCATGACTGCCGGCACTGCCGTCGCGCTCGATTTCTCCGCACCGATCGAGAAGCTCGGCGGTGATTTCAAGTTCACCGAGGGGCCGCTGTGGGTTGCCGCCAACAACCAATTGCTCTTCAGCGACATCCCCGCCAACCAGATTATGAGTTTCAAGGCCGGCAAGTTCGCCACCTTCCGCGCCCCCAGCAATAACTCTAACGGCCTGACCCTCGACACACAAGGCCGCCTCATCGCCTGCGAACACGCCACCCGCCGCGTCACCCGCACCGAAGCCGACGGCACCCTCACCGTGCTTGCCGAACGCTACGACAACAAGCGGCTCAACAGCCCGAACGATGTGGTAGTTAGAAGCGACGGCGCGATCTATTTCACCGACCCTCCCTATGGCGTGAAACAGGACGCGCGGGAATTGGATTTCCAAGGGGTCTATCGGATTTCCCCCGATGGCAAGTCGCTGACCTTGCTCGCCAGGGATTTCATCAAACCTAACGGACTGGCGTTCACCCCGGACGAAACAATCCTCTATGTCAACGACACCGAGGGCGGCCACATCCGCGCGTTCGATGTGGCCGCCGACGGGACGCTGTCCAACAGCCGGGTCTTCGCCAAGACGCCCGGCCCCGATGGCATGAAGGTGGATTCCGCAGGCAATGTGTATTGCACCAGCGGGCCGGGCGTGATGGTGTTCGATGCCACCGGCAAGCACCTCGGAACCTTCAGCATGGCTGAACAACCCGCCAACTGCGCCTTCGGCGACGCCGATTGGAAAGCACTCTACATGACCTGCCGCACCGGCCTCTACCGTGTCCGCCTGGCCGTCCCCGGCAGCAAGGTGCCGTGATGGGGATCCAAGCAAACGGAGAAGTCATGCGCAGCGGTCTGTGAATCGGGGAGCGCCGGCATCCTGCCGGCAGGGTTTGGCATCTTGCCAAACCCTCTTCCAGACATCCGGCGCGCTCCGGGGTTGCGGCCGACGGTCCACTCGTCATAAGCTGACCCCGATGCAAGACACCACCCGCCGCTGGATTGAGGCCGATCAGGCCCATTGCTGGCACCCGTTCACCCGCCAGTCGGAATGGTGTGCCCAGGGTCATGAACCGCTGCTGCTGGTGCGCGGCGAGGGCGTGTGGCTGTGGGATTCGGAGGGCAGGCGCTATTTTGATGGCAATTCCTCAATCTGGACCAACATCCACGGCCACGGCCACCCGCACATCGTCGCCGCCATCCGCGCGCAACTCGATCGCGTCGCTCACACGTCGTTTCTTGGGTTCACCCACCCCGGTGCCGCAGAGTTGGCCACCCGTCTGTGCGCCTGCTTTCCTAACAATTCGTTAGAACGGGCGTTTTTCTCTGACGACGGCTCCACCGCCATCGAGGTCGCCTTGAAAATGGCCGTGCAATACCGGCTGCAAACCGGCGCACCGGCGCGGCGCGGGTTCCTCGCCTTTGCCAACGGCTACCATGGCGACACGTTAGGCGCAGCCTCGCTCGGCGGCGTGGGACGGTTTTTCGAGCGCTTCCGCGGGCTGGGCTATCCGGTGCAACACGTCGCCTCGATGGACGAGTTGCGCGCCTTGCCTGACAATATGCTTGCCGGCCTCGCCGGGGTGGTGATCGAGCCGTTGATCCAAGGGGTTAATGAGATGCGGCCGTGGCCTGCGGGCATGCTGGCCGAACTCCGCGCATGGTGCGACCAGCAGGGCATCCATCTGATTCTGGACGAGGTCATGACCGGCTTTGGTCGCACCGGCAGCCTGTTTGCCTGCCAGCGGGAAGGCGTCGTCCCGGATTTCCTCTGTCTCGCCAAAGGTCTCACTGGCGGCTACCTGCCGCTGGCCGCCACCCTCACCACCGGCACCATCTATGACGCCTTCCTCGGTGCCGCCGACCACGCGTTCTACTATGGTCATAGTTACACCGCTAATCCGTTAGGTTGTGCCGCAGCCCTGGCCAGCCTCGAGGTGTTCGAACAGGAGCAGACGCTAAAACTCCTGCCGGCCAAGATCGAGCACCTGCGCCAAGGGTTAGCCACCCTGCAAGCCCGTCATCCCGTGATTCACGCCATCCGCCAGTGCGGGTTCATCGCCGGCATCGAATTGCGCCAACCTGCTGGCCAAAAATTTCCGCCCGGCGAACGCTTTGGCGAGGCGTTTTGCCACGCCGCCCGCGCCCACGGCCTGCTCACCCGCCCGATCCTCGATACCGTCGTGTTATTGCCGCCACTCTGCGCCACCCCCACCGAACTCGATTATGCCCTCGCGGCGCTGGATGCCGCGCTCGGCGGTGCCTGACTCCAAGGAGCGGCGATTCGCCTGAAGAATCCCCCAAAGTCAGTCAGACTGCTATCTCCGCTGCGCTCCGGTTCCCAAGCGCCGTCTCTTCCGTGGGGCGATTCGGAGATCGCCCCTCCTTGAGAATTTCGCGCCGTGCGCGCTTTTTCGGCTCATCCTGCAATCCGAGGCTTGACACCCGCCTACCCCTGCCCTAATCGTCCCCGCCACACGCCAACGCGCATGGCGGGGTAGCCAACCGGTAAGGCAGTGGTTTGCAAAACCACCATTAATGGGTTCGATTCCCATCCCCGCCTCCACTATTTTCCTTGTAGATTAAAGGATTGCAGCGAATCGGAGTAGTTAGACAAAAGCGGCCAAAACGCGTAAAAACGCGTAAAAACGCGTAAAAACGCGTAAAAACGCGTAAAAACGCACTAAAACGCACCCAAAAACGGAAAGTGACCGGAAAGTGAAAATTTCCCAACATTTTCCTAACAACCCCGCTCAACACCGTCCCTGAGCTCACCCGCGCCCGTGATGGACCGGATTTCCGCTTGGGGTAGTTTTTTTATGGAATTGGATTGGCGGCACCGGATCATTCTCCGCAAGTTGGCGGAGGGCTCCACCTTTGACGAGGCGGCGACAGTGGCAGGCGTGTCCCGCATTTCTGTCTGGAAACTGGTGCCAGGCCTGCCGGGAGTTTCCCTGCTTCGTAAATGGCTTGGACGGCTATAGTCACGGCCGCAGCGTAACCGCAATCCGGCTTCGATCAACCCCTTTTCTTCTCGATGATTGGAACCTCCGTGGTTTTGGGACTTGATTTGATAGAATCGAAACGCGGAGGCCGCGGAAGGCGCTGAGCTAAACGCTGAAGTCGTAGCCTCCCAGCACGGCACCCATTCCAAATCATTCTCCAACTCAATCCAGCCTCAGCGCTCCTCTCAGCGGCCCCTGCGGCTCCGCGTTGCGCTTTCTCTCCTCCATAAACCGCCCCAGCTCCGCGCGCAGCCCTCTTCCAATCCAAAATCCAAAATCTAAAATCCAAAATTTAATCTCGCCG
>JBAXOF010000361.1:0-3695 GCA_037133375.1 Verrucomicrobiota bacterium | reverse complement strand
AGCGGGTGGTCCAGCGTGTAATGCAGGCCGCGGGATTCCTTGCGGCGCACCGCGCAATCGACGATGAGGCTGGCGGCGGTGACCAGGTTGCGCAGTTCCAGAATGTCGGCGTTGACGCGGTGGCCCCAATAGAACTCGCGCACTTCCTTGCCCAAATTCCGCAGGCGGGCCGCGGCGCGACGTAAGCGGTTATCGGTGCGGACGATGGAAACGTAGTCCCACATCAAGCGGCGAATCTCATCCCAATTGTGATAGATGACGACCAATTCATCGGGCTCGGCGGTGTTGCCGGGCTCCCATTCGGGGATGGCAGGTGGTGCCGGGGGGCGTTTGCCGGGGGCGAAGCGCCGCAGCATGTCGGCGATGGCCAGGCGCGCCATGACATTGCCTTCTAACAATGAATTGGAGGCCAGGCGATTGGCCCCATGGAGGCCGGTGCAGGCGACTTCGCCGATGGCATAGAGTCCGGCGATGCCGGTTCTGCCTTTCACATCGGTGACCACCCCGCCGCATTGATAGTGAGCGGCCGGCACCACCGGAATCGGTTGGGTTTCGCAATCGAGCCCGTATTTCAGCAGGTTCTCATAGATATAGGGAAAGCGTTCACGCATGAACCCCTTGGGCTTGTGGGTGATATCCAGATAGACGCAGTCGGCACCGGTGCGCTTGAGTTCGCGGTCGATCGCGCGGGCCACGATGTCACGCGGGGCGAGCGAAGCGCGCGGATCGCTGCTCTTGGTGAAATCATCCCCCTTGCCATTGATCAAAATGCCCCCCTCCCCTCGCACCGCCTCGCTTACCAAAAACGACCGCGCCTCCGGCCCGGTCGCGCTCGGGTTGTAAAAACAGGTCGGATGAAACTGGATGAATTCCATGTTGGCGATGGAAGCCCCGGCGCGCCAGGCGAGGGCCACCCCGTCGCCGGTGGCGGAATCCGGATTGGTGGTGTAGAGATAGACTTTGCCGCAACCGCCGGCCGCGAGCACCACGCGATCCGAGCGAAAAATCCGCACTTCATTGGTCCGCGAATCTAACACATAGGCCCCGAGCACCCGGTCATCGGCCACCGCGCCGAGCTTTGAGGAGGTGATCAGATCGATGGCGAAGTGATGTTCCAGCAGTGTGATGTTAGGGGTGCGACGGGCGGTTTCAATGAGGGCCCTGGCGATTTCCAGACCGGTGGTGTCACGCGTGTGCAACACCCGCCGATACGAGTGACCGCCCTCTTTGCCGAGCTGGAAGCGCTCGCCCGCCTTGTCGAAAACCACGCCGTATCCCATCAAATCCTCGATGGTGGCCGCACCCTCACCGGTGATCGTGCGCACCGCGGCCTCATGGCACAGGCCGCCACCCGCATCCAGGGTGTCGGCCACGTGGCTCTCGACGCAATCCCCCTCAAAACAAAGTTTGTCCGGCATCACGGCCGCGATGCCGCCCTGCGCCCACGCAGTGTTGGATTCGTAGGCATTGCCTTTCATCAACACCGTAACCGAGCCATGGCAGGCAGCTCGCAGGGCAAACGACAGTCCGGCCACACCGGCACCGATGACTAAATAATCAGATGTCACGAGCCGCAGCATGGCCGCAGTTTGCCTAATGGAAAGAAAATTGTGTCGCCTTTGGTTTGACGGAGCGGGCCTCGTCTGCTTGATTGTGCGCGCGCCGATTGCGCCCTTTACCATGGCTTCCTACGACAATGTCACCCCGCCCGCCGGTTCCAAAATCACTATCAAGAACGGTAAACTCAAGGTTCCCGGCAATCCGATCATTCCTTTCATTGAGGGGGATGGCACCGGTCCGGACATTTGGCGGGCATCCCAACGGGTGTTTGATGCCGCAGTAGAAAAGGCCTACGGGGGCGACAAGAAAATCGCGTGGTTTGAAGTTCACGCCGGTGAAAAGTCCTACGAAATGTTCAAGGACAAGGACAAGGATCCGGGCAAGGCGTGGCTGCCGGAAGACACCCTCACCGCCTTTCGCGAGTATCTGGTGGGCATCAAAGGGCCACTCACCACGCCGGTGGGTGGCGGCATTCGTTCGCTCAATGTGGCCTTGCGGCAAATTCTGGATCTCTATGTGTGCCTGCGCCCGGTGCGTTGGTTCACCGGGGTGCCCAGTCCGATCAAGCGCCCCGACCTCACTGACATGGTGATTTTCCGCGAAAACACCGAGGACATATACGCCGGCATCGAATTCCAAGAGGGGACCGAAGACGCCAGGGAATTCCGCAAATTCCTCAAGAAAGCGTTTCCCAAAGCCTACGAAAAAGTCCGTTTTCCGAAATCGGCAGGCTTCGGCATCAAGCCCGTCTCTGAGGACGGCACCAAGCGGTTGGTCCGTGCGGCTCTCGACTTTGCCATCGCCGAGGGCAAACCCTCGCTCACCTTGGTCCATAAGGGCAACATCATGAAATTCACCGAGGGTGCCTTCCGCGACTGGGGGTATGAACTCGCCAAAGAAGAATACGGCGCGATCGAACTCGATGGCGGCCCGTGGTGCGTCATCCCCCAGGGCAAGCCGGGAGCCGGCCTCATCATCAAGGACGTCATCGCGGATGCTTTCCTCCAACAACTCCTCACCCGCCCCGCCGAATACAGCGTGGTGGCCACTCTCAACCTCAACGGCGATTACATCTCCGACGCCTTGGCCGCCTGTGTGGGTGGCATCGGCATCGCGCCCGGCGGTAATATCAACTACCTAACAGGTCATGCGATATTCGAGGCCACCCACGGCACCGCTCCCAAATACGCCAACCTCGACAAGGTCAACCCGGGCTCGGTCATTCTCTCCGGGGAAATGATGTTGCGCTATCTCGGATGGACCGCCGCCGCCGATCTCATCATTAAAGGCATCAACGGCGCCATTGCAGACAAGACCGTGACTTACGACTTTGCCCGCCTGATGGACGATGCCACCGAGGTGAGCTGCTCCGGCTTTGCTGACGCGGTGATCCGGTGGATGGCTTGACGCAAACTTCATCCTAACCATGGAATTCCTCCAATCAGCCCTCCAAAACCACTTTGTGTGGGGCCTGTTGCTCGGGTTGCTCGTCGCCGGCTTTAGCTTGAAATCCGGCTTCACCGCCCGCCGCCACGCCGCCCGTGAACTCAAGCGCGTGGAGACCGAACTGCGCGAACTCCAGGGCCACCTCAATACCCAACTCAAAATCAACGCGTCCGGCAACGAAACCATCAACACCGAACTTGAGTCGCTGCGCCGCCAGAACGAAAACCTCCGCGTCAACATCGCCGCGCTCCAACAAAAACCCGGCCGCGCCGAACAGCGGCTTCTCCAAATCCACGAAGCCGCCATCCGCACCCTGCGCGAGCAAGCACCGGGATTTGCCGCAGCCTGGGAAAAGGCTTTCCGCCAGGCAGAGGCCGACTTGGAAGCCGCTGACTCCGGCTTCAAGAAGCTCATCCGGCGGGTGCTACCCAGCCTTGGCAACGCCCCGCCCAGCCCCGCCCAGTCTGTTAGCGTAGCCAGCGAGGACCACGAATAGACACCGCTTCCCTCATGGGCAGTCCCGGCCATTCACCCAGCAAGGGCTACAACTCATACGGTGCCTATCTGCGGGAAAAATTTGCGGGTCAGCGTGTCTTCAAGGTTATTGTCGATGCCGGCTTGAGTTGCCCCAACCGCGATGGCAGCAAGGGCTATGGCGGATGCACGTATTGCAACGTCGATGCGTTCAC
>JBAXOF010000360.1:0-3721 GCA_037133375.1 Verrucomicrobiota bacterium | reverse complement strand
AGGATTTCCGAAATATCTTTGAAAAGCAGCCACCCGGGAGACCTGAATAGTAACAGCAGCTCTTTGAAATGGCACGCGCCGGAGTCGGGCACCACCCGGGCCGCGCCTATAACGCATGCCTCAGGTTAGGACTGTCATTCAGGCCCCCGGCATTGGGCTTGATGGGATCGCCGGTGAATTCGCGGGCCGCTTCTGTGCGCAGCGGCCCGCGCGGTTCATGATCGAAACGAATTACTTGGCTGACTTACTTCGCGTCGGAGGCCCCCTTCATTCCCTCCTCGAGTTTCTTGAGGTCCTCGGGGGAGAGTATCGGGCGGTCCACTTTGATCGTCAGCTTGTCAAGTTTGGCTGTTAGAGTGAACGGCGGCTTGTAGTCGGCGTCGTTCACGCCGGTGAGCGTGTCGGAGCCGATGTCGAAGGATTCGTCCCATTGGAGGATCATGGGCAGAGTCTTGGGCATGGTCTTGGTGTCCACGACCTTGCCGTCCACCTTGAGGGTGCCGGTGCCGGGGCGGCCGAGGCCGCTCATGTTGTTGAAGGCGAGCGTGCCCAGACCCAGGCCGTCATACTTGAAGTCGAACTCGACGCTGTGTTTGCCGGGGGTGAGTGCGTCCGGGCCTTCCCACTTGATACGTTCAAGATCAACGAGGTTCCAGAGGAACACCGGCTTGCCTTTGAGCAGATAGAAGCCGTAGCCGGCGAATCGTCCGCCGGAAGTCAGGATCATGCCTTCCGCGCCACCTTCAGGGACCGTGAGCTCCGCCGTGATGGTGTAAGAGGCGTCGAGCAACATCGGCGAATCGCCTTGCGGCAGACCGACCATTGGCTTGGTATAGACGAACTCGGTGCGGCCGGCGGTGATGTTAGGCCGCGGGGCGACGATGCGGGCTGCCACCGAGGCGTCCATCGGGAAGACCTGGTATTTCTTCGCTTCCGCGATGAACATCGCCTTCATCTCCTTCACTTTGTCGGGGAATTTGGCGACGATGTTCTGCGATTGGCTGAAGTCCTTGCTCAGGTCGTAGAGTTCGAGCTTCTGATTGTTGAGCGGATCGGGATTGGCGGGGCCGAAGGCCTGCCACGGCGCGCGGTTCACCTCGGTGCTGAGCAGCCAGCCATCGTGATAGAGCGCCCACTGGCCCATCATCTCGAAGTATTGGGTCTTGTGCTTGGATGGTTCCTTGGCGTTCTTCGCGTCGAAGGTGTTGGCGAAGCTGGTGCCCTCGATCGGTGCCTGCTTGATGCCGTCCACCATTTCGGGCGCCTTGATGCCGGCCGCCTCGAGGATGGTGGGCACCACGTCGATGACGTGCATGAACTGCTCGCGGAGGGTGCCGGTATCCTTGATGCGCTCCGGCCAGGAGACGGTCATGCACTGGCGGATGCCGCCGAGCTTCGAGGCGTTTTGTTTGAACCAGGTGAAGGGCGTGTCAAAGGCCCACGACCAGCCGGCCGACATGTGGTTATAGGTCTGTTCCGTGCCCCAGACGTCGTAAAACTTCATCTGTACCTCGATCGGCATCTCGTTGACGCCATTGAACCACGCGACCTCGTTAGGCGTGCCCATCGGGCCGCCTTCGGCGCTGGTGCCGTTGTCGCCGTTGATATAGATGATGAGCGTGTTGTCGAGCTTGCCCATGTCCTCGATGGACTGGATGACCCGGCCGATCTCGTAGTCATTGTATGCCTCATAGGCGGCGAAGACTTCCACCTGCTTGATGAAGAGCTTCTTTTCCTCAGGCGTGCAGTCGTCCCAGTTCTTGAGGATCTTTGTGGGCCATGGCTCCAGTTGGGTGTCCTGCGGGATGACTCCAAGCTTCTTCTGATTGGCAAAGATGGTTTCACGGAGCTTGTTCCAGCCCCCGTCGAACAGATGCATCGCACTGATCTTATCCACCCATTCCTTGGTTGGATGATGCGGTGCGTGCGTGGCTCCGGGTGCGTATTTCACGAAAAACGGTTTGGTGGGCGCCGTCTGGTTGATGCGGCTTAGGTAATCAATGGCGTCGTCGGCCATGCCGGTGACCAGGTTCCAGCCCGGCTTGCCCTCGAACGGATAGATCTGTGTCGTGTTGCGGAACAGATTCGGTTGCCACTGGTTGGCATCGCCGCCATTGAAGCCGTAGAAATACTCGAAGCCCATACCGGTCGGCCATTGGTCGAACGGCCCGACCTGGCTGGCAGCGAACGACGGCGTGTTGTGATTCTTACCGAACCACGAAGTGGCATAGCCATTATCTAACAACATGCGGCCAATGGTGGCCTTGTCCTTGCCAATGATGCTGTTGTAGCCGGGGAAGCCCGTGGATTGCTCGGAGACCACCCCGAAGCCGGCCGAGTGATGGTTGCGCCCGGTGATGAGCGCGGCGCGGGTCGGTGAACACAGCGCGGTGGAGTGGATGTTATTATAGCGCAGGCCGTTCTTCGCGAGGCGATCCATCGTGGGCGTCGGGATGACGCCGCCGAAGGTGCCCGGCACGCCGAACCCGGCGTCATCGGTGATGATAAGCAGGACGTTGGGCGCGCCCTTGGGTGGTACGATGCGCGGTGCCCACCAAGCTTTGGATTGCAGGGAGCCGTCCTTGATGACCCCGCCGAATTTCGGATCAGACGCAGGGAGTTGCTTGCCATCGATGGAGGTCGTGGCGCTGGGTGAACCGGGCGTGCCGGTGATTTGCTGGGCGTGGACCGGTGCCGCGGCTAACATCGCTGCCGTGACTGTGAACAGAAACCAGTCGCTGAATATTGGTTTGTATTTCATGGCTTGGAATTTGGGTGGAGTGGTGGAGTGGTGGAGTGGTGGAGTGGTGGAGTGGTGGAGTGGTGGAGTGGTTTCAGTGGCCGATCAATTCCAGCGCCTTGAGCAGCGGCGCGCTGGACACCTTGATGAAGCCGTCGAGCGGGTGGCTCATCTCAAGAATGAGGAACACGGCGGACGACACCGAAAACGCGCAGACCAGCAGCACGGCTGAGACGGTTGCGTTGCGCGGCGCGAACAGGCCGAAGCTCAGAAACAACATGGCCAGCCAGAATGCCAGCAGCACGACAAATACCGGCGTCACCGGTTGCTGCTGTTCAAACAGCCGCGCATAGCCGCCACGCGTGGTGTCGTTGTTGAGTTCGAACGGCGAGTAATCGGTGGCGGGTGCCATGCCGATGAAATTCGAGTGCAGATCGTTGGTGTGCAGGATGGTAAAGGTCTTCTTGCCGGGCTCGGCGGCGGAGAGCTTTCCGGTCATGCAAAGCGTGGCACTGGCGACGGCAGATGTGGCGATAAATTCGCGGCGGGAGAGTGTTCTCATGTTTGGGGTAGTTTAGATAGAGAAGTGTGCCGCACCCGGATGGAACAGGTGCGGCCCGGTAGACTGAGTTAGCTGGTTGGTTAGCGTGGTTATTGGCCGCTGGTGCCCGCCTCCGTGAGTTTATCCAGCACTTGATCGAGCGAAAAGCTGCCGGCCTTCTGGCTCGGCGGGAACTCCTTGAAGGTAGAGATGTATTTCCCGACATATTCCTGTGCCGGCACCAGCAGGAAGATCCGGTCGATCCGCCAATGCTTGTAGTCCATGCCGATATGGTCGCCCTCCTCGAACGGATCGGTGCGGAGGTTGAAAAGCTTCGGCACGCGAAGCGGCACGAATGGCTCCTGCCAGGCATCAAAGCCCTTGGCGCGCTGCTCTTGGAACACCAACTTCCATTGATCGTAACGCAGCGCCACGAGGGA
>JBAXOF010000359.1:0-3770 GCA_037133375.1 Verrucomicrobiota bacterium | reverse complement strand
GACCGCGGACGATCAGGCCCGAGCGCTTCGAGACGGTGACCGGGTTGCGCCAGCCCTGTTCCTGGATGATCGAGGCAAGAAGCTGGATCTGGTGGGCGCTGTGGCGGTTCGGATTGACCGGGTTGGGTTTCAGCGTGTTGGGATCAACCAGGCGGGTGTGGGCGCAATGCACGGGGATGCTCATGGCCTGGTGCAGGGAGTCAACTTCACCGGTTGACGCCTCCGCCCGTAACAGATGGATGCCGTTGCGCCTGACATTGCCAAAAAACTGCTAACCCGCGACTTTGCGAACCTTGTCGGTCGCGTGCAAAAGGGCGGCAAACTGACGCGCACCGAACGGTCGATGCTGCAAACGATGGCCACCGGCACCGGGGCCGCCCCCGCCACGGCAGCCAGTTATGTGGAACTTGCCGCCGCGCTCGGGGTCGCCCGTCAATCGTTGTATGCATGGAACAAGCGCAAGGACTCGCCGAAAGCCGCTGCCAACGGGTTGCATGATGTGGCGGCGTGGCGTGAGTTCATGCGCCGCAACGATTTGAAGGGTGGTGAGCCCGCAACACAGGATGCCGCCGACATCGAAACATCGCTCAAGGCCCGCAAGCTGCTGGCAGAAGTGGAGGAACGTGAACTGCGGCTTGGCATCCGTCGCGGCGAGTATGTGTCGGTCGAGGAAGTGCGGCAGACGTGGACCGAGTTCGTGGCGCAGGCAACGTCGATGCTCCGCAAGAAATTCGAGCAGGAATTGCCGCCAATCCTGTCGGGTCTCGACGCCACCGGCATTCAGGAGGAATCCCGCCGCGCCATCGACGAGGTGTTGTCCATTCTCCATCAGGAACCATGAAGACCATCGAACCAGCCCGCAAGAAGCTCGAACGGATTTGGCGTGATGCCTGGCGTCCGCCAGACCGTCGCCCCCCGTGGGCATGGTGCGAGGATCATATCACCTCGATTCCCTATTCGCCGATTCCAGGTCGTTTCCGCTCGGGCAACTCGCCGTGGATGCGCGAACCGATGGAAGCCCTGGTCGATCCGAAAATCCGCATCGTGAGCATCATCGCGGCGATCCAGAGCGGGAAAACAAGTGTCGGCGAACTCGGCATCGCCTATATCATCGCCAACCTGCCCGGCCCGACACTTTGGCTCGACCAGACCGACGACGATGCGAAAGACCAGAGCGAAAGCCGCCTGCAAAAACTCTTCGACGAGTGCCCGCCCGTCCGCGCCCTCTATCCGGCTAACAGGCACAAGCGACGCTTGGCGACTATGCATTTTGCCAACGGCATGACGCTTTGGGTGCTGGGTGCCCACAACAAGACCAACCTCCAGCGACGTTCGATCCGCTGGCTCTTGGGCGATGAAACCTGGAGATGGCCTACGGGGCACATGGCGGAAGCGGAGGCGCGGGTCACCGCGTTCGGTTGGTTAGGCAAGTGCCTGTTCATGAGCCAGGGTGGCGAGGATGACGATGACACCCACCGCAAATATGAATCAACCGACATGCGTGAGTGGACATTCGCGTGCCCGCACTGCCACCAGCGCCAGCCGTGGAAATGGGAACAGGTCGAATGGAGCAAGGACGCCCGCAACGAGGACGGTGAGTGGAATTTCCAACGTGTCCGCGAGACCACCATCATGCGCTGCGCGTCCTGCAATCACTATTTTGAGGACTCCGACCGGACGCGCCGCGAACTCAACGTCAGCGGGAAATATGTCATTAACAACCCGAACGCACCGAAGGAAAATGCCGGATTCCACTGGAATGCCCTGTGCGCGATGAGCTGGGGGCGTCTGGCGGAGTTATATCTTCGCGCCAAGGCAGCCGCCCGCCGTGGTGATGTGTCGCTCATCCAGCAGTTCTATCAAAAACGACTGGCGTTGGCATGGCGCGAGTATCTTGAGGACTACAAGTTGGAGATCGTGCCGGGCGGCTATCTCAAGGGGGAAATATGGGACGGCGAGGCGGGCGTCGATGCGGCAGGGCGCATCATTCCAGCCGGTGATCCGTCCGTGTGCCCGTTGCGCATCCTCACGGTCGATTGCCAGTTGGATCACTTGTTCCTCGTCGTCCGCGCATGGGCCGAGGACGGATCAAGCCGCCTGATCTGGAACGAAAAGGTTTTCACCTATACCGATGTGCAGGCCGTTCAAGAACGGTTCAACATCCATCCGAACCTCGTCTTCATTGATGCCGGATACGCCACCTACGACGTGTATCGGGAATGCGCCGCGCACGGATGGACCGCCCTCATGGGGGACAAGCGGGCGACGTTCACCCACAAGGTCAAAGGCCGGAGATCCGTGGAGCGGTTCTATTCGCCGCGCCGCAAGGTTGTGTTAGGCAGGGGGCAGAGTTGCTCGGTGTTCTATTGGTCCAACCTCAACATCAAGGACACGCTCGCCCGCCTGCGCCGCAATCAGGACCGCGACAACGGCCCGGTGTGGGAAGTGCCCGATGACATCGACGACGATTACCTGGCCCAAATGGAGGGCGAACACCGGATCAAGAAGGGCGGCAAGTGGCTGTGGGAACGGATCGGATCAAGACCGCAGCATCTGTTTGACTGCGAGGCAATGCAAGTCACCGCCGCCACCATGCTCAAGATCATCGGACGTGAGGTGGTGGGTGCTGAGCCGGTTGACACCCCGGACGGGGAACCATGAAAACTGCAATCCTACTCGTCGTCATGTCACTGCTGCTGCCCGCTTGCACCACGCTTCCGCCGGTCAATGGCACCGTCGCCAACAAGGACGGGCGGATCACGCTCACCCCCGAAGGCCGCATTGAAATCGTGATCGAACCCCGCACCTCCAAGTAAGCCATGGAGATCGACCCACGATCTGCGGCCAACATCGCCACGCTGATTCCAGCCGCGCAAACCAAAGCCCGCGAGTGGTTGCTCAAGTGCCTGGAGGCCGGCATCAACGTGAAGGTGATCTGCGGCACCCGCACCTATGACGAACAGGCGGTGCTGTATGCCAAGGGCCGCACCACGGCGGGACCAAAAGTCACCAACGCCCCAGCCGGTTACTCGTGGCACAATTTCGGCGTGTGTTGGGATTTCGTGGTTTTCGATTCCACTGGCCAGCCGCAATGGGAAAGCCCGCTGATGGAAAAATGCGGCAAGATCGCCGAATCGCTCGGCCTTGAGTGGGGCGGTCATTGGACAAGTTTTCAGGACACCCCACACATCCAGATCAAAACCGGTTGCACGCTGGCCGAAGCCCGCCAACGCGTGAAGAACGGCAAGTGGAATTGGACATAAATCATGGCACGCGGACTTTTTATCACCGGATTCACTGTTGCGGAGGTGCTTGCCATCCAGCGCCGCGCCAAGGAATTGTTGTTGGAGGGCAAGACGATCATGAACTGGAATGATGCGGACACTTCAGTCTCCAAGCAGTTCACCATGTCCGTCGCGGAGGTTCTTGATGAATGCGGCCACGCGTTGCGCATCCTTGACCCGGCCACATACGGCAGACCCCGCATCGCGGCCACTTCATTCATCGACGGCCATCTCCCAAAATGAACCGGTTCAAACACGTCGCCCTGCGTTTGCTGCCCCCAATCCTTGTTCCCAAGGCGTGGGGTTCTCCCTTTGAGTCAGCCAACTGGTCGCCCCGCCGTGGCTCCGTGCCTGGCGCCTTACCCACCGACGCCCGCAACGATCTGACGCCAGGAGTTCGCACCGAGTTGGTCCGCAAGTCGCGCTACCTTCATAAGAACAGCGGATTTGTCAGGGAACTGGTCGGCAACATGGCGATCTATTCCA
>JBAXOF010000358.1:0-3819 GCA_037133375.1 Verrucomicrobiota bacterium | reverse complement strand
TGACGATGGGGTCAAGGCGGCTGGTTTGATCTGGCAGCTTTCCGGTGTCGCCTGTTTTGGTGACGGCCTTGGCTGCCTGTTTCACTTCCTCTGGCTTTGGCATCGAGTCCCTGATAGACTGGATGACCTTGTTCATGTTATCCTTCAGGCCGGTTGTGTCGAACGTGTCGGTGAATCCGAATTCCCCGGCCTTGCGGGCGGCTTCGGCGGCGCTTTTCCCCAAGCCCTCACCACCGGAGGCAATCAGGCGGTTGTTCTCCTGCTGCAAGTCCTTGTATTTCACACCGAACAACGAACCGCCCTCTGCCTTGTTGGACTTGAGGATGTCACCAAAGTTGGTGTTCACGTCCTGAGACTC
Organism: Verrucomicrobiota bacterium; assembly: GCA_037133375.1. Lineage (GTDB taxonomy): Bacteria > Verrucomicrobiota > Verrucomicrobiia > Verrucomicrobiales > Akkermansiaceae > Luteolibacter. The sequence goes on along the minus strand of JBAXOF010000358.1, from coordinate 3,461 downwards.
GAATCCCATCAGCCTGGACATGCCGGGGACTTTGGCGAGCCCCTTCAACATCCAGGCGACGCACCATTCGATGCCCGCTTTCAGATAGGCGATGGGCATTTCAAACGCGTTCAAAATGGCGAGCCCGAAACTTGCCGCCAGTCCTAACAGCACAGTGCCGAGTCCCTTCCACATCGACCCGTCCGAGATGAAATAGTTATATGTGAACGCTACCTTGGTCTGCTCAAAGTTGGCTGCCGATGTGACAGCCTTCACGCCGACGCCCATCGCGGCGGCACCACCCGCCAATGCCGCACCTATGCCCACTTTGAGGCCAATGGCGGCGACATCAAATCCCTTGCCAAGTGCCGCCGCGCCACCTTTGCCGAGTCCGGCCAGCCCCGCACCCGTCATTTTCCCCATGCGGCGAGCGGATGCGGCGACAAGTTCGGTGGCACCGGCCAGCGCCCGCTGCAAGGCGGTGATGTCGGCTCCAAGGGTGACGGTCAGGGCGCTCATGCGCCGGGGGTGGAGTCAACCGAGATCAGAACGCTAATATGCTGTCACCGGCGGATATTGAAGGGAAGTTGTGATGGGAAATCAAGAGCTAAACGCCGGTTGCCCAGCCATGAATTGTTGGGCTCTCTTATGAGGCGGGCGAGATCACTTCCCGCTTGATTCTGGCTCCGACGGCTCTTTCGGCCACTTCCAGATCATGCTAAGATTGCAGCCCGATCCAGAATGCGGCGGAGGTGCCGAAGAACTTCGCAAGCCGCAATGCCTTCTCGGCGGTCATATGCTGTCGCCGCCATCGACATTTGGGTGTGTGTTCGATTGCCTTTCCGGGAACCAATCATCCACGGCTCCCAGAGCTTTGGTATGGGGCACTTCGGTGGAAGCCACGTCTTCATGGTTTGATCTTCTTTACCCGGAGCGCCACGTCTTCCTTGTACTCGGGACTGCTCAGCGTGAGCACACCGCCGCCGTGTGTCACAGCTTCAGCCTTGTCGACGGTTCCGTGGAGCGTGCTGACCCATTCGGCCCGATACCGGCCGGCGGGCAGATCGAGCCTTAAGACCGCCTTTGTCCCGCCATGGAGGTAGAGGGCATATTCTTCGCCAACCTTCGCCAGTACATGAACAGCCCCGCCGTCCGGCACGCCGCCGACGAGTGAGGCGGCCGGCTTCATGCCGACGAAGTTGAAGCCCTCAATGAAGTTCTTGAGTATCCGGAGTTGCTTCCGCATGTCCGCCATTTCTCCGCCGGGCCGCTTGTCCCAGGGTTGGTATGCGCCCCTGGGCTGTTCGACGGTAAAGGAGTAGTCCAGATTGTTATAGATCGCCCCGCCGTCCAGCAGGTGTGTCCACCCCCATCGCCGATAGTCGAAGGCCGTCGTTTCTGCGCCGAGCGGCTTCCCCCGTGGAGATGTCTCATCCAAACCCGTCAGCTTATTGAGCCCATAATTCCTCGACACCGAGACATCGTGCGCGCCCGGATGAAAGTTGAAGATCGACACGGACGGATCAACGGAATCATAAACCGGAACAGTGTTTTGCGCGACCAGGTGCTTGCGCGGCAAATCCTTCTCCGCTTCAGCGATGGCGGCCGCTATCTTTTGCTGCCACGGGGAGGATATTCCATATGCTTCATTGCAGATTTCGTAGTAGAGGTTGTCAGCGTCCTTGAGTTCCGTCACAACTTTCCGGACGAGAGCCTTTTGCATGTCCAGGAATGCCGGGTCAAACAGGACTTTTGTTGCATCTTTCCTCCAGGCCCCATTGCTGGCTTGAGCAACAGCGACATTCATATTGTTTATGTTGTTGCCGGGGTTGAAAGGCGACAGGTTCCATTGCGAACCCATGTAGTATGGACAGAAAAAGCTGAACTGAACCGCGATGCCACGCTTGCCCGCTTGAGCAACAAAGTCCTTCAGGCGCGCAAAGTATTTCTCATCCCACATGGTCAGATCGAACTTATTCCCCCCGTTGGCGTAGCCGGGTGTCTTGCTGCGGGCGAAAGGGCAAAGGAGGTTCCCTGGTCCTGGAGCGAGGGTGTTGTCCTTGATATCGAAATCGCCGGCAGCCTCGCAATACACCCCGCTGAAGATGCGTGTCAGGTTCAGTCCCGCAGACTGCAGCTCGTTCAGGTACGCGACATAGTCGAAAGGCGCATTCATCACCGCCCCGTAATGCTCGCCTGAAGTGATCAGCACCGTTGGCCTACCTCGCCACAGCAAGTAATGCGGGTTGTCAGGATGCAGTTGGATCGGTTCTTTCATCCACTCTGCGGCGTGGGTCTGCACCGCTCCCGACAGCGTGGCCATGAGAATGAGATTTGCGAGTTTGTTCATAGTATCGACTTTCTCCCTATGCTTCACATGCCCATCGTTGTTGTTCAACGACGTGCGGCATTAACATTGTTACACGAACGCGTCGTTGTTCCAGGTGTAACAACGATCCGGAAGTGCGGACTCCGTCGTCCGACGCTGAAAAGGCCGTTCTCACAAGCAGAATGAATCATCCGCCTGCCGCCGGAGCAAGGGGATTGTACCAAAAAACGTCACGCCGGTTCACCGTAAACGCCGCGCAGCAAGTCCAGGTTCTTGCCGCTGTCACGGAGCAGCTGAACATTCTTGTCGCGCCATGCTTCCAGAGCAGTCAGACCCCTCGGGTCATCGGCGGCCTTTGCATACATCCCGATGAATGCCTCAAAGTCCTTGATGAAGCAATGCCCGCCCGCACCGCGCCCGCCGTCATCTGCGATTTGCAGGTGACTCGGGCCGATCCGGGCGTCAGCCGCCACCATGTCCCGTACCCGTGCGTAATCGCAACCCAGGCATCGGGCCAGATCGTGGAGGATATTGGCATAGACGACTTTCAGATACAGGAAGGCATTGGCCCCGTATTTGATTAATTCAGCATCCCTGGCCGGGCAGATCAATTCAAAGGGTGCCTTGGGCAACACGGACAAGACCTCCGCCGCACGGGCGCGATACTGCGGATTGTCCCGTGGGATTCCAACAATGTTCCTGCTGGGATTGGCCGCGTCGTAGGCGGCGGTTTTCTCAACCAGAAACTCGGGTGAGTGCATCACGAGGATGTTAGGAAACAAGCCCTGCAATTTTTCCGTGGTGCCGGGCAGGATGGTGGATTTGATAACCGCCGTGGAGCCGGGGTTGACGATCTCCAATGCCGATACCACCGGACTGAAGTCGAAGCCGGTTGGCGTGGTCGGAGTTGGCACCGCGACAAACACAATGCCGCAGTCCTTGATTCGTTGCCTGTTGCCAACGTATGGCTCTTCCAGGCTGTAGCGAACGACATCAAACCCGCGTGCCTCGAAGCAATCGGCATAATTTTTGCCAATCCACCCCTGCCCGATGAAGCCGATGCTTGGCGTTGTCATAATTCTAACCGTTCTGGGTTCATTGATTGCTTCCACTGCAACCGCAGCGCCTCCAACTGGTCACGCAGCGTGCCCTG
>JBAXOF010000357.1:0-3821 GCA_037133375.1 Verrucomicrobiota bacterium | reverse complement strand
ACGAACGCGCCTACGGGCGGACGCGCTCTGCGTAGGCGCGCTGGTGACAGCGCGGGGGGGCGATGCCAGGCCGCTCCTGCCGCCCATCACGCCGACGAAAATTCCCGCTTGATTTATTAAGAAATACGAACAATCTGCATTCGCATATCGTCATGAGCAAAGGCCGCTGGAAGAAGTCATCGAGTCGTCCGCCGCAGAATCAACGGCGGGCGCGGATGACGTTTGCAGAGGTGCTGAGCGCGGCGCGCGGGTCGGCGCAAAGACCAGCAGAGGAACCGGCGAACCGGCGGGGCAACCGGCGGGAGCAAAAGTCGGTGCAGGCGGCGATCGCCGCGACGGCACCCATGCCGGCGATGGATTTTGACCGGGCGGGATGGACCAAGCGAGTGCTGAGGTGGGTGCTGGCGTTGGTGTTGTTACCGTTTTGTTTGGTGACAGCATGGACATTGTTGCTGCAATTTTCCCCGCATGCGACGGTGCAGCAGCGGTTCTGGCTGAGCGCGGAGTTCTGGCACTTTGCGATCGGGGTGCTGGTGATGGTCGGGTGGTTCTGGTCGGGGTTGCTGCACAACGCGCTGCTGCGGCTGTATGTGTTAGGACACGAATACACCCACGGGGTGTTTGTGACCTGTCTTGGGGGAAAGGTGTCCGGGTTTCATGTGAGCACTGAGGGCGGGTATATCACGACGAACAAGACGAACTGGGTGATCGCGCTGTCGCCGTATTTCGTGCCGATTTGGTCATTGGAGGCAGCGGTGTTGTATGGCTTGTTGAAAGTGTTTGCGGATTTTTCGGTGGAGTGGGACAAACTATTTTATGCGGTGATAGGGGTGACCTGGACGTTTCATTTTGTGTGGACGCTGTGGATGCTACCGCGGGAACAACCTGACTTGCAGGAGAACGGGACATTTCTATCGCTGGTGTTGATTTGTTTTGGCAATGTGCTGGTGTTGGCGGCCTTGCTGTGTGTGGCTGGAAAGGGCTCGTTGTGGGGGCATTTTCGCGACTTCGGGATGGAATGGCTGCGCCATGCCGCCATCTGCGGCGATATCGGCTGGCGCTGGGCGAACGAACTGCTCGCGCGCATCGACAAGCACGGGCTAATTTGAGGCCGTGATATTCCGGATTGAAAAACGGGGTGGGTTGGTGGACGATCCAGGCATGATTCATTTGGATGCGAACGCGAGCACGCCGATCCGGGCGGAGGTGTTGGAGGCGATGCTGCCGTGGCTGCGGGATGGGTATGCCAACCCCTCGGGCACATACGGCGAAGCGAAGCGGGCCCGCCAGGCGATCGAAGAGGCGCGCATGCAAATGGCTGAATGGCTCGGCGCGATGCCCGAAGAGATCGTTTTCACCAGCGGCGGCACGGAAAGCGTGAACACGGCTTTGCATTCCATGGATCGCCATGCCGGGGCTGGAGTAGCCTTGGTTTCCGCCATCGAGCATAGCGCGGTGTTGCGTTACGCGGAGTCCCTGCCGCGCGGGGTGAAATCGGCACCGGTCAAGGCGGATGGCAGACTCGATCTGGACGCATTTGCGGAGGCTTTGTCCGGGGCCGCCTTTGTGTCGGTGATGTCGGCCAACAATGAAACCGGCGTGATCCAACCGCTGCGTGAAGTGTGCGTGATGGCCCGCGAGCGAGGCCTGGCCGTGCACACGGATGCGGTGCAGGCGGTGGGCAAAATCGCGGTCAAGGTGCGCGAGTTGGGAGTGGATCTGCTCTCGCTGTCCGCGCACAAGTTTCATGGCCCGAAGGGTGTGGGAGCGCTGTATGTGCGCAGCGGCTTGAAGTTCACCCCGCTCTTGTTAGGCGGGGGGCAGGAGGCAGGCAGGCGCAGCGGCACGGAGAACACGGCCGGTATTGTCGGGATGGGAGCGGCGGCGCTGGCCATGCGCAAACAACTTATCGCGGATGGTCATGCGGCCTTGCGCAACATGCGCGATGCGTTTGAAAACAAACTGTTAGAAGAGGTGGCCGGGGTGTCGGCGAATGGTGACCTGCGGCATCGCCTGCCCAACACAAGTCACCTGTCCTTTGAGGGATGCGAGGCGGCGGGCCTGTTGATTTTGTTGGACGAGGCGGGGATTGCGTGTTCAGCGGGATCGGCGTGTATGAGTGGCCAGCAGCAGCCATCCCATGTGCAAGTGGCGATGGGCATTGATGAGACGGTTGCCAAGAGCAGCCTGCGCTTCAGTTTTTCCACGATGAACACGATGGGCGAGGCGTTTGCGGCGGCAGTGATGGTGAAACGCGCGGTGGAAAAGCTGCGGCGGGTACAAGGCGCGGGGGTGGGCCCGGTGCAGGTCTATTGCGTGTGAAGCGGCCTACTTCTTCGGTTTGGCGGCACCCGGCTTGGCAGCGCCTGGCTTGGCAGGGGCCGGCCTGTTGGAACGGGCGCGGGTGACGATCTCCTTTTCGGTGGGGGATTTCGCATTGCTAGTGAGGAGGTTCCAGAAATTGACGCTGACTTCAGAGGCGCGGGTGCGGTCCGGATCGGCGACAAAACCGACACACGCTTCGAAGGTGAGCCCGCGCTGTGGTTCGTCGATCACTGTGGCGAGGTGAGCGATGAGAGTTTCAAACATGCTATCGTCCGGCCATGAGGCCATCCCTATGGCGGCGGCGAGGCGTTCCTTTTTATCGGTGGAGGTGAAAGCCTTTTTAAGGATATCAGCGGCTTTGTTACTGCCGCACAAGCCCAGCAGACGGAGGAGGGAGTATTTGACTTCGGGTTCAGAGGTGGTGGTGAGGGAGGTGGCCAGCTTGGCGCCCATGGATTGCCGGTTGATGGATTTCCTGAGGAATGGCGCGGCGTTTTCCTCGGCGGCCTGCCGGATGGCCGGGTTGGTGGTGAACTCGATGATATCGATGAATTTCGGGAAGTCGCCTTCGGTGGCGATGACCCCGCAGGTTTGGATGGCGGGCACGGCGGCCTTGGCGTTGCCGGTGGTGCGGCAGAACTCTAACAATGGCGCGGCGGACGCGGCACTCTTGCGTTTGCGCAAGACATCAAGCAGCTGTGCGTCACATACATTATCGTTAGTGAACTGTTTGATGGCGAAAGAGACGATGGTGCCGTCCACATCGGTTTCATCCTCGGCTTTCGCCAACCACAAGACGGTGTAAATATTGCCGGGCGGTTTTTTGGCACTCTTATCGGCCGCGGCATTGAGGAGGAGGTCCATGATCTCCTTGGTGACGGGAACGGTCTTCTCTTCGGCCGGACCTTTCTTAGCCTCCTCTTCGGCGGCGAATTTCACCAATTTGGTGAGGACTTCCGCGCGAGGGCTTGGGCTTTTGCCAATGAGGATCAAGCCCACGAGCACCACGAGGATGGCCGAGACGGTCTTGATGGCGGTTTTAGCCTCTTTGCTGAGCGGGCGCCGTTTACTGGCACCTGGCAGAACCTCCTCCGTGGGGGGCACCTCGCTGGTGCGGGCAACGGCCTTGGAAGCAGGCGTGGGACGGCCCAGAACGGCACCCTTAGCCGGTTTCAGGCCGACGGGCGTTTTGGGAACTGCGGCGGATTTCGGCGCTTGGGAGCCGGCGGGTTTGGTGGCGGATGCCAAGCGGGTACCCGGGGCGGCCGGGGCAGGTGAAAAAACCGCTGCCGCAGGCAAAACCACTGCGGACATCGGTATCGGTGGTGGTGGTGGTGGCGATGAGTGAACGCTCGGCTTGGAGCCTTCCGGTGGGAGCAGCGGTTGCGGTGTGGTTTGCGTGCGTGGCGGCTCAGGGATAACAGCTGCAGGTGCAGGTGCAGGTGCGGGTGCGGGTGCGGGTGCGGGTGCGGGTGCGGGTGCGGGTGCGGGTGCGG
>JBAXOF010000356.1:0-3844 GCA_037133375.1 Verrucomicrobiota bacterium | reverse complement strand
ACAATCAAGTAATGAAATCCGAACTTGAAAAAACCAAGTTGAGAGAAAAGACCATTTTGGAACAATTCCCGCAAAATACACAATGCGTATATTATGGTTTGATTGATAATGTAAGCACAGCAAATGAACCTCTAATTAAGTTCGGTAATTCTAATAACTTGCGAAGTCGGATTCTTCAACATAGAGAGACATATGATAACTTTCGGCTGGTGAATGCGTTCAAGGTTGGCAATAAATGTGAGATCGAAAGTGCAATCAAATGCAATCCTGTTTTTAGCGCGAGGTTGCGATCTCTCTCTATAAAGAACAAGAACTATGTAGAATTGCTCAATATTCAAGGAATGACATCTAGCGAAATAGACAAGACTATCAAAGAAATAATCGATGGTATTGAATGCACGCCGGCAAATTATAAACGGTTGCTTGATCAGAACAGTTCATTGAGAAAACAGTTGTACGAACAAGGCAATGCTGACAACTCAAATAAAATATCTGTGCTTACATCCGAAAATAGACGATTCACAAAAGAGAATTCTATGTTACTGAAGAAGCTCAAGAAACTTGAAGCGAAAGTTTCATCTTGGAAAAGAGTTGTTGGAGAGAAAGACACCGAACCAATTTCACTAGATATAGAAGACAATGATACACAACCTCCTGTATATACCAACATTATTCACGATATGAAACGACCTTCCAAACAAAAGGATGGTAAGTATCATATTGGTAACACAAAATACGAGTTATTGTTTGGTACGAGACAGGAAGTGTGGGATGGTGTTGCATATAAAACAACTGGCGGATTGATCAAAACCGACTTCATCGTAAATCATCTTGGGAAAATTGTTTCATTCGCAAAATCAGTTACTGCAAAACATGACAACAGATTTGAACAAGTAAATGCACTCAAATCCATATTTGGGAAAGGTGCAGCTACCGACTTATACAAATTATCTTAACCTCAACCAAATATGCATTTGATGTTGCAAAAACAAAACATACACTGAAACAAAAAAATTGAAATGCTTTTCTCTCTTTCTCTCGACTGTACAAACACAACAACAGTAACAAATAATGGAATACATTAAAGAGATCAGGCACGGGGTTGATGCTGGGTATGGCACTCATTGCAACTTTCACCCGGCAAACGGAGAAGGACGCAAAGGTAAGCACGGAATAGACCAGAATCTTACTCTCGAAGAAGTTATCGGATTGGCTCGCAGTATGGAAGAAAAACCCAACATCATCATCAAGTCTGGGGAGAAAGCCAAGTGGTATTTGAAACGATACACTATGGAGGAGCTTCCGGCTGAGATTGAGAAACAGCAATGGAGAGACACCAGCAAGTGCACTATGTACATTCTAAACCTTTAGAAAAGGACGAGCCTTACACTATACACTATAAACACTATACATGAAGGAGATGGAAAACAGACCAAGAGAGAAAACACAGGAAAACAAAAATTAAACACTTGGCACTCTTATTTTTTCTGTACTCCCCCCGCCCCCCCCATACATGGGAAAAGAGAAATGAGTGAGGAAATGAGAAATGACTGATGAAACGAGAAATGAGAGAATACGAACTCTTTAAGCACTTTTATTTCAATCTTTGAAACAAACATCCGTTAAGCTCGTTTTGATCAACCCTTTCTAAAAGTGAAAAAAACAAGTTATTATTTTCATTATTATAAGTTTAGTTTTACTATCTTCTCTCAATCAACTCAACGCCACTACACGCCACTACACACAACTACTCAATCGCGAAACCTTTTTATTTTTTTTTATTACACCTTTACAATCAGGACCACACAAGACCACGCGATAAACCCTACTCCTCATACTCTTCCTCTGAGCACTCATCCTCTTCATCTTCCTTCGCATCCAATACGATCTTCTTATCATCGTCGCTCCAAACTCCGATCCTCTCCTGACTCGCAAAATCGTAGATCGTTCCTGAGGTGTCCTTCAAATACTTGACGCCATCGAACATTATCTTCTTCACCCGAAGAACATTCTTATCTTCCTCTCCAACTGACGATTCAACGACTGCATTCGACTCATCGGCAATGATTTCATTATTATCTTCCTTAACTACTGCTGCCTTCTCCGCATCCTTCACGATCTTCGCTGCTGCCTTCTCCGCATCGGCCGCATCCTTCGCGATTTTCGCTGCTGCCTTCTCCGCATCGGCCGCATCCTTCGCGATCGTCGCTGCTGCATTCTCCGCATCCTTCACGATCTTCGCTGCTGCCTTCTCCGCATCAGCCGCATCCTTCGCGATTTTCGCTGCTGCTTTCTCCGCATCCTTCGCGATCTTCGCTGCTGCCTTCTCCGCATCGGCTGCATCCTTCGCCATCTTCGCTGCGGCCTTCTCCGCATTGGCCGCATCCTTCGCAAGCTTCGCGTCATCCTTCGACTTCGCAGCGGCTGCCTTTTCTGCCTCCTTCGCAAGCTTCGCGTCCTCCTTCGACTTCGCGAAGGCTGCCTTTTCGGCTGCCTTCGCATTTGCCGACAAGATCTTTTCCGTTGCGGCGGTCAGCTTCGCGGCGGACTTTTCTAACTTTTCAGACTCCTTCTCTAGCTTCTCTCCCGCAGATATCAACTTTTCGGATTCCTTATCTGACTTCGAGATCTCTTTATCCAACGCGGCAATCGACTTGTCAAAAATTCTCTCCTCCGTTACACCCATCGACAGCAGCTGCTCAAACACATCGGATTCTTCACACAATCCAACCAATCCACCAACACATACGACCTTCTTCGACTTCAAGGGACGACCCGACGACACTCGAACACGAACCGGAACTGACACCGACACCGACGAACACGCTAACGACAACAACTTCGACACCTCGCACTTCTGGTATTCACTCAGACACAACACACTCAACTCTTTTTCATATGACAACATTTTATCGATTTTTTACTTTGGGTTTTACTTTTATATTTTTGGGGATTAAGATTTTAATTATCAATTTTTTTTTTTCTCGAACGACACGCTATTTTTCTTTTACAATCCACCTTTGAAAAGGTGGAGCCAAACGATAAGTTATTCATTTGTTGTTAAACAACAATGAATCAATCATCAAATTTATAAAATTGCTATTTTATAAATTCAACACGGAGGACGCCTCGCCAATAAAGTTTTAGTTCATATACTTTTGTATATTGAAATAAGTCAATTCATCACTTTCCTCTACACCTAACAAAAATTTCAACTTATCATCAGGTGAAATGATCTTACTATTTTCCTTATTTTCCAACTTATTGGACTTAATAAAGAAACCAATAATCGCGTCACTTCTGTGCGAGCAATTTTAGTTCCTTCTTCTTTGTTCATAAATTCACACAACTCTTTGGTCACGTTGGAAGGTCTCGCGAAACCAGAAGGAGCACGAGCTGGTTTTGAAGCCCGCTTTGCAACATCTTTTTGATGGGCCTTCATTTGTTTTTTTATACTCTTATCAAGGACTCGTATCTGTTGTTGAATGTTATTGATATGCAATTTGAATGATGACAAATTATCAATAATACCCTCAAATGCAGTCTCTATATCAGATTGATTCATTTTTACTATAATAACACAATAAACTTTATATTCATTTATTGTGTATTTTTATTATCTAATAGCGTTTCGATTTCTTGCCACGCTTCTTAGACTTCTTGCCTCCATAATAGTAGCTTTTGCCTCTCTTCTTAGACTTCTTTCCTTTGCCTCGCTTGGAAGAACGGCGACGACCACCACCAGGAGTAGCCTCAAGAGGAGTATTATCAGAAGGAGGAGTAGTATTATCAGAAAGAGGAGTAGTAGTAATATCAGAAGGAGGAGGAGTAGTAGTATCAGAAA
>JBAXOF010000355.1:0-3850 GCA_037133375.1 Verrucomicrobiota bacterium | reverse complement strand
GTAGGCGCGTTCGTGAGAACGCGGGGTCTTCGTAGGCGCGTTCGTGAGAACGCGGTCTTGGGTTATAGGACGTCCGTGAGCAGCCGGGCATCGCCCCCCCGCGCTGTCACCAGCGCGCCTACCAAGAGTGCGTCACTTGAACGCAGCGTCCGTCGCTAACTAAGGCGTGGTCTGCGCCGCCACCTTGAGGTCCTGCGCGGCATCGATGGTTGATCCCGGCACCACCTCCCATCCTAACAGATCCAACGCGAGGTTCGCGGCGTCGCCGTTACGGATAGGTTGGTTCCCGGTGTAGGGTGGATTGGCCGTCGCCGCCGGGGCGCTGCGGCTGGTGGGATTGATGGCATACAGATCGGCGCCCGGCGTCACGCCCGCGCCCCATACATAGAATGGGATGGTGAAGTCCAAGGGGTTTTTGGTATCACCGTGGGTTTTATCGTGGCCCCCATGGTCAGATGTTAGAATAATCGTGGTCTTGCCCCGCAGCGTGGGGGAGCTATCCACCATTTGCAAAATCCTGCCAATTTGGGTGTCCACATTCTTTAGCGTCGTGGCAAAAGCGCTGGCCGGGTCCGCGGACCACCCGCTACGGTGTCCGGTCGCATCCGGATCTTGGTAATGGAAAAACACAAACTGGCACGGGTTGGTTGCCATTTGCCGGGCGAAGTCGTCAGTCAGTGCGGCGGCCGGCATGCTGGCCACCACCTTGTCGTAGTCGATCTTGTCGCGGCCGTTGTCCGGTCCCGTAATGTCGGGTGCGCCGCTGGTGTTGCCGTAGGATTGGTGGAATAAACCGAACTTCGATTTGCCCGACCAGAGGCCGGTGCGCAAGCCGTGGTCGTGAGCGACGTCGAAGCCGCTGGCAACATATGAGCCGCCGTTGCTGGCAAGAGTGGTCGTGGCCGGCGGATCCACATTGGATGTCCAGTGATGCCCGGTCGCGCCGGCCACCCCGCGACCTGTCATCATCGTCACATGGTTGGGCAGCGTGATGGCAAAGTCGGCATCATCGCGGGCGTTGAGCGTGCCCGCCCCCTCGGCTTGAAACCGCGCGAAGGTTTTCAGTTCAGTGGCGGATCCTTTTGTTAGAAGGGGTTTGACATATTCCGAACCCATGCCATCCACACTGATGACGATGACATACTGCGCGTGCGGCTTGCGTTCCGCCGCCGCAGGGGTGGCCGCAGAGGTTGAGAAATGGCGCGCGGCACTGTCGCCGCTGCCGAGTCCGTCGGTGGCGACGGCATGCCACTCGTAGCGGGCGCCGGCGTCCAGTCCGGTCCAAGTGCTGTTGGCCGAGGTGGCACCGGGCGCGGCGTTTGCCGTGCCGAGTGGCATCCAACCGGTGATGGCGGACTGCATGTTATACGGGAGCGTGAACTGGCTCTCCGCATCGGTATTAAAGCCGGCGGATACCGGTGCGAGCGGATTAGCCACTTGATAGGTTTTGGCGGTGAGCGTGTTGTGTTCCGGCGAGAAGACGAAGTAGCGCAGCCAACCGTCGCCGCCATTGGGGCGGCCCTGATAGTCCTGGAGAATCGAGTGAACGGTGTGGCCCTTGAACACATCCGTGCGCCGCCCTTCGCCTGCGATATGCCCGCCAAGGAGCAAAAACAAATTGGGATTGTCCTTGAGGGAGTCGTAGATCGCCTGCCCTTGCGGGCTGAAGTTTGCTGGGTGGTCGCTGTTGACCAGCCAATGGCTGGTGACGATGGCGCGCCGGTTCGGATAGGCTTTGAGCAAGTCATTGGCCCAAGCGCGCACCGCCTGATAGCCTGCCGGTTCCCCGGCGTCGAATTGCAGGTGGAGGAGGATGAAATCGAGGCCGCTGGCGCTGAAGAGTTGGTAGTTGTTGTTATTGTTAGTCCCGTGGTGGCCGCCGTAATAGTCGCGCCCCTTGAACCGGTCCGCGCCAAAGTGTTGATTGAAAGCGGAGGCTGACAAATCGCCGTCGTGGTTGCCCGGTGCCACGCCCCATGGAATGCCGAAGGTCCGCCCGGTTGTCACCGGGTCTTCGAGTGTTTTGAGCGCGGCGTCTGCCACGCGCCACTCCTGCGGGTTGCTGTTGCTGTTGACGATATCACCCATGTGGCTGACAAAGGCGATGTTGAGGGCGTCGCGGCTAGCGACGATCCACTGGGTCTGTGCCGCAAAGGTCGCCGCGCGCTGGCCGCCGAAGTTTTCTGCATAGAACTGTGTGTCCGGCAAAGTCACCAGCGTGAAGTCCGGCCCTGGCAGCGCCGGCGGCGTCTTGCGGCCGTAGAATGTCACCGTGTGCGCCGCTGTCAGCGGCGCGGCGAAGCTCACACTCAGCGGTGCCGTGGGGCCGGTCACGCTGGCTTCATCGGTGGGGGCGTTGGCCGCGATCCAGCGCGACTTGTTAGTTTGTTTGAGGGCCACCTGGTTGAGGTGCGCGATGAGTTCCAGACTCAGTTGATCGCGCAACGTGTGGGTCTCCTTCGCGGCGTAAAGGTTGTGCCATTCCTTGGGGTCGGTCTGCAGCGCGTAAAGCTCGCCGGCGCACACGTCGGCGGGCGTGACGCTGCCAGCAGTGACTTTTTCCCGTGGAAACGTCAGGATCAACTTGTGCATCTGGGTGCGCCACATGAACGCGACGTTGGTGGGGTTGTCGTTGAGTTCGGCGAAGCTGGCCTTGCGGGATGTCTCACCTAACAGATTGATGCCGGGTTTGCCGCTGTGATTGACGATGCCCGCTGCCGCCAGGATGGTTGGAAACAAATCCACCACTTCCGCCGGGCGCGAGTCCAGCGTGTTGCGTTTGGACGGCGGCACTGCGGTGCCGGAGAGAATGAGCGGCACCCGCACACTCGCATCAAACAGGCAATACTTGTTGAACCGGTAGTAGCGCTCACCGAGCATCTCGCCGTGATCGGTGACGTAAACGATCAGGCAATTGTCCAACATTCCCTTGGCCCGCAGCTTGTCCATGACGCGACCGAACATGCTGTCCATCCAGGAGCAATTGGCGCGGTAGCGCAGGGTCATTTGCTGCCATTGTTGCTTGGTCGCCTTGCTCCAGAACGAACGATAGGCTTGTTCCCGGTTGATGCCCGTGGCGTGGCACGGCTCGACTTGTGCGAGCGACGGTTGCTGCGGCACCGGCATGCTGGCCAGATCGTAAAGGTCTTCGTAGCCGGCCGGCACGTTGTTGCCGGCGTGCGGTTTGAGGAACGATAGATAGAGGAACAACGGCCGTTTCTCGTCGCGGCCTTGGTCGATAAAGTCCAGACAATGTTGGAAAGCCCAGCCATCCCGGTGTTCGGCCTCCGGTAATTGACTGGTGCGCCCGATGTAACCGGCCGGGTTTTCCTCGCCGTCGCCAAACGGTTTCACTTCGTCATAATAGCGTTTCAAGGCGCCCGGGTTTTCCTGGCCCATCATGATTGCCCCGTCCTCGCGGTCGGTTGAGGAATAGCGCACTTCAAAGCCGCGCGTCGAGCACTGCGCGCCCAGCCAATGGGTCTTGCCAAAGCCCGCCGTTTGATACCCGGCCTGCCGCATCACTTCCGGCAGCGTGTCGCATGGCAGTTGCCCGTCGTCGAGTGCGGGCGCGTTGCTCAATACCCCGATCTGGTGCGGATAGAGTCCGAGCAACATCGAATAGCGGCTCGGAATGCACATCGGGGCTTGGCACACCGCCTGATCAAACAATATCCCCTCCTTCGCCAGACGGTCCAGCGCCGGAGTTTTGACTGCCGGGTCAAGCCGTCCGATGGCGTCCCAGCGGTGCTGGTCGTCCATCAGGAAAATAATGTTGGGACGTTTGGCGGCAGGCGGAAAGGTGGCCTCGGGCGGCCCGTCAACGATCTGCATCTGGCGGCAGAGGGCC
>JBAXOF010000354.1:0-3870 GCA_037133375.1 Verrucomicrobiota bacterium | reverse complement strand
CTCTTCACGGTGCCCGCCCCACCGCAGGAAACCGACGACCTATCACCCGATCCCGTCTTTCTCCAAGCCCTCGCCCAGGCCACCGCTGGCCAAGCCCTCCAACCGGCCGATTTTCCGGCCTTGCTCAAAACCCAGGTTATCAAGCACCCGCCAGCCACGCGTGACGCGGGTGCTATCTGGAATCCCTCATGGAACTCCGCCTTGATCGCTCTAACAATCGCCGCCCTCCTCGCCACCGAATGGTTCCTGCGCCGTCGCCACGGACTGGCTTGAAGAAGAGATCGGTCAGATCCGACCGATCCGACCGATTCTCTTCCCTGATAACCAATAACCGCTAACCGGTTCATCTCCATGCTCCCCTTCTCCTCCCAACTGCGCCGCATCCGCGCGCTGCTCCGTGCTTCGCGGTTGCTTGGCGCATGCCTCGGCCTCGTCGCGCTTGCCGCCGGACTCTGGCTCGCCTTCGGACTCACCGATGCCGTGACCGCCTTTGAGGCGTCCGCCCGCGTCGGCATCACCCTCACCCTCGTTGCCAGCTGCGCCATCGCCTTGTTAGGTGGCATCCTCCGCGCCCTCCGCGTCCCTGCCCGCAACGCCGCCACCTGTGCCGACGCCGCCCTGGCTGATGCCCGTGCGCCCATCGCCGCCGCGCTTTCGCTGGATCCGCCCCACCCTAACAAGAGGGGTGCGGGCGGCACGCCCGCGTCTTCCTCACCCACCGCGTTGTCGCAATTTCTAACTGAACGCACGCTGGCGACCGCTGCCGCCGCACTAGCCGCCCTTTCATCTAGCAAAATAATCCCCTGGCGGTTCCTCGGCCTTGCCCTGCTCGCCCTAACTATTCCTGTGCTAACCATTATCGGCTTGCGCCTGATTCAACCCGCCGCCTTTGCCACCATCGCCGGGCGTCTGCGGCATCCCGCCGCCGACATTCCGCCCTACAGCGCGCTGGTTTTCACCCTTGATCCAGCCAAGCCCGCCACCGTCTACGGTGGCGACGTTTTGGTCGCCGCAGAAATCACCGGTGCAGCCCTCAGCCAACCCGTCGAGTGCCTCATGCGCCAACCTCGCAGCGGTGAAATCCTGCGTGTCCCTGCCTTCCGCGAGTCCTCCACCCGCTTCTCGCGCAAGCTCGACGGGCTAACCGAACCCCTTGAAATTGCCTTTGCCTGCGGCAAGGCCCGCTCGTCCTGGCACCCGGTGGAAATCCTTCTCGAACCTAACATTCTCAACGGCCTCATCCGCCTCACCCCGCCCGCCTACACCGGGCTTGCCGCGAGCGAATTCCCGCTCGACACCAATGAAATTGCCGCCGTCGAAGGCTCCACCGTCACCCTCGAGCTCACCAGCAACCGGCCTCTCGGCTCCGCCATTCTCCTTTTGACCCCCACCGCGGTTCCGGGCGCCGACCCCGTCCCTCAATCCCACCCCGCCACGCTCCCCGCTGCACAAACCGCCGCCTTTACTTGGACCGCCACCCAATCCGGACGCCTCTCTGCCACGCTCCGCGACCTCCGCGGCACGCCCAGCCCGCATCCCCTCGATCTCGCTTTCCGGGTCCTGCCCGACCTCCCGCCCAGCGTCGTTCTCACCTCGCCGCCGTCGCTGCTGTTAGCCACCCCCAAATCCATCATTCCGGTGGCCGGGCGTGCCCAGGACGACTTTGCGCTGTCCAAAGTCCACTTCGTCCGCACCCTCTCCGGCTTTCGCGACCGCGCGCGGGTGGTCGCCCCCGCCCTCCACGACAAAGCCTACGACTTTTCCGCCTCGCTCGACCTCGACGCCCTCGGTCTGGAAGCCGGCCAAACCATTGAGCTCATGCTCGATGCCTCCGACCACAACCCGTCGCTGCTCGGCCAAGGCTGCTCGGAGATCTCGCGCATCCAAATCATATCCGACGCCCAATACGCCCAATACATCCGCGCCAAAACCACCATCAAGCAGTTTACCAACCGCTTCCAAGCCGCCAAAGACGCCATCGACCAAGCCCGCAAAGCCCTCGACAATCTCCAACAAGCCAGCCACAAAGGCGATCCCGACGCCATCCAACAAGCCGCCGGGGACGCCAAGAACGCCCACCAGCAAGCCGCCGACCTGCTCGATAAAATCGCCAAGGACTTCCCCGCCTTTGAACTCGAAAAACGCCTCCAAGACCTCGCCGAAAAGCAAGCCAACGACCTCCGCGACAACGTCAAGCCGTTAGATAATTTTGACCCCAAAGCCCCCAAGGCCGAACAACTGGCCGCCATCGAGGAAATGCTCAAACGCCTAGGCCACCACCAACCGCAGGCCGAACAACTCGATGAGGACGTCCACAAGGTCAAGCAAGCCGCCACACTGTTAGAGATGGCCGCCAAGTTCCGCCAAATCTACGAGTCCCAAGCCAACCTTGCCAAACGCTTCGGCACCATCGTCGAGGAACTCCGCCACGGCGAAGACCAAAACCGCCGCCTTCTGCCGCCGCTCGCCGAAACCCAACAAAAAAACCGCAACGCCCTCGACGATTTCACCACCGAGCTGCGCCGCCGCGCCGAGGCCCTGCCCAAGGACGATCCTGATCTAACACCCCTGATTGATTCCGCCCTCAAGTTCCTCGACGACCTAACCGCGGCCGCGCCAGCGTCCCTCATGGATGCCGCCGCCCAACATGGCAAGGCCGGTGAAGCGGCCGATGCCTTCGCCAACGCCGAGCGCGCCCGCGCCCTGCTCGAACGCCTGATGTCCGAGCCCGAACCGTTCCCCCAAGCCGCCAAGGGCCAAGCCCCGCAATTCGACATTCCACGCCTCGACGTCAATAAGAACCTCCAACAACTTCTCGAGGCCCTGCTCGGCCAAAACCCAGGCCAAGGCGAGCAACCCGGCGGTCAGGGCCAAGGCCCGGCTGGCATGGGACTGGCCGGCGCACCCGGCGGCGGCTTCCCGATGAACCTCCCGGTCGTCGGCCCGGATCGCCTCCAATTCGCCGACGCCCCGGCCGCCGGTGGCGGCGGCAAGGGCGAGGGCCAAACCGCCGCGGTCCAAGCGCTGCCCACCACCGCGGAAGCCGGCATTCTCAAGCCCACGGAAACCCGCCACGGCCAAGCCACCACCCCCACCCCCGATGCCATCCCCGAACCTTACCGCGAGGCGGTGAAGAAGTTTCTAACTCCGTGAAAGACACAAGACTTGAAGACGCAAGACACAAGAAAAGAGATACCACATCTGCTTCTCCTCTTCTCTTGTGTCTTCTAGTCTTGTGTCTTGCGTCTCTCCTCTAACCAACAACCCTTATGAAATCCCGCACCCTCATCCTTTCAGCTTTTCAGCTTTTCAGCTTTTCAGCTTTTACCCTCCCGCTCTGCGGGAAAGAAGGTGCCGTCGAGTGTGGCAATCTCATCTATGCCGGCACCAAAACCTCCAAGTGCTTCAGCGATGAGTTTCTAACAACAGTGCAGCAGAAGACCTCGATCGCCACTGAGCGCCGCTTCAAGGCGGTCAAGCTCGCCGATGACGAGTTGTTCAAGATCCCGTTCGTGATCATGACCGGGGAGAGCGACTTCAGCCTCACCGCCAAGGAGCGCGAGAACCTCAAGAAATACCTGGAAAACGGCGGGTTCCTGCTAGCCTCGGCATCCTGTTCCAACGAAGCCTGGAGCAAGTCCTTTGAGCGGGAACTCAAGGCGATCTTCGGCAACGACTGCCTCAAGGATATTCCACTCAACCATGACATCTTCCGCACCGTCTTTACTGTCAAAGACCTCAAGCTCTCCCACTCCGGCCCGGAGACCTTGCTCAAAGGGTTCACCCGCAACGGCAAAATCGTCGTCGTCTATTCTCCCGAAGGCCTCAACGACAGCTCCCACGCCGAAGGCTGCTGCTGTTGTGGCGGCA
>JBAXOF010000353.1:0-3907 GCA_037133375.1 Verrucomicrobiota bacterium | reverse complement strand
TCTAGGCCAATGGACCGCCCGTGCTCCCCGCGCTCTCACGAGCGCGCCTACGTGGGAGGAAGAAGCGCGTGAGCCCGTAGGCGCATTCGTTAGAATGCGGTCTAGGCCAATGGACCGCCCGTGCTCCCCGCGCTCTCACGAGCGCGCCTACGTGGAGGAAGAAGCGCGTGAGCCCTGAATTGCGGCTGGAAGCCGCAACTACGATCCGCGATTTTCAATCTTTCCAGGTGCGCGCCGTTCCAGCCGCCACAGAAAGCCGAACGCCGCATAGTAAGCGGCGAACTCCAGCAACTTCCACCCATACTGGATAGGCTCATTGCCGCCATGGCAGCCGCAGGCGATGTTGAGCCCATGCGCCCAAGCCCAGCCGATGGCCACGGCAAACATCGTCACCAAGCCGCACAACGCCAGCAGCGTCCCGCGCCGCAGCAGGCCCAGCAGCAGGCAAAGTCCCGCCACCATCTCCACCCACGGCAGCGAATAGGCTATCAGCGCATCCCACGGTGCCACCGCCAATTGGTAATTGCCCACATCCTGCGTGAAACGGTCCAAGCCACTCACAAAAACCTTCTGGCTGCCGCTCCACACAAACCACAGACCCAGCCCGATCCGCAGCAGCCAAGCCATAAATGATAGATGATCCACCCTGCGGTCCATGGCCACGAGCATCCGCCATTGCCCGCCGCGCAGCAAGCGGATTGAGTGGAATAATCATGGCAGGGAGTAGTCATCACAGTCCCCTGTGATGTCTTCAAGCACAGGGCGGCGATGCCGCGAAAATGACTTGGCCTTGGCGCAAGTCCGCACAGGGAACAGTGCGAACTACTCTTTCTTGCCCTTGCCGTGCCAGACGTTTTCAAAGCCATTGCGCGGGCGTTCCGCCTGGCGGATGAGGCCATCGGCGGTTAGAGCGAACCATGGATAGATATCGCCCCCGCAAGCTTCGATGGTCTGGGCGGTCCAAACATTGCAAATCCGCGGGAGATGATAACTGTAGTTAGATTCCAGCAGGAAACCCTCACCCCAACTCGACGGGCCAATGACCAGCGGTCGGCCAGCGTGGTCAGTGCGGCTCATGTGGTTGAGGAAGGCAGCAAGCTGTGGGCCGCGCTCGCGCGGGACGAGTTTGCGCCACACCCGCTGTTGTTGGCAGACCTCGACGACATACCCGTTGAAGGGGATGATTTCCATGACTGAGGGCGACGGCGTGAAAAAGGCACGCATGACCTGCCACGGACTGAGCCAGGCTTTCTGCACATAGGCGGTGCGCTCGCCCCAACTGAGGGTGACATAGGCAGGATTGCCTAAGCCCGCGGGCGGGACAAAGCCTGACTCTAACAACCAGGCGTAGGGAAACACCATCGCGGTGTGGTAACGGTCGGCTGTCATCCACACCATCACATCCGGGTCGCGTGCCGGAATTTTGGTGGCGACGACGCGATGGGGAGTTCCTGCAACATGGGCCGCGCGCATCTGGTGGGTGGTGGCGGCCGGTGGCGGCGGAATGCGGATGCACGCTGAAGCAAGCACCGCCATGAGTGCTGCGAGGCCGGCGCAACTGATAGAAAGCCGGCGGGTCATGACGCGCGACGCATGGCTTGTGATATTGACCATGCCGCCCGTCTCATTCGCCCAGAAACGAGCAAATGTATTGGCAGATGTCCTCATCCACAGTGATGGTAAATCCGCTGTTGGGAGGCACCTCAAAGGCATTGTTGGGGGCGATGTTCCGTGAGTCCGTGGTGCCATCAAGGATGATGGCGCAACTTCCCGCAATGATTTCCATGCGTTCGGCGGCGGCGGTGCCGAAGTGGTAGGTGCCGGGGTAGATGAGCCCCAGGGTTTTTCTGCTGCCATCGGGAAAATGCACAGTGTGGGAGACGACGCGGCCGTCAAAATAAATGTTGGCTTTGGTATCGACAGTGACGTTAGAGAAGTTGGTCATGGGGACGTGAGTGATTGGTTATGGGTTCATTCGGTTGGCAGATCGGCGGCTTTCCAGGCGGCGTAGCCGCCATCCAGAATCGCTACGGAATGCCCGAGGGCGGAGAGGCGGTAGGCTGCATTGCTAGAATAATGGCAGGCAAGGTCGGTGCAGTAGAGAATGACGGGGCGCTTGTCATGCGTGGCACGCCGGATTTCCTCTTCACGGGTGGTGAGTTGGCTGGCGAATGAGTTGATAGACCAGTTAACGGCTCCCGGAATGTGGCCGAGCCTGAAGAAGAAGGCCGGACGCACGTCGTAGATGAGGGCGGCGTTGGATTGTTGCAGCGGGAAGAAGGCATCCAACTGCAGGTGGGTGATTTTTCCGGGTCGGGGAGTGCGCGCAGGGGGCGTGGACGGCCACTGCCGGGGTTGCGCGGAGGGCGTCCGGTTGGCCATGGGGCTTGGCTTTGGAGCCACAGGTTGGCAGCACGCCACTGTCACGCAGGCCAAGGCCGTTGCCATCCGCCGGACCGTGCCTAACATCACTTCACGATTTGGATGAGTTCGACGTCGAAGACGAGAAGGCCGCCGGGGCGACCGCCGCCGGGGTTTTCGCCGTAGGCGAGGTTGGCCGGGATCCAGAAGCGGCGTTGTTCGCCCTCCACCATGAGTTGCACCCCTTCAGTCCAACCGGCAATGACGCCGTTGAGCGGGAAGGTGATCGATTGCCCGCGCAGCACGGAGCTATCGAAAAGTTTGCCATCGGTGGTCCATCCCGAGTAGTGGACTTTGACTTGGTCGGTCGCCTTCGGGTGAGTGGCACCGGTCCCCTTGACAAGGACTTTCGAGGCCAGACCGGAGGCGGTCTTGTCCGCGTCCTTGGGGGCGGCGGCAACGTCGGCGGGGACTGGGGGAGCCTTGGGGGCGGCCTTGATGCCGAGGAGTTCGACGTCGAAGACGAGGAGACCGCCGGGGCGACCGCCGCCGGGGTTTTCGCCGTAGGCGAGGTTGGCCGGGATCCAGAAGCGGCGCTTTTCGCCCTCGACCATGAGTTGCAGTCCTTCCGTCCAACCCTTGATCACCCCGTTGAGTGGGAAGCTGGCGGGTTGGCCGCGCTTGACCGAGCTATCGAAGAGTTTGCCATCGGTGGTCCAACCCGAGTAGTGGACGGTGACGGAGTCCTCCGCAGCTGGCTTGTGCGTGCCGCTGCCTTTAGCGAGGATTTTCGAGGCGAGGCCGGAGGTGGTTTTGATGGCATCTGCGGGCGGGGTGGCGACGTCGGTGGGAGTTTCGGGCATGATCGGTTCGGCTTGGAGGTTGAGGGTGAGAGCACAGGCGAATCCCACCGCTTGCGGAACGATGGCACGGAAGAAGTTGAGGTTGAAATGCATGGGCGGAGCTTTGGCGATGGCTCGCGAACTGTCAATCCCAAGCCGCCGCCACGGCGGAATTTTGCCGATTTCCATGCCCGGCCTAACCGTCGGTCGGCGCATGACCGGGGATCGGTCATGCCTAATGCTGGTCGTCTTAGCGTCTGTGCTGCCCCCGGCGGGTGCGGATGGTGGTGGCTTCACCGCAGTAGGGGCAGCGAAAATAGTTCCTGAAAATCACCGCGAAGGCGACCTGCAGACTGTAGCTGCCCAAAACCTTGCGCGCGTCACGATGCTTGATGCAGGCATTTTGCCTGAACGGTAAACCGGTGCATAACGGGCAGCGGGCACGTCTGCCGGCGAACATTTGGATGAGCGTGATAAGCACGCTGACAACCAGCAATGCCAATGAGAGACGAGTTAGTTTGGGCTCCGTGATGGCCAGCGAATACAGCAGCAGCAGCATGGAAACCAGAATTAACAAGCGGTTGAAGAGCAGCAAGAATGCCACGCAGCGAAAGCGTATGACAGATTCCAGAGTGGGGAGACTATGCATTTAGGCTGAACTTCGATCTCTGAAATCCGCCGCAGCTCCGACCACCACTTGGATT
>JBAXOF010000352.1:0-3920 GCA_037133375.1 Verrucomicrobiota bacterium | reverse complement strand
CCATGTCATCACTTCCTACTGCCGACCTCCTGGCGCTCGACATCACCGGCTTGAAGAGCCGCCTGTCGAAACTCAGGAGGTATCTTTGACGTTCCAACTCTCGTCAACGAAATCAATACCCTCGAGGAGGCGATGGGCGCTCCCGATTTTTGGAACGCTGCGGAGCAGGCCAAGTCCGTGAGTTTGAAGGCCAGCGCGTTGAAGAAAAAACTCGAAGCCTTTCTCAAACTCGAATCGCGGGTGGCTGACATCGAAGAAGGTGTAGTTCTGGCCAAGGAATTCGACGATGCGGAGTTGGCCCGGGAGGCGATCTACAATGCGAAGAGCCTCGAAAGTGACGTCCGCAGCTATGAATTGCTCACCCTGCTGGATCAGCCGGGCGACAATGCATCGTGCTTTGTCGTGATTCAAGCCGGTGCTGGC
Source organism: Verrucomicrobiota bacterium (assembly GCA_037133375.1). Classification (GTDB taxonomy): domain Bacteria; phylum Verrucomicrobiota; class Verrucomicrobiia; order Verrucomicrobiales; family Akkermansiaceae; genus Luteolibacter. The sequence goes on along the minus strand of JBAXOF010000352.1, from coordinate 3,497 downwards.
GGCACCGAAGCGTGCGATTGGGCGCAAATGCTCCACCGGATGTATTGCCGCTGGGCCGAGCGCCGCGGATTTACCGTGGAAACCCTCGATTGGCAGGACGGTGACGAAGCGGGATTGCGCTCCTGCACCTTGCGGATCAGCGGCGAATACGCCTACGGGTTTCTGAAATGCGAACGCGGGGTGCACCGGTTGGTGCGGATTTCCCCCTTTGATGCCGCTGCCAAGCGCCATACGTCATTCGCATCGTTCGACGCCAACCCGGAGGTATCCAAGGAGATCAAAATTGAAATTAACCCTGCTGACATTGAAATCACCACCACCCGCTCCGGTGGCAAGGGTGGTCAAAATGTCAACAAAGTGGAAACCGCCGTCTTGCTCCGGCATCTTCCCACCGGCATTCTGATTCGCTCCACAGCCGCCCGTTCGCAAGGTGCTAATCGCGAACTCGCGTTTGAAATCCTCAAGGGTAAGCTGTACACCATCGAGGAAGACAAGCAGCGCGCCGAATCCGACCGAGCCTACGGCGAAAAGGGCGATGTTTCGTGGGGCAACCAAATCCGCTCCTATGTTTTCCAACCCTATCAAAAAGTCCTCGACCTTCGCACCGGCGAGGAAACCGGCAACATTCAGGATGTGATGGACGGCGACATCGATGCCTTCATCGAGGCCAAGCTCCGCGGCAAGGTCCGCGTCAAGGGCGCGAAGGAGGAGGAATAATAACTAATAACCGGTGCGCAGCACCTCCCCCCATGATCTCTGATCTCACCCTTATCAAAGCTGGCACCGGCGTTCTTACCAAAGCTGGCGACGGCACTTTGGATAGAGCTGCGCTGGTGCATCTGGTGGCGGCCATCGCCGGGCTGATGGATGCCGGCCATCGTTGCGTGTTTGTCTCATCGGGTGCAGTGGGCTCGGGCTTGTCGGCGTTCGGTCTGGCCGAGTATCCCCAAGACACCGCCACCCGCCAAGCCTGCGCGGCAGTGGGCCAGGCCAACCTCATGCAGACCTACAGCAGCCTGTTTGCCAACTTCGATATCACCGTCGCTCAAGTCCTCTTGACTGCGGCCGACCTCGCGACTCCGAAACGCGCCGGCTACGTCACCGATACCTTTGGCCGCTTGCTCGACGAGCCGCGCATCCTTCCGATTATCAATGAGAACGACTCCGTGGCCGTCGAGGAGTTAAAATTCGGCGACAACGACATGCTATCGGTGCGGGTGGCAAAACTCACCCATGCCCGGCGGATTATCCTGCTGACGAGTGTGGATGGTTTGTTAGATCCGGCGACCGACAATATCATTCCTGAAGTCACCGACATTGACGGCGCTCTTCAGCACGTTCGTGGTGACAAGGGGCGCTTTTCCATGGGGGGCATGGCCTCCAAGTTGGCGGCGATCAAATTCGCGTTGGAGGCGGGGATTGAAACACACATTGCCAACGGTCGTCATCCGGAACGGCTCGCCGACATCCTCGCCGGCCATGGCATCTCCACCCGCTTTGTGCCCCCGGCAGAAAGCATCAAATCCTAAATTCTAAAATCCAAACCTGGAATATTGCAGTCTTTACTTCTTTCATCTTCGCTTAGAATTTCATGCTTGGGATTTAGTGCTTTCTCTTCCTCTAACCTCATGCCCACCATCCAAGAATCGATTCACCAGATGGGTCGCCAGGCCCGCGCTGCCGCACACCGTCTCGCCCAGCTATCCAGCGAGCGGAAGAATGCCATTTTGCGCGCCATGGCCACCGCTCTCCGCGAGGCCGCGCCAGAACTCCTCGCTGCCAACGCCGTCGACCTCGCTGCCGCTGCCAAGCGGGGGCTGTCTCCCGCCATGCTCGACCGGCTTTGCCTCGATGCCGCCCGCATTGAATCCATGGCCGCTGGCGTCGAGCAAGTCGCCACGTTGCCCGATCCGGTCGGCCAGTGTATTGAGTCATGGCAGCGGCCCAATGGTCTGCGCATCGAGCAAGTTCGCGTGCCCATTGGCACGATCGGTATCATTTATGAAAGCCGCCCGAATGTCACCGCCGATGCCGCAGTGCTCTGCTTCAAAACCGGTAACGCGACCATCCTGCGGGGGGGCAGCGAGGCGATTCACTCTAACCAGGCCATTGCCGCCGCGTTGCAATCCGGTGGTGCGGCGGCTGGTCTGCCCGAGCATGCGATCCAATTGATTCCGTTCACTGACCGCGAAAGCGTGTCTGTGCTCGCTCAAATGGACCAGTGGCTCGATCTGATCATTCCCCGTGGCGGCAAGAGCTTGATAGAAACGGTGGTCTCGCTCGCCCGCATGCCCGTCATCAAACACTATGACGGCATCTGCCACCTCTTTGCCGATGCCCATGCCGATCTCGCCATGGCCGTTGCCCTCACTGTCGATTCAAAAACCCAGAAATGCGGTGTCTGCAATGCCTTGGAAACCCTCCTCGTCCACCGCGATATCGCCGCCAGCTTCCTGCCCACGGTGGCCACTGCGCTCCGTGCCAAGGGGGTCGAATTGCGGGGCTGCGCGGCCACCCGCGCTATTCTAACGGATATTACCGCCGCCACCGCCGCCGACTGGCGCACCGAATATCTCGACCTCATCTTGTCCATCAAAATCGTCGCTTCGCTCGACGAGGCGATCGCCCACATCAATGACTACGGGTCGCACCACACCGACACCATAGTCACCCGCGACGAGGTCACAGCCGAGCGGTTTCTGCGGGAAGTGGATTCCGCCTGTGTCTTTCATAACGTCTCGACGCGGTTTGCGGATGGCGGGGAATTCGGGTTTGGGGCGGAAATCGGCATTTCCACCGACAAGCTTCACGCCCGGGGGCCGATGGGTTTGCGCGAGCTCACTTCCTATCAATACCGCGTCCGCGGCAGCGGGCAGATGAAGGGAGGGAAGAGTTATTAGTTAGATGTTATTGGGAATACGTCTGACAAGTCTGACCGAAACCCAACAACGTCATCTCTTTTCTTCTGCCTCCAAGTTTTCCGTCTTTTTCCAATAATATATAACCTAACCAACAACCAAAATGTCCTCCATCCTCATCGGCGGCACCGTCGCCATCGACCACGTTAAAACCCCCACGGCCGAGGCTGCCAATCTCCTTGGCGGGTCTGCAGCTTACGCCGCAATTGCGGCCTCCTACTTCACCCCGTCCGTGCATCTGGTGGGCATCATTGGCCAGGATTTTCCGCAAGAGCATCTTGTTTTGTTGGAGAGTCGTGGCATCACTCTGGAAGGCCTCGAACGCTCCACCGGCGATTCGTTTTCATGGTCCGGCGAATACCACGCCAACATGAACGACCGCACCACGCGTCAGGTTGATATCAACGTGCTTGAAAATTGGAGTGTCAAAGTTCCCGCCGTCATTGCCGGTGCGCAGATTGTCGTTCTCGCCAACATGGCCCCGGACAACCAACTTCAGATGCTCGACCAATGCACGGCCGCCCGCCCCTTCGTCGTCGCCGACACCATGGACCTGTGGATTCACATTGCCAATGAGCG
>JBAXOF010000351.1:0-3925 GCA_037133375.1 Verrucomicrobiota bacterium | reverse complement strand
GACAAACGTCCCGCCGACGCGTCAGCGGCGGGGGGACGAATTTAGGACGCTTACATTGAAAGAGCCGGTGACCGGACCGGAGGGCGGGGAAATGGGGGTTGATTTGCCAGAAGGACTCCCAGGCGGCAGTGACGATTTGCCAGAGCGGCGAGGCACGGGGACGGGGGGGGGACCAAGAGATTGTACAGCCCCATCCTCGTTTATTGATTTACATTTTTGATGCAGCGCAAAAATTGATTGCCCGCTTCGTAGTTAGAGCGGGAATACGGCGTCGACCAGATCCCCAGTTCTTGTAGGTAGAGTCCTTGGTCAGCGTCCATTACCCGATTTCCAGTCACGGAGAATGGCGTGGCAAGATGCCAGATTTGGATTCCAATCGAAGTTCCAGCAGATGAACCACTGCCGTTGGATTGCATCTGAACCATGTTGTTTTCTAATTTCAAATCAGCCGCGGCGTAATATATGGATCCGTTTCCGACATGCCATCCGGCGCCGCCTGCGGAAATTCCATAAGCGGTAGCACCGGCACCGGGCGCAGGCACGCGAACAGTATTGCCTATAATTCTGGCGGAATGCGAATTGCCAACGTTGATTGCCGCCCCCGCGTTTGCACGCATCGTAATGTCGTTATTCAGGATCTGCTCTCCCGAAGTCTCAGGTGGATTATTGGTTTCTCTGGTCACTAAAATGCCACTGGCGTCCAAGTTGATCATCACGTTGTCTGAAATTAAAGTATTGTTGTAAGACGTTCGGATTCCCCAGCCCCCGCCTTTTCCGCCATCCAAAAAGTTACCGGTGACGGTGGCGGTTTGTTCCGGCAGGGGGACGAGTCCTCTGTAATCGGCGTAACAGATGTAAATACCTTCGTAGGAGAAGTTGATGATTCGATTGCCGGTGACCACATAGTTGATGGACGCCCCGAAGACAAGTCCGTCGCCACAGGACTTGATAGGTCCTACTACTTCCGATCTACTGTTGAGGGCGCTGAGGCCGTCATAGAAGTTGTTGGTCACGTAAGTATCCCTTGTGAAAATCCCATACGCCCCGCTTCCAGTTTCAGGATACATCCAGACGCTGACGTTGACCCCTCCGGCTCCGCTATCGTAGCCTTTTTCCATCAGGAAATTATTTTGCGTGATGGTCACATCCTGACTCCCGCCAATATCTACATGCCGGGAAAAATTCTTAAAGGTGTTTCCAAAGATCCTGATGTGCTTGATGGCATCGGCTTGATCTCTACTGTTCAAGCCAAGTGCGTCAGTGGTTCTATCAGTGATTCCATGAGTGCTTTCGAAAGTAAGTCCGTGTATTATCACAGGATCGGCAGTGCTTATGCCCTGCCATTTTCCGCTGCCGGCGATGATGCCCGTTCCGTTGATGCCTGGCACAGGCACATCTGATCTCAATGTCGCCCCATTGCCAATGAGACTCAAAGCGGAAATCGGGGCAGTAGGGCCGCCACAATCCACAGTTAAATGTCTTACAGTGTCGGGCGTGGCAACCAAGCGATAGACTTTATTTTTCTCAAAGACCACTCTGGAGCGCGTTAATTGTCTGGCGGCAGTCAGGGCCGCCTGGAGCGCGGGTTGGTCATCTGTTACACCGTCGCCGACGGCACCATAATTTTGCACTAAAATAATGTGGTCATCTGCCGCTAAAACCGCGGTTGCACTGAATGAAATGCTCTGACTGCCACCTTCAACCGCGGCTAGAACCGCTTGCGGACCGGGGAAATCTCCCATTATCAGTCCCATGGAGGCTTGTCCCGCAGCGTCCGTGACGGAGGATGCAGAACTCGGAGTCAGCTCGCCCTGTCTCCCTGTGGCAGAAGAAATCAGAGTTCCCTCGCCCTGGGTGACCTGCCAGTTGATTTGGACGCGCGGGATCGGATTTCCTGAGGCGTCTTTAAGCAGAACGACCAGGGGATTCATCGCGGGACCGCCGATTGAGGCCAGTGAAATCGAAACAATTCCGCTTTGCGCATTGCCCGATGCAATAGTTAGGGTGGCGTTTGCCGGGACCAATCCGGTCGCATTGAAGGTTGCCGAAAGGGAACTTGCGTTCAACTGTGCGGTCACGACGTATGCACCGGGAGAAGAACCCAGAGTCAATACGGTTGACGCCAATCCTTGAGCAGAAGTCACGCCCGAAGTTGCCGACAGTGTGGCAACTGCATCATTGACGCTCCAGTTGATCTGGGCGTTTGGAATAGGGTTGCCAAGCGAGTCCTGTAGAAGGACAGTCAGAGGCTGAGGCAAAGCCTGACCGATGGGTGCGGATTGATCGAGGCCTGCTTGAGCAATCACTTCTGCGGGAGTGCCGGATCGCGGGGGCTGTGGGGCCGCAACAGAAAGTCCCAAGCCCTGTCCAATCGTCGAGCGGATCAGGTTGTGCACGGAGGCGATTTGAGTGTCTGAAAGTTGGGCGTTGAAAATGAGGCTCATGGCGACCGTTCCATCCATGCCGTCATTATTTCCCGCAGCGCTATATCCGCCGATGCGATACCCATAACTCGAAGGTGCAAATTTTCCGTCAGGACTCGCGGTGCTGGTCGGGATGATACCTCCTCCGTTGTCACTTCCATCCATATAAAGTTTTACCGCGGTGGGGGTGTTCTGGTTAGCGGTCACAGCCATGTCATGAAAAGCATTTGTGACCGGTGGACGATTGTAAGTTTCAAATGGGGTGTCCCAGCCACATCGGAAGATAACCCACTTCGGATCTGTTGGGATATATGACCACGTGGCCAGGCCTAAGCATTGTGATTTGTAACTTGTCCCTGTCGGCGAGTCTCTTGCGGCCCAGCTAAAGCTGGATGCGTTGGTTGGAAAGACTCGGTAACTTATAAGTTGAATGACTGAAAAATCGGTGACCAGCGTATTGACTGGAGGAATATTCACATACTTTCCGGCGCCGACTACCACGCCTGTGGAAGACCACTGCGGACTGTTGAAGCAGACCGCATTCGCGGTGTCGTTTTTCAGGGCGGCAGCGGTGACGCCAGTCCCGACGTTTTGCAAACTGCGGAAGCTCCAACCATCCGCTAGCGCGGTCCAAAGATTGAGATTTTTGAGACCAACGATAAAGTTGCTTAGATTGGTTTTTTCAGCGGTGGTGATGGGATCGGTCCCACCATTGAGTGCCGTCAGGCGGGAAAAATAGGCTGCGGAGTCAGCGTCCCAGTAGCCGTTGAGGGTAAAGCTAGTGGTCAGGGTCTGGCCATCAACGATGGCAGTAACGGTGTTGGTGCCGGGCTCGGGGCCAAGAGTCAGTCCGTTTGTTGCGACGCCCTGCAAGTCTGTTATACTCGATGCTGTGGTGAGTAATCCATTGCCTGAAATTGCCAGCCATTGGACAATCACGTTGCAGAGCGGATTACCCCAATCATCTTTCACGGTCACGCTCAAGGGGGTGGAAAGAGCTTGTGAGACTGTTCCATTTTGCTGGTCGCCTCCGGTGATTGCGATTGATGACGGTAGCACTCCGCGCTGTATCAGCCGGAAAAACGCCGTGGGCTCGGGTGCCATATTGGCGGAATAAGTGTGTCCTCCAACCGTCTGGGGCACATCGACCCAATGCTCTAGATCGGTGCTGGATTGGAGCGCACGGTCAGTGTTAGCGGCCCAGTTGAGAAGGAACATTCCATTCGAGACCGAGGTTGACAGTCCGAAATTGACACTATCATTGGGGAAACTTTGCGCTGCGGCCATCCCGTGACCCAGATTCAACAATACGAGCGAGGCAAGCCAGCGGCATGTTGCAATTTTGCTCATAGGTGTGCCAGTGCTAGGTCGGAAACCAAGCATTGTCAACCCAGCCTTTTCCAGAAGATTGCTGAAAAATCAATTCCCTCTGTTCCTCGCTGTTTGATGTTGCTAGGAATTTGCTTTCGGGGTGAAGGCCATTGAAAGAGCCGGTGACCGGA
>JBAXOF010000350.1:0-3926 GCA_037133375.1 Verrucomicrobiota bacterium | reverse complement strand
GTCGGCCCTGACAGGCGGGACGCCTGTCCTCCTGCTAAACTGACAGTATTAGGCGAGACGCCCACACTCCTTGTGCCGACATTCTCGCCCGTGGCGGGAGCCACTGATTATACTGATTTTTCAGTGAATCCTCTTCAATCTGTGGAATCAGTGGAATGAGTGGTTCAATTTCCCCGAAATCCCTGCGGTCAGATTATTTATTGCAGGTGGCATCAGAGACTGGCTTGCCCAACAAACGACCTGAACGAACAAAACCATCTTCCATAACCATGCGCCCGCGCCCCGACATCGACGTTGACTATGCCTCAAGGCAATTATTGTGACGAAATTGTCACAGGCAAATCGCGCAATCTCCAAAAGAATCATCGACAAGGAGGGACGGACCGCTAAAATCCCTGTGAGGAATTTGCCAATCCCCATTTTATTATTCTACCCCAACCACTGGCAATCAATCGTAGCTTAGCCGACACCTGATCCGAACAGGATTGTTGAAACCATGTCAACGCACCTAGAAGAATCCCTACAGCGAGAGGTTGACCGCATCCGCGGCAAGCTCACCGAGATGTCCTCACTTGGCGAAACGGCCTTGCTGGCTTGCGTCAAGGCACTAGCCGAGCGTGACCGCCAGACCGCCTACGCGGTTATCTTGCGCGATCAATACATTGACGAACTGGAGCGGGAAGTGGACCGCCTTTGTTTGGAATTCATTGTCCGCCAACAACCGGTGGCCAGTCTACTGCGCTTTGCCTACGCCACTATCAAGATCAACCTCGAACTGGAGCGTGTGGGGGATTACGCCGAGAGCATCGCGCGCCAGACGCTCAAACTGCTGGACCTGGATGTGGAGTTTCCCATTGAACGCATTCAGGAAATTGCCGATCTCTCCATTCCGATGCTGCGAGACGCCACCCGGGCATTCGTCAATCAGGACGCGGAGTTGGCCCGCCAAACCATTGAAACCGAGTCGGTGGTGGATCTGCTCAAGAGCAAATTGAACCACCATCTCATCGCGCTATTCCGCGAGAACAAGCTGCCCTTTGAGGCGCTCAATCCGCTCGTCATGATCAGCCGGCGCTTTGAGCGGGTCTCCGATCAGGCCCGCAACATCTGCATGGAGACGCTCTACATGTGCACTGGCGAATACGTGAAACACGCCGGCGCCGAGGCGTTCCGGGTGTTGTTCGTCGATGCCCACAACGCCTGCCAGAGCCAGATGGCCGAGGCCATCGCCCATGCGCTCCACCAGCCCAAGTTCATCTTCACCAGCGCCGGCCTGGAGCCGCAACCCATGCATCCGGCGACCGTCGGTTTCATGAAGGAAAAGGGTTTCGACGTGGCGCACCTGGTGCCCAAGGCCATCAATCAAGTGCCCAATCTGGACCACTATCACGTCATCATCGTGCTAACTCCGGAAGCCCGAAAAGCGTTTCCCCGCAAGCCGCGCAAGGAGGTGCTCCTCGACTGGAGTGTGACGGACCCGTCCAAGGCCCAGGGGACGGCCGCCGAAGTGCACGCCGCTTACGAAAACACCTATCAATTCATCCACGAGCACATCCGCGGCCTAGTCGGAGCGATCCTCGGAGAATCCACCAATAAGTAACAAATGACACCCACCACCATGACCCCAAAATCCCTTTTGAACCAGACTACCCACGCGGGCTGCCTGCTTGCCGCAGGCACCTTGCTGCTGCTCACTGGCTGCGGCAAAAATGACGGCGCCGGTGGCAAGAAGCAGACCCTCGCCAACATCGGCTCGGACACGATGGTCAACCTTGCCATCGCCTGGGCCGACGCCTACGCAAAGGTGGATCCGAGCGTGTCCGTGGAAGTCAATGGCGGGGGGTCCGGCCAGGGTGTAGCCGCGCTCATCAACAACTCCTGTGAGATCGCCAACTGCTCCCGCAAGTTCGAGGACAAGGAAATCGCCGACTTCGATGCCAAGCATCCCGGCAAGGAACCCAAGGAATTGATGGTCGGCTATGACGCTCTATCAGTTTTTGTGCACAAAGACAATCCCATGACCGAGATCTCCATCGAAGAGTTGCAGCAGATGTATGCCAAAGACGGCAAGCTTGCCAAATGGTCCGATCTGGGTGTGAGCAATATCCCGGGTGCCAAAGGGGATGAGATCATCCTGGTCAGCCGCCAGAACAACTCCGGCACCTATCACTACTTCCGTGAGGCCATCGTCGGAAAAAAGAACGAAATGCGCCTCGGCACCGTGGACATGAACGGCTCCAAGGACGTCGTCGATCTCATCTCCAAAACCCCTAATGCCATTGGCTACTCGGGCATGGGCTACGCCACGCCGGCGGTCAAGCACCTCAAGATTTCCAAGAAGAAAGGCGAGCAAGCGGTCGAACCGACCATAGCCACCACGCTCGACAAGAGCTATCCGATTGCCCGCCCGATGTTCATGTATACTGCGGGCGAACCTTCTCCCCAGATCAAGAAATACCTCGATTGGATCATCTCTGACGCGGGCCAGAAGATCGTGGAGGAAACCGGCTACGTGCCGCTGCCGAAGTAACCAGCGTTTCCCCGCCTCAACACGCGCCATTGTTACCGGATGCAAGCCAACGTGACTGACCAGCAGGCCGCGGCACCAGGCTCGGCTGCCGCCACTCGCTTGAAGCAGCAGCGCGGGCGGCTGGAGATGTTAGGCGAGCGCGTCATTGAGGCGCTGATTCACCTGTGCGGGTTCAGCTCTATCATCTTCGTGTTTGGCATCTTTTTCTTTGTCTTCCGCGAAGGCGCGCCGTTTCTCGCCAAGCTCAACTTCGGTGAATTCCTATTTTCCACCGAGTGGTTTCCCACCTCCCAAACACACGCCAAATACGGCGTGTGGGCGCTCATCGTGGGGACGCTGAGTGTGACCACACTGGCGATGGTCATTGCTGTGCCGTTTGGTCTGGGAGCGGCGGTGTTTGTCTCGGAGTTCTGCACTGGCAAGGCCAAGGAAACGCTCAAGGTGGTCATTGAACTGCTGGCAGCGATTCCCAGTGTGGTTTGGGGGTTCATCGGCTTGACCGTCATGGCACCCATCATCATCCAAACCTTCCAGGTTCCCATCGGAGTTAACATGTTCAATGGCGCGCTGTTGCTCGCCCTGATGAGCGTGCCCATCATGGTTAGCATCGGCGAGGATGCCTTGAAGGCCGTGCCCGACTCATTTCGTGAAGCCGCCATCGCGATGGGCGCCACCAAGTGGCAACTCATCTGGCGGGTGTTGTTGCCGGCCGCCAAAAACGGCTTGCTCGCCGCCGTTCTGCTAGGCGTGGGCCGCGCCATCGGCGAAACCATGGCGGTGCTCATGGCCACCGGCCACAGCGTGCGCATTCCCCATAGCATTTTCGACCCGGTGCGCACGCTCACCGCCACCATCGCTGCCGAACTGGGCGAAACCAGCAAAGGGTCCGACCATTACCAATCGCTGTTCCTGATAGGCATTCTGCTCTTCAGTATCACCTTTGTCGTGAACCTCGCGGCGGACCTGATCGTCAAAGGCGTCAGCAGGAAATAATTTCTAATTGGTAATTTTCCGCCGTGTTCACCGAAACTCCATTTGTCCGCAAGAAGCGGCGTGCCGAACTCATCGCCAAGTGCTTCTTTGGCGGCATGGCGGCGGCGATGGTCATTCCGCTCATTCTCATCGTCGGCTACGTCGTGGTCCAAGGCGCGCCCTCCCTGAGCTGGGATTTTCTAACAACCAACCCGCGCTTGGGCGGCATCCGCGGCGGGATATGGTCGGCGTTGGTGGGCACCATTTACATCGTCGCCATTTCGCTCTGCGTGAGTGCGCCCATTGGCGTGCTCTCGGCGGTTTACCTCAACGAGTATGCCAAGGACAACTGGTTCACGCGCATCGTCAACCTCGCGGTGGTCAACCTGGCCGGCGTGCCCAGCATCGTGCACGGGTTGTTTGG
>JBAXOF010000349.1:0-3931 GCA_037133375.1 Verrucomicrobiota bacterium | reverse complement strand
TCCTACGGCCACACGCTCGTTATGGGGACGGAGGTCATTGAAAGATCCACCATCAGACGTCTATCGGAAAGCAGGACCGTCCAGGAGGTCTTTGCCGCTATGAACTCCTACTCACCGTGGGAGACCGACACGGAAGTGAGTCGTTACAGTCCGTCGGGGTATGGCAGTTGGCTCTATTACACTTGTCGAAATGGCTTATATGACTACGTCAAGGGCGTGCAAGCGGTCCGCAAGGAATATGAGGATGGCCCCCAACTAGTCAAACGCATATCGGACACCTTCGTCTCCTCGGTTTTGTGTCATACCTCCGCCACCCGCCTCAAAGGCATTCGCTATCGCTGGCTCAAATTCAATCCCGCCGCCCCCTTCGCCCATTTCGCTTGCGCCACGCCCGCTGCTTACTCGAAGAGGATGTCCTTGCTCCTCTCCCACGACCGCTACAAAAGCAGCGGCAACGCCTACGTCGTCGATCACACAAGCTATCACGAGTCCAATATCATCGGCGTCGAATCCCTCGTCTTCAAGGGCGGCTCCAACGGCTGGACCACCGCCGACATCACCGCCCTCCAAGCCGCCAAATACCAAATCTCCACCCCCGACGACTTGCCCGCCGCCGTCTACGACGTCGCTAGCAGCGCCTGCACCTCCGTCATCACCCAACCTGTCAAACTCGACATCGCCGTCGACGCCAACCGCGATGGCCTCATCACCTTCGACGGCAAGGACGAGACAAGTCAGGAGAAGCCGTATAGGTTCTGGCAAAACTACAATCAGGATGAACTGCAGACAAGCTGGGCATTTGGTGATTTCATTCCTGAAACCATTCCGCCCGCAAAACAGGACTACAATGATCTGCAAATCCAAAGCACGCGGGACTTGCAGGATTTCGCCCGCCTCAAGTTGAGAAGCACTTTGCCGCCTTATGCATTGGCATCGGGTGAAATCCAGCTTGGACTGAAGTGGAAGGATGTGCCACCGCCGGAACAGACCGATGGCTTCCCCTCCATTCGGCTGTTTGAAGCGGTCGAGCAGGACGGCGGCCTGCAGTATCTCAAAACTCCCGAGTTCGCTCGCAGGCAGGTGGCAGAGAAAGGCCAGGCGCTGGCGGATGCCAATGGCAAACATATCCTTAATGCGATCAGCTATGCGCAAGCCGCAGATTTCACTTTCTCCAAAGAGACATTGGAGAAATCCGCCTCCAATCTGAATTTACTGTTTGAAGGCGGCATGGAAGGCAAGGCCAGACTCGCGCTTGTGGTCATGGATAAGGATGGAAACGTCCTCGGAGAGGGCGGGTCAACCTGGGTGGATATCAAGAATATCGAGCACATGTATATGCGCGCCCATACAACCCCGCCCAGCAAAGGATTTCACGAGCCATACGACATTTTCAAAGATGAATCCCCTATACCTCCCGCCCCGTATTCCTACAAATACGTCGCGACAGGGGCGTATGTCAAAGATACGTCTGTCAGAAGCCACTATGGTGTTGTCATCGAACCAAGCGCCATTGGATGGTTGCCAGGATTCGATGTCAATGAATCATTTTGTCAATTCGAACCACTGCCCGACGAGGAGAAGAAGTGCGTTGTTTTCGTGCATGGAATCAACATGAGTGTGGACGAAGTCAAAGCCTATACCGCCGCATTTTACAAGCGTCTCTGGTGGGAGGGCTATAAAGGTAGACTCGCCGTGTTTCGCTGGCCAACCCACATCCAGGCTGACGACGGCATCGACATTTTCAATGCCAGCGAATATCGCTCGTGGACTGCGGGCAGCACATTGAAACAATATGTCGATTGGTTGAGAAACGGCCTTGGCTGCGACTGGATCTTCGGCCTTGCCGCGCACAGCCTTGGAAATCCGTGCGCGTGTTCGGCCCTGCGTCAGGGCATGGTGGTTGATAACTATGTGATGCTGGAGGCAGCGCTTTCCACCAGTTGTCTGCACGCGCCGCTTACACCCGGCACGCCTGACCGACTCGCGGGACATTTCCATAAGAGTTTGGCGAATGCGGATGGCTCGGATATTGGCAATCCGTCACCCTACGACTTCAATGATCTCGGCTATCGGGGATATTTGAAGGACATCAAGCAAGGCGTGAAAGGAAAAATCACCAACTATCATAACGAAAATGATTTCTGGCTTGCCACCGGCACCGCACGCCACAACTTCCCTCGCCTTGATTCCCTCAATGTTGACTGGATTACCAATCAAGCAAAATTCAAGCCGAACGGCGGCAAAAACTACGGTTTCTATCCGATTCACGCGCCCGGCACGGGTGGCCACACTTATGGCAGACCCGTCGTCACCGCCCACGAGTCCATGTCATTCATCTCAAGATCCAGAACCCTCCCCACCGGTGCCGAACTGCCAGCCGCAAACGGCGGAATCCCGTCGCCGCCGTTTCTTGGAGAATGCTTTAGTGTTGACTTAGTGAGCACTTACAATTTCAGCAATGATCGGAGCAACCACAGCGGTCAGTTTCTTCGTGAAATATATCAGCTATACTATGATCAAAAGATGAGATCGCCATTTGCCGTTTCTTTTTATAGAAAACTGATGGATGATCTGGGTGTGCTTCCGAACCCATAAATTGAATGATGAAAACAGGTAATTACAGACGTTTACTGACTGTCATAGCACTCATTTTACTGCTCATGCTTGGAGCATGGGTTGTTCTTAGGTCAGGATCGATGAGTTCAGTGGCAGCCAGTCCGCAGCGCAGGCTTACCGAAAATCGATACGCCGGTAATCAAAATGCGGCACATGAGGATTTGGTAAGGAAACGCCTGAAGCTTCTAGAAGATATGAGGAAGGCGGACCCGAATTATGAGCTGAAAGTCCCCATTGATTTTTTTGGTAAAGTGTTGGACCAGCATGACAAACCCGTGATTAGGGCAGAAATTGAAATTCGCTTGAATGTCGCAGACGAAAAGGGACATAAGAATCACTCGCTTGTTTCACAGGCAGACGGCACTTTCGAGCTGACTGGAATTCGGGGCAAACTTGTTTTTGTGGATATATATTCCGTGGAAGGTTACACATGCGGAGAGAAAGGTCATCGCGGTAGTTACAACTATGCAATTCCCGAAGAGTTGAACTTCCATGTTCCAGACCCAAACCAACCAGTGATCTTCCGGCTATGGAAATATGAGAAGGCCGAACCGATTCATTTCTGGCAACTGGCAGCAGGAGTTAAAACCGACGGGACGGCAGTATGGTTTGATTTAGATAGAGGTGAGGTAGGGGGGGCTGGTCTTGGAGTGAGTATAGTTGATGAAATGCCTGGCAATAAGAACGAGGAGAGGCATACGATAAAAGTGCTTGCCGGTTCTGGGTGTATGCTCGCAGCGACAAAAGACGATCCGATGTTTAGCGCTCCCGAGCAGATGGATCAGCAGGAAATCACTGTAGTTCACACGGCTAAAAACGGATACTATAACTCTGGCCCTGGCATATTTAGGTTTTATTATAGGAGCGCACAGGGGAAATACGCTGCAGTGAAGGCCGAAGTTTCCTCAGGAAGTAATGGTGCCAAGCTTGTCATTTTCCAAAATCCATCTGGTTCTCGGAATCTGGAATTTGATCCCGCTCTGGAAATCAAGAAATGATACAGCCATCCAACAGGAAAAGCATAATTTGAATAAAGGACCACAAACCCAACTTTGCTGACATGCTTTGCCCGGTGGTTATTCTACTCGTGTCGCGGCATTGTTTGCCCTCAGAACGGACGCGCAAATTTTCTCACCAGAAACACGCCCGCAGGGCCCTTCTGACAAGCGCAAGGTAGCGCGTAACGCGTTGCTGGAAGTGCCACCGCTGCCGGCGGGCGGGTTTTCTGACGAGGAATTGTTAAAGCGGCTGAAAGCCAGTAGCAGTGAGGCGGAAGTGACGGTGGTGGCGAAGCGTCTGGCGGAGTACCGGACAC
>JBAXOF010000348.1:0-3940 GCA_037133375.1 Verrucomicrobiota bacterium | reverse complement strand
CAGTCGGATCAGTCGGATCAGTCGGATCAGTCGGATCAGTCGGATCAGTCGGATCGGTCGGATCTCTTGCCTTCCATCTTCTCATTTCTGTTTCTCTGCAAGGGCTTTTTTGACTTTCGGGTCGCCGAGGGCGCGGGTGAGGTTGGGGTGGCGCAGGAGGGTGGAATAGTCCTGTTGGCTAACAAGTTTTTGCAGGGCGGGATCGTCCACAATGCTGGCGCGCGGATAGGGCTTGTTGGTTGCGGGGTCGATGACCGGCGGCAGGGAGGTCTCGGTTGGACTGGCGATGAGCTTGGCGAGGGCAAGCCTGGCAGGTTCGGCAAGCGGATCCAACATTTTGAGCCATTCCTTGGGCAGCGCATTGTCGACGGATGTTTTCAAGCGTTGGAGACAGGCTGAGGCATTGTTGGCGCTGGCGGATTTTCCGACGAAGTCGCGGATTTCCGCGATTGAGCCGGCATGATGCGCGAAGGTGACGCCGATGAGCCAGAGACCGGCGGTGGCAATCAAGGCGAACAACAGCCGTATCGGCACGTTGGTGAACGCTGAAGGTGCGCGGTCACCAGGCCTGACAAAGGGGCTGGCGATGAACTTGAGAAGTTTGCGCAGGAAAATCATTGCCACGACAAAGGCGATGACCGGCAGACCCGTGGTGATGAAGTCGCTGGTTTTTCCTAACATACAAAGCGACCACGCAGGAGACTGCTGCCAAATCCAGAACGCCAGCCATGCGCTCGCGGCGAGGACCAGGGTGCCCAGCAACATCCGCGCAATCCCACGCAGCAACACAAAGCCCGCGCACAGCGCGAAGATGAGCAACGCGCCAGTGACGAGATTAAGGTGTGATAAGAAGTCAAGGGACATGGTGGCTGAGGTGCTTGTAGCGGCGGTCTATGACCGAAGGTGCTGTTGGTGGATAGTGGCTCATCTTCGATCTGCTATCCTCTATCTCCGATCTGCGCTTGGCGTAGCAAGTGGTCAGTTAGAACCAGCGTCGCCATGGCTTCAACGATCGGGACGGCACGGGGCAGGACACAGGCGTCATGACGTCCGTGGCCTTCGATTTGGGTATTTTCGCCGCTGGCGGTGACGGTTTGCTGGGGGCTCATGATGGTGGCGGTGGGCTTGAAGGCGACGCGGAAGAAGATATTCTCGCCATTGGAGATGCCGCCCTGGATGCCGCCGGAATGGTTGGTGGTGGTGCGCACCTTGCCATCGATCATGCGGAAGGCATCGTTGTGCTCGCGCCCGGTGAGCCGGGTGCCGGCAAAACCGGCACCGATTTCAAAGCCCTTGGTAGCCGGCAGCGAGAGCATGGCCTTGGCCAGATCCGCCTCCAGTTTATCGAACACCGGTTCGCCCAAGCCGGGCGGGCAGCCGCGGATCACGCATTCGATGACTCCGCCCACCGAGTTGCCCTCGCCGCGAACAGTCTTGATGAGGTCGATCATCGGTTCGACCATGGCGGGGTCGCCGGTGCGAACAATGTTGGCTTCAATGGTGGCGGCAGTGACCGTGGCGGGATCGACGCTGGCTTCGAGGTGTTGAACGGATTTTACCCAAGCCAGGATTTCGATGCCCGGGTGATAAGTATCTAACACCTGGCGGGCGACCGCGGCGGCGGCGACCCGGCCAATCGTCTCGCGGGCCGAGGCGCGGCCACCGCCGGTAGGTGCGCGAATGCCGAACTTGGCATCATAGGTGTAATCGGCGTGACTGGGACGGTAGGTGGCGGCCATTTCCTCGTAGGACTCGGGGCGCTGGTCGGTGTTGCGGACCAGGATCGCAATGGGCGTGCCAAGGGTGAGCCCGTCGTGAAGGCCGGAGAGAATTTCCGCCGTGTCCGCCTCCTTGCGGGGCGTCACAATCGCGGATTGGCCGGGACGACGGCGGTCGAGCTCACGCTGGATTTGACTTAGAGAAACGGCAATGCGCGGCGGGCAACCATCGATGACGACCCCCACTCCGCCACCGTGGGATTCGCCGAAGGTGTGGATGCGGAAAATTTCACCAAAGCTGGATGACATGCCGCAGGATAGGACGCATCCGCCGCTCGGGCAAGCGCGAAGGCGGGGCGCGGTGACGGCGGAGAACGGGACTTGCCAAAGTCCGGCGAGCAGGCTCAGTCCCGAGGCATTTTCATTTGCTGCGGGGCCACAGCGGCGCATCCTACCCATTGGCTCGCGACGGTCACAGACTGCCGCTAATTGATTGAAAAAAAGCCGGACGGTTGCCCGTCCGGCTTTGGATTGGAATGTGCGGCGATCAATGATCGCCGCCACATGGATTTACATCATGCCGCCCATGCCGCCGTGGTCGTGACCACCGCCGCCGGCCGCCGGCGCTTCCTTGGAGGGAAGATCGGTGATGAGTGCCTCGGTGGTGAGCAGCAAGCCCGAGATGGACGCGGCGTTTTGCAGCGCGGTGCGGGTCACCTTGGTGGGATCCACCACGCCAGCGGCGATGAGATCTTCGTAGGTGTCGGTGGCGACGTTGTAGCCGTAGCCGTCCTTGTGGTTCTTGACGTTCTCGACGATGAGGGCGGCTTCGCGGCCGGCGTTGGCGACCAACTGGCGCAGCGGAGCTTCCACGGCGCGGGCGACGATGCCCATGCCGGTCTTCTCGTCCTCGTTGGATGCGGCGTCGCAGCACTTGGCATCACACGCGGCCTTGAGGGCGCGGATGAGGGCGGTGCCACCGCCGGCGACGATGCCTTCCTCGACGGCCGCACGGGTCGCGTGGAGGGCGTCTTCGACGCGGGCTTTCTTTTCCTTCATCTCGGTTTCGGTGGCAGCACCGACGTTGATGACGGCCACGCCGCCGGCGAGCTTGGCAAGGCGCTCTTGGAGCTTCTCACGGTCGTAATCGCTGGTGGTGTCTTCGATCTGGCGGCGGATTTGGTTGACGCGGCCGGTGATGGCTTCGGAAGTGCCGCCACCTTCAACGATGGTGGTGTTTTCCTTGGTGATGGTGATGCGCTTGGCCTGGCCGAGGTCGCTGAGTTCCACACCTTCGAGCTTGATGCCGAGGTCTTCGGTGATGACGCGGCCACCGGTGAGGATGGCGAGGTCTTCGAGCATCGCCTTGCGGCGGTCGCCAAAGCCTGGGGCTTTCACCGCGGCGATGTTGAGGATGCCGCGGAGCTTGTTGACCACGAGCGTGGCGAGGGCTTCACCTTCGACGTCTTCCGCGATGATAAGCATCGGCCGGCCGGTCTTGGCCACCTTTTCCAGCAGCGGCAACATATCCTTGAGCGAGGAGATCTTCTTCTCGTTGATGAGGATATAGGCATTCTCAAGATACACTTCCATGCTCTCGGGATTGGTGACGAAATACGGCGACAGGTAGCCCTTGTCGAACTGCATGCCTTCGACCACTTCGAGGGTGGTTTCGATGCCCTTGGCTTCTTCCACGGTGATGGTGCCGTCCTTGCCGACCTTGTCCATGGCTTCGGCAATGATGCTGCCGATGGTTTCGTCGGAGTTGGCGGAGATGGATGCCACCTGGGCGATTTCCTTGGCGTCGGACACCGGCTTGGAGATCTTCTTGAGCTCGGCGACGATCGCTTCGGTGGCCTTCATGATGCCGCGTTGCAGCGAGATCGGGTTGGCACCGGCGGTGACGTTGCGCAGGCCTTCCTTATAGATGGCTTCGGCCAGCACGGTGGCAGTGGTGGTGCCGTCGCCGGCGATGTCCGAAGTCTTGCTGGAGACTTCGCGAATGAGTTGGGCACCCATGTTTTCATAGGGGCACTCAAGCTCGATTTCCTTGGCAACCGTCACACCATCCTTGGTGATGGTCGGGGAACCGTATTTCTTGTCAATGATGACGTTGCGTCCGGCTGGCCCAAGCGTCGCTTTGACGGCGCGGGCAAGTTTTTCCACGCCGCGCAGGAGGGCCTGGCGGGCGGCTTCGTCGAATTGGAGTTGTTTGGCCATTG
>JBAXOF010000347.1:0-3945 GCA_037133375.1 Verrucomicrobiota bacterium | reverse complement strand
CTGGTGACAGCGCGGGGGCTGATGGACCGCATTCTCACGAATGCGCCTACGTGCGGGGCGCGCTCTTCGTAGGCGCGCTGGTGACAGCGCGGGGGGCGACGCCCGCCCCATATCACCCTGAGGTGATCTGAGCTGCCTGAGTCGTAACACCCAAAGAGACTCTGCGATTTCCTCCGCTGGCTCCGCGCCTCCGCGTTTCGATATTTTCGAGTGACTAGTGACCAGTGCCTGACCTCACAGCGGCAGGTCGTAGCTGCGCCCGCTGATGCCTTCATACCAACGGATGTAGGCCATGTTGACCATGGTGAAGCCGCCGAGCGTCGGGTAATCTCCGGTGAAATACCAATCGCCGCAATCGCCTTGGATGGCGGTGTGGAGGTTGTCAATGGTCTGAAAGATCACCTCGACCTGGCCTTTCCAATCGGTTTCCTCGGGGTAGACCAGGCGGCTGATTTCCGCGGATACATCCTCATCGCTGAAGGCGGCATAAACCTCCTTGACGCAGTTGCCGCGCAACTCCGGCGGCTTACCAAGTTCCGCCAGGCAGTTTTGATAGATCTTTTCCAACAAGGCGGCGCGGCCCGCGCGCTTGTGCAAATCCACCGCTGCCTGGAAGGCAATGAAGCGGCCCAACTCGGACATATCGATACCATAACAATCCGGGTAGCGGATTTGCGGGGCGGTGGAGCAAATGACGATCTTGGCCGGATGGGTGCGGGAGAGGATCTTGAGGATGGATTTTTTCAAGGTGGTGCCGCGGACGATGGAATCATCCAGGACCACCAGTTTATCGCCCGGTTGGACCACGCCGTAGGTGATATCATAGACGAGGGACACCATTTGATCGCGACTCTTGTCCTGGGCGATGAAGGTGCGCATCTTGATATCCTTGTTAGCCACCTTTTCGCCGCGCGGCCAGTTGCGCAGGATCAGGTCATCGACGGTCTCCGGGGTGAGTTGGCCGGCTTGGGCCGCGAGCAGAAGGGCATCGCGCACTTGCTGGCGGCGGTGGATGCGCAGACCGTCCATCAAGCCATAGTAGGCGGTATCGGCGGTGTTGGGGATGAATGAAAAAACCGTCTTATCGAAGTCATCCTGGATGGCGGCAACCACCTGTGAGACGAGGGCCGCGCCCATGGCCTTGCGCTCCTGATAGATCTGCGGATCATTGCCGCGTGAAAAGTAAATCCGCTCAAACGAACATGGCGTGTGGGGCTGCGGCGCGGCAAAGGGATGGGTGGACATCGACCCGTCGGCCTTGATAGTGACCACCGTGCCGGGTTCCAGCGCCTTGACGCACTCGGCCTCCACCTCGAAAATGGTCATCAACGGGGCGCGCTCGGAGGCGAATGCGATCACTTCATCGGTCACCAGCATGTGGCAGGGGCGGATGCCGTGCGGGTCGCGCATGACAAACATGTCGCCGTTGCCGATGACGCCGCAAATGGCGTAGCCGCCGTCCCAGGCGGTGGCGGACTCAGCAATGAGGCGGGGCACATCGAGCGCGGCGGAGATGCGTGCCGGGATGTCCTGGCCGGGCAGGCCCTCGTCGCGCAGTTGGCGGTAAAGATCGGTGTGGGCCTCATCGAGGTGGTAGCCAATTTCCTCCAACACGGTCTGGGTATCGGTGCCAAAGACTGGATGCTGACCACGGGCAATAAGCACCTTATTGAGTTCCGGCGCATTGGTCATGTTGAAATTGCCCATCACCATGAGGGTGCGGGTGGGCCAGTTGTTACGCCGCAGATACGGATGGCACGAGCCCACGTCGAATTCGCCGGACGTGCCATAGCGCAGATGGCCGACGAGCACTTCGCCGCCGAAATCAAAGTGGGTTTTGACACTCTCCGGGTCTTGCGGATTCAGCACCCCCTTGCGTGCGAGTTTGTGAAAATCCTTGAGTTCCTTGCGGTAAAGCTGTGCCAGAGCATCCTTTTCGATGCCGCGGCGGCGTTGCACATAGGGCTGGCCGATGGGCATATTGAGCTTCACACACCCGATGCCGGTGCCATCCTGGCCGCGGTTGTGTTGTTTTTCCATAAGCAGGATCAACTTGTGGAGCCCCCACAGGCAGGTGCCGTAGCGGTCCTGGTAATAGGCCAGCGGCTTGCGCAGCCGCACTGCGGCGATCCCGCATTCGTGTGTTAGAAAATCACTCATGGTTTATCCTTCCGACTAACTTGGCTGTTATAGGCGGCGGGCAGAATGCCCGCGCCACGTGGCCCGGGCATTCTGCCCGGAGCCCCCAAACAAAAGTCACTCCCGATTCCACACCCAACGCCGCGCGGGTTCCGGTGCTGAAGAGGAAGAAAATTCACGGCCACAGAATGCACGAACCACATGACGACTGGGTGATACGCGTGGATTCAGCCACCTGCAAGCTTCACGCGCACCCCTTCCTGGGGGACCATGCGACCGATGACCGTGCCGCCCGGGCCGGCTTGGAGTGCGGCGGTCACGTCGGCCTCGGCGACGATGGCGACCCAGCCGATGCCCATATTGAAGGTGTGGAAACAATCCTGGGCATCGACGTGGGAGAGAAGCTTGGCGATGCCGGGCAATTCCCAGCGCGGGATGGTCAAATCGGCGCCCATGCCGCGGAACAAACGCTCGAGGTTTTCCGGCAAGCCGCCACCGGTGATATGGGCCATGGCCTTGGGTTTGACGCCGCGGCTGCGCAGGTCGCCCACCACATCATGATAGAGGCGGGTCGGTTGCAGCCAGCCGCTGAGTTCGGCGGGAGTCACCTCGTCGGCGTGGTCGCGCAACACGCGCCGCACCAAGGACCAACCGTTGGCGTGGATGCTATCAGAGGCATAGCCGATCAGGACATCCCCGACGGCGACGGTGGTCGGGTCCACCAGCGCGGATTTTTCGGCGCAGCCGATGCAAAACCCGGACAGTTCGATGATGCCGGGCGGGACGATGCCAGGCATTTCCGCGGTTTCGCCGCCGGCCAGGATGCAATTGCAGGCTTCCAGGTAATCCGCCATGCCGGCGATGAGGCGGGTGATGCGTGCCTCGTCAAGGGCGGCAATGCCGATGTAATCGAGAAACAGCAGCGGATCGCCGCCGGTTGTTAGGATGTCGTTCACATTCATCGCCACCAGATCCTTGCCCGCGATTTCCAACAAATCGTGCTCCAGCAGCAACTCGAGCTTGGTGCCCACCCCGTCACAACCAGTCATGATGACCGGCTCGCGGTAGACACTCAGGTCATAACACGCGGCAAAGAGCCCGAAGGCACCCCACAATTTGCGGGTTTGTTGAGTGCGGCGCACATGTGTCCCGATGTCCCCCACCAGGGCGGCCGCTTTGCGCGTGTCCACCCCAGCCTGTTGGTAAGTCAATTTTTCCGCCATGGTCTGTGCACTTGTTCTACCAGCCCTGCCGGTCCAGTCACGCAGAAAAACTCACGGATTTTGAGGAGGGTGCCCGAGACGGGGCCGTAAGGACCGCTGGGGTGGGTTTGACCGTGCCAGCGCGTCAGGTGTTCATCCGGGGAAGGCACACATGCTATGGGCACACGGGGGAAACTCTATCAAAACTAATACGCCTTAATCCATTGAGGATTAGGGCTTGGAAGAAGTACGAGGACTGGGACTCGAACCCAGGACCAATTGGTTAAAAGCCAACTGCTCTACCAACTGAGCTATCCTCGCGTTTTTTCCTTGGCAGGCGGGCGGACGATTACGCGCCATGCTACCCCTTGGCAAGCTCCTTTTGTAAAAATCTCAAATTCATCCACCCGTCACCAAGACCAGATCCACAGTGGCGACGGTCTGAATTCCAGCTTCAGGCAATCCACGGCGAAAATCTGCGGCGGCGGACATTCCACGCAATTACTTGTGAGTTTCAGCTTGCATGCCGCATCTCCTGACGCTAAGACCCCCCCCGCACAGCTTCTGACGAAAGAAAGGAGTGGGTCTCGCACCCACTCCTTTG
>JBAXOF010000346.1:0-4052 GCA_037133375.1 Verrucomicrobiota bacterium | reverse complement strand
TGTTTGAGGCCGGGTTTCCAATAGTCGGGAGCGCCGCCGGTTTCGTAATAGTAGAGCCAGGTGTGCTCGGGGTTGGACCACCCGGCGCAGAGGATCACGTGGCGATGCGGGATGTTGAGCAGGTCGCCGGGCCGCAAATCGCGCGCGCTGGGCAATTCCGTGCAGACGGCGGGCAGTTGGGTGGTGTCATGCACGGTGGGCAACTTCAAGCAGCGCGAGACGAAGCCGGAACAATCGACCCCGGCCGCCTGTGCGCTCACGGCGGCGTTGTCGGCCCGGCGTTTTTCTGGAGAGGAGACATCGCCGCCGGCCAAGCCCTTGGCGATGGCCACATCAAACGTGGCGGGATCGTCAAACCCGCCCCATTTATAGGGAATGCCGGCGTTGACCTCACCCGGGATCCACCACCCCTTGCGTGGTAACCCCGGGTCGTGGCTGACGTCCGGCGTGTTGACCTGAATGCCGCCCCTGTCCTTGCCGTGCAGCAAGTTGAACGAAAATGGCCGCCACGGGTGGGTGGTGAGGCTTTGCGCGATGGCGATCGACTCGCTGGGCGTGAGCTGTGAGGGAGCGCTGGCATCGCCCGGCACGAGCAGCGGTGGGGGTGGTGGCGGCACGGCGCAACTGGTGACGAGCAGCAGCAAGGGAAAGGAAAAAATTCTCACGGGCGGAGGATGTGAGGTGAGCGGCGTGTGGTCAATCCCTTGCATCGCCTGTGCGGGCTGGCTGGCTTGAGATTGACTTGCGAGGGCGCGCCTTGCAGGCTGGCGGCCATGACCATTAGCCTTCGGCTCGCGTTGTTAGTCATTTCAGGTCTCGGGCTCGCGGGTGCGGGGGCCGCGCCGCCGCCCAGCCCGCGCATGGCGCTGGTGATAGGCAATGCCAAATACGAGGCGAGCGTTGGACCGCTGCGCAACGCGGTGAGTGACGCCAAGGCCGTCGCCAAATCCTTGCGCGGACTGGGATTTGCCGTGATCGAGGAGCACAACCTCAGCCGCGATGAATTGTTAGAAGCGGTGGCCGAGTTTCGCGGCAAACTGCGCGGCGCGGAAGTGGCCCTGTTTTACTACGCCGGCCATGGCATCCAAGTCGCTGGCTCGAACTACCTTATTCCCGTGAAATCCGGCTATCAGCCCGGCGCGGCCGACGATACCACCCTGCGCATGCTGGCGGAAACCAAGCTTTTCAACGCGGAGCAGGTCATCGCTGAGATGAGTGCCGCCGGCGGGCGTTGCAACCTAGTCATTCTTGATGCTTGCCGCAGTACCCCGGTGGCCCGCAATCCTGGCACCCGCGACGTGGCCAACCCTGGCGGGCTAGCCGAGATGAAGCCGCCCGCAGGCTCGCTCATCGCGTTTGCCACCGATGCCGGGCGCACCGCGCAAGATGGCGATGGTGCCAACGGCCTCTACACCGAGGAGTGGCTCAAACACCTGCGCACTCCCGGCCTCACCATCGAGCAGGTTTTCAAACGCACGCGGGCTGGCGTCATGGAACGCAGCGCCGGCGCGCAGATCCCCGCCGAATACTCCCGGCTCGTAGGCGAGGATATCTATCTTGCGGGCACCAGCACCGTGGGTGGCGTGCCGCTGGACGCCACGGTGGGTGCGCCGAAAGCCGTGCTCGTGGCCGTTCCCACGGCGGGTGCCATCACCAAGCTGGCCGCTGCGGGCAAGGCCGTCGATTGCATCGCCGCCCTCCAGCTCACCGCCGCCAGTCGGGGGCCTGGCGATTACGCCGCCGCGCCACTGGACACCTTGTTAGAGCTCGCCAAGGAAAATCTCAAGGAAACCCGCGAGCCCTCACCCAAGGTCGAAGCCGCCATGCACACTTGCGAGCTCGTGCTGGACGCCTTGGGCGTGTGTCTGCCGCCGGGGCACGCACAGAAATCCGCGCTCACCGCCAAGGCACAGAACCGCCGTGGCGACTGTCTGCTGGTTCTTAGACGGGCGGAAGAGGCGCTTCCCGCCTATGAGGCCGCCATCCTGCTGGCACCCGAGGATGCCTATCCGATCTTCAATCGTGGCCGCACCCAGCTTGCCCTCGGCCACCCGGACGCCGCCAAAGCCGATTTCACCATAGCCGCCGATCCCAAGTTCAACCAACCGAAGGCGCGCAAACTCGCGTTGCAGGCACTGGCGGATTTGAAGTGACACCCCACCAGGCAACCCAGCTGGTCATTTATTATTTCCACGAATTATTGGTTTTTTGTTGCTTGACTGGGTGGCGGTCTCATTGCTTCCTTCGCGCGCGGCATTTGCGGTCACTTCATCGGACCGTGGGTGGCGGCTTGGGTCTTTTGCTGCTGCGTCTCGCTGAATGTTGGCTGCAGCGCAAAGGATGATGGCACTGGAGCAGCACCCGGAATACCGATTCGAGACGCATGGCTATTGATCCAAAACTGGCGGATGACCTGAAATTGCAGGGAGTGCATGTCACTTCCTTTGAGAGCTTGATCAATTGGGGCCGTGCCAGTTCGCTCTGGCCGCTGCAATTCGGCCTCGCCTGTTGCGCCATCGAAATGATCGCCGCCACCATGGCGAAATATGACATGGCGCGTTTTGGCGCGGAGGTGTTCCGGCCCTCGCCGCGGCAGGCGGACCTCATGATTGTGGCCGGCACGGTGACCAAAAAAATGGCCCCGCAAGTTGTCCGCCTCTACAACCAAATGGCCGAGCCGAAATACGTGATTGCCATGGGTGCCTGCGCGATTTCCGGCGGTCCCTTCAAGGACGGCTACAATGTGCTCAAAGGCGTTGACCGGTTCATCCCGGTGGATGTCTCCATTCCCGGATGCCCGCCGCGACCTGAAGCGTTGTTGCACGCCTTGATCACGCTGCGCGAAAAAATCTCCAAGGAAAAACTCATGGGCAAAACCCGCGCCCGTCACGCCGATCCGAATGGCCCCGGCGACCTCCCAGTGCCCGAATTCGGCGCTCATGACCTCGAGCCCACCTTCAACCCGGCCGTTTGGAATCCGCCGCTCATCACCCGCGAAACCAGCGAATCATGATGCCTGAAACCGCCGCCATCCTCAGCCGCCTGCACGCGGCCATGCCCGCCGCCGCAGTCGCGCAGCGCCGCAACCCCGGTCCCTCCGGCCAACATTCCCTGCTCGTCGCGCCCGCTAATCTGGTCGCCGTCTGCCAATTCCTGCGCGACACCCCCGACCTCGATTTTGATTTGCTCACCAATGTCACGGGCGTGGACTGGCCGGATCCCGCCAAAGCCGACGTCGTGGCCGTGCCGCTGGAGGAAACTCCCGCCGCTACCTGCGGGTTCCTCGAGGTTGTCTATCACCTTTACTCGACCACCCGCCGGGTCGGCCCGCTGGTGCTGCGCGCCCGCACCGCCGACCGCGCCACGGGGGTGCAGATCCCCTCGGTGGTTGCCGTCTATCGCAGTGCGGAGTTCCAGGAGCGTGAGATTTATGATTTGTTCGGGGTGGTTTTCACCGGGCATCCGGATTTGCGGCGGATTTTAATGTGGGATGAATTTGAGGACCACCCGATGCGCAAGGATTACGTGGCCCCGGACGATTACCAATACGAACCCACACCCCACGATGCCGTGTTGGAAAAAGCCAAACAGCATTATCCAGCCCCAGCCTCTGACAACAAATCACCAGGACTGTGTTGATTAATCCGTAAAATCCGTGCAATCCGTGGTTTCTAACTGAATTTACCAGAATGCTTTCCAGCCCGTTGATGCCGCCCGCCGTTGACCCCGCCTCTGTGCCGGAGTTGGACGCGGACCAATTGCTGCACGTTTCGTTAGGCCCGCAACATCCGTCCACCCACGGCGTGTTCCGCATGAATGTGGTGCTCGACGGCGAAACCGTCGTCAGCCTCAAGCCCGTCTTCGGTTACCTCCACCGCAACCACGAGAAAATCGCCGAGGGCATCACCTATCTTTCCTCGATGCCGTTCACCGACCGGCTCGACTATATCTGCCCGCTCACCAACAATTGGGCCCTTGCCCAGGCCGTGGAAAAGCTCGCCGGCATCGAGGTGCCGGAACGCGCCGAATACATCCGCGTCATCACCGCCGAG
>JBAXOF010000345.1:0-4061 GCA_037133375.1 Verrucomicrobiota bacterium | reverse complement strand
ACAACACCTTGGTCAGCGTGACTGACACCAATGGCAACTCGATCGGTTGGTCGAGCGCCGGCAAGATGGGGTTCAAGGGTTCCCGCAAGAGCACGGCTTATGCCGCGCAGGTGGTGTCCCAGGATGCTTGCCGCCAAGCCATGGGCCACGGTCTGAAAGAAGTGGACGTGCGAGTGAAAGGTCCGGGATCGGGGCGTGAGGCTGCCGTGCGTGCGGTGCAAGGGCTGGGTCTGGAAATTCTCTCGATCCGTGATGTGACCCCGATTCCCCACAATGGCTGCCGCCCGAAGAAGGCCCGTCGCGTCTAACTCAATCAACTCAATTTAATATAACAGATCATGGCACGTTACACAGGTCCCCGCACGAAGATCAGCCGTCGTTTTGGCGTTGCGCTCTTCGGTTCATCCAAAGCGCTTGAGCGCCGCAATTTTCCGCCAGGCCAGCACGGTGTGCGTGCCGGTCGCAAGAAAAAGAGCGAATATTCCGTCGCCCTTGGCGAGAAGCAGAAATTGCGTTTCCAATACGGCGTTTTGGAAAAACAATTCCGCAAGTATTACGAGGAAGCCGCCCGTCGCCGTGGGGTCACCGGGGTGATTCTCCTGCAATTGCTTGAGACACGTCTCGACAATGTTTGCTATCGCTTGGGCTTTGGCAACACACGTCAGGCGGCCCGCCAATTGGTCAATCACGGTCACATTCTAGTCAACGGCCATTGCGTGGATATCCCAAGCTTCCAATGCAAGCCGGGCGATGTCATCAGGGTCGGCGGCAAACCGTCCTCCAAGCAACTGGTCTTGCGCATGCTTGACCTGACTCAAGCGTCAACGGTCAAGGATTGGCTCACGTTAGACCGCGACAAGATGGAAGCGACGATGTCCCGCGTGCCGGCACGCGACGAGATCGACCCGCTCGTCAACGAGCAGCTCATCGTCGAGCTCTACTCGCGCTGAATTGGCGCTCGCTATTATCCGATTTTCAAGACGCTCGGACCGCTTGGTCCGGGCGTTCTTGTTGTAGCGGAGGTCTGCCGCGAAATGTGGCAGCCAGTGCGGATTGCATTGAATCCATCGTCAACATCGGTTATGGTGCGCGGGCCGCCGCAAAACATGGACTTGCACTCACTCCTCCTCTGCCTAGCTATCATTTGCCTGCTCGGCTGGGAGCTGCGCCAGCGCGTAATCATCCGCCGCCTGCGCCACCCACAGAGAATCCAGCACGTTCAGGATCTGCGGGTGCTGGCCTCGGCCCAGAACGAGCGCGACAGCCTGCTCAACGCCTTTCCCGACGCCTTTCTCATCGCCGATGCTCTGGGAGTCATCCAACATTGCAACCAGGCTGCTATCGATTTGTTGGGGCCGGTCCAGCTCACCGGCCGACCCGTCTTGGAAACCTTGCGTGACGCGCGCCTTGCCGCGCCTTATCTGGAATGTCGCGACACCGGCAAGCCGGTCATCGCCCAAATCCAGCTTCCAGCCGAAGCGGCCCCCGCGCGCAGCCAGGATGCCTCCAGTGGGGACTCCGTCTGGCGGGTCGATGCCGCGCCCATTGTTCAGGCCGACGGCCCGCCGCACATCCGCATTTTGTTGCGCGATCTATCAGCCGAACACCAGCTCGAACAAATCCGCAAGGACTTCGTCGCCAATGCCTCCCACGAATTGCGCACCCCCATCACCTTGGTCGATGGCTATCTGGAAACCTTTTTGGAAGCTCCGGAATTGTTGGATGACCGGCCCACGGCGCTGCGTTTCCTCGGCATCATGCGCAAGCACACCGGGCGCATCACCCGCATCATAGAGGATATGCTGCTCATCTCACGCATCGAAAGCAGTGATGCCGCCACGCTGCGCATGGAAGACTTTTTGCTGGTTGAATGTGTGCAGGATATCATCGAGCGCCTGGAATCGCTCATCCATTCCCAGCAGGCTAGCGTGTGCATCGATCTCCACGACCCCGCCGTTACCCTCCATGGCGACCGCTTTTATTGGACCCAAATCCTTTTTAATCTGATAGAAAATGCCCTAAAGCAAAATCCCAAGCCCGGACTTCAGGTCACCATTCACAGCGAGGCGACTGACAGCGGCCTGCGTGTCGAAATCATCGACAACGGCATCGGCATTCCCGCCGTCGACCTGCCCTTCATCTTCAAGCGCTTCTATCGGGTGGAAAAACACCACTCGCAAAACCAGATCAAGGGGACCGGCCTCGGCCTGTCCATTGTCAAGCGGGCCGTCGAAGCCCACGGCGGTGCCATCACTTGCCAATCTGCCCCCGGCCTGCGCACCAGTTTCCTCATCACTCTGCCGCAGGCACGGTGAATTTCACGCCTTGCGCAGGTGGACGGGCAGGATGTTGAGTTGCTCGCGATACTTGGCCACGGTGCGGCGGGCCAGCTTAATGCCTTGGGCGGCGAGTTGTTTGGTTAGGGCGGTGTCGGTGAGCGGCTTGGTGGGTGGTTCGCGCGCGATGAGTTGTTGGATGACCTCGCGCACGCCGGTGTTGGAGACTTCGCTGCCATCGCTGGCTTGGTAGCCGGAGGCGAAGAATGTCCGCATATCCATCAGCCCGTGCGGGGTGAGCACATACTTGCCGGCCACCGCGCGTGAGATGGTGGCATTGTGCATGCTGAGTTCGTCGGCGATGGTTGTCATAGTCAGCGGGCGTAGGTGGCGCGGACCCTTTTCCAGAAAGGGTGCCTGATGCTCGATGATTTTGTGAGTGATGGCGAGGATGGTTTCCTGACGCAGGGAGATGGAGCGGATCAAGCTGCGGCCATCGCTGATTTGATCGCGGAGGTAGTGGCGGGTCTTGGTGTCCACGCCGCTGCGGCCGATCATGTCCTTGTAGAAATCATTGATGCGCAGGCTCGGCAGGTGTTCGTTAGTGAGTTGCGCCAGCCAGTGTCCGCTGTTGTCGCGCTCTATGATCACGTCGGGAAGAATATGGGGGTTCTCCGTCGGGTCAAACTCGCTGCCGGGGTTGGGGGTGAGACAGCCAATGCTGGTGGCCGCCTCGGCAATGCGTTCCTCACTGGTGCCCAGCGCCCGGGCAATTTGCGGGTAGTGCTTGCGGGCGAGCGCTTCGAGGTGATCGCGCACGATCTTGTATTCGAGGCTGTCCTTGCGCCCGCCGTGTTCGAGTTGCAGTAACAACGACTCGGCAATGCCCGAGGCACCCACGCCCGGCGGATGAAACGATTGCACAAGCTTGAGCGCGGTGGCCAGTGGCGCCGCTTGCAAGCCCAGACGCGCTCCTAGATCCGACGCCGGAAGATCGAGAAATCCACGCGCGTCAAGATTGCCCAAGATGGCTTGCGCGGCTTGCTGGACTTCCGGTTCTACCATCGAGAGGTCGAGTTGTTGCTGCAAGTGCTGTTGCAGCGATTCCGGGGCGACGATTGAATCGTAAAAATATTGGCGACGTTCCTCGTCATCTGCGTTCCACGGCGAGGCGTGGCCGTTGATGATGTTAGAGTCGCGCCAGTCGTCGTCGGTCTCGTTGAGGTGCTCGAGCGAATCCGCGGCTTCCGGATCGGGCGCGTCCGCATCGAGCGAGAGCGACTCGCTGACGTCTTCCAAGGTCGGATTGGTTTCGAGCGCCTGGCGCACCAGTTGCGAGAGTTCTAGCGTCCCGGTCTGCAAGATCTCCAGACTCTTGCGCATCTGCGGCGCAAGGGTCTGTTGCTGGGAGAAAGCTTGGGAGAGCGAGGCTTGGGACATGACGACCAACTGCTTGTTACGCCTAATCAAGCAGGTGTTGCCTCGAATTAAAGCAAATTATGTGCCAAAATTTGCGAAGTTTTCACCTCACGGTATTGGCTGGTTCGGCTCCGCATGCGGAGCGCGCGGCGGCAGTGCGAGTTGGCCGCCAGCGCGTTTCCAGCTCAGCGCATCAGATGGGGCACCTCAAGACTTTCTCGCCCGGAGAGGTTTGGGATGGGTGCGTTCGTAGGGGGATTCACCCGCCGCCAGCCGGAACAAGCGTTCCGCATGGGTGCGCAGAATTTGTTGGATGAAGTAACCGGCATACGCGGTGGTCAGCGTCAGCAGGGCGATTCGTTCGAG
>JBAXOF010000344.1:0-4063 GCA_037133375.1 Verrucomicrobiota bacterium | reverse complement strand
TCGCGGGTTTCGGCGGCCTTGACCCACATCATCGTTAGATTCTCGACGCTGAGTTTTTTGAAGGCATCGATCAAGCCTTCGGCGACGAAGCGTTCGGGGATGAGATCGACGGCGAAGCGGTACTCGCGGATTTTCTTGGCGGTGCCATTGCCGATGGCGGCGATACGCGGGTTGCCGAGGCTGCGGGCATCGTCGTAGGCCTTGAAAAAGGCATCGAAGAAATGTTCGACGCCATTGGGGCTGCTGAAGACAAGCCAATCGTATTCGTGGGCGGAGGTGACCATTTCGGCGAAGCCGAGGTGGTCGTCCGGCAGTTCGATGCGGATGGTGGGCAATTCGATGACATCGGCACCGAGGTCGCGCAGCGCCTTGCTCAGTTCGCCAGCTTGCTCGCGGGTGCGGGTGACCACGATGCGCTTGCCAAACAACGGCCGCTTTTCAAACCAATTGATTTTCTTGCGCTCGGTGACCACGCCGCCGATGACGGCCACGGCCGGCGACGAGAAATTCGCCTTGTCGGCGATATCGGCGATAGTGGCGAGGGTGCCCTCGATAGTGGATTGTCTGGCGGTGGTGGCCCAACGGGTGAGGGCGATGGGGGTGTTAGGGTCGGCACCGTTGTCGATGAAGGCGGTGGTGATTTCGCGCAGGCGCGCCACGCCCATGAGAAACACCTTGGTGCCGGGGGCTTTGGCGAGTTGCGCGAAGTCGATAGAACTGAAGCCTTTGGTGGGGTCCTCGTGACCGGTGAAAATAGTCAACTGGGTGCAGTGGTCGCGATGGGTCACGGGAATGCCCGCGTAGGCCGGTCCGCCGATGGACGAGCTGATGCCCGGGACAATCTCAAAGCGCACGCCGGCCGCTGCCAATTCAGCGGCTTCCTCGCCGCCACGCCCGAAGATCATCGGGTCGCCGCCTTTGAGACGCACGACATTTTTGCCGGCCTTGGTTTTTTTCACGATCAGGGCGTTGATCTGGTCTTGCGGCAGGGCATGATCCTTGGCGCGTTTGCCGACGTGGATTTTTTCACATCCCGGCTTGGTCCAGCGCAGCAGTTCCGGGCTGCTCAACGCATCGTAGACCAGCACGTCGGCCAGTTCGATGCATTCCTTGGCGCGCAGCGTGACCAGACCGAGATCGCCGGGACCGGCGCCAACAAGATAACAAGTGCCTGAATGACTCATGAGAGGGATTGGAAAAGTTGTTGGGCGAGAGCGAGCGGGTCGTGCGCCGGGCCACTGGCCGCGCCGGATTGGGGCGCACCGCCGGCTTCCGGAAACACCCGCGCTTGCAGCTGCAACTCGTCGCCAACGAGGGAGGAAAATACGCCGACGGGCGTGTGGCAGCCGGCATCTAACAAACGAAGAAACTCCCGCTCGGCGGTGATCCGCAACCAGGTGGGACGATGACCGATGGCTTCCGCGCGCCCCCGGCTTGGCACATCGTCGGCGCGGATTTCCAGACCGATGGCGCCTTGGCCGGCGGCGGGGTAGAACACGCTTTCCTCGAGGCGTTGGACATGCAGGTCGGGAATGCCGGTGATGGTTTCGTCTGGCGTTGTGGCCGTGGCCGGCAGATAGCCGAGGCGCACCAGCCCGGCTTCGGCTAACAGAATGGCATCATAGACGTCCTCCTCGGCGAGCTTGCGCAGGCGGGTGGGCACGTTGCCACGGAGGTCCACGACTGTTAGATCGGGGCGCATCCATTCGATCTGGCGAGCGCGGCGGACGCTGCTGGTGCCGATGCGGGCGCCGGGCGGCAGGGCGTCGAGACCACCCGGGCTGCGGCAGACGAAGGCATCGCGGACCGGCGCGCGTTCGAGCACGGCGGCGAGGCTGAAGCGCGCGTCCAACACGGTCGGCAAATCTTTCAGGCTGTGCACCGCGATGTCGATGTCCCCGGAGTCGAGTGCTTGTTCGAGCTCCTTGATGAAGACGCCCTTGTCGAAAATGCCTTCGGCCTTGGCCACATCGCTGAGCGCGACGTCAGTGCGGCGGTCGCCGGTGGTCTTGATGATGTTGCGGACGAGGGTGAGTTGGGGAAACGTGCGGCTGAGCAGGGCCTCGGTGGTGGTGGCTTGCACCAAGGCGAGTTCGCTGCCGCGCGTGCCTAACACGAGGGTGGGGGAGTCGGGAGTAGGGGTCGTGGGGCTCATGTCAGGTGCCGGGAAGGTTGAGCTTGGCTAGTTCGGTATCGATGATGAGTTCGCATTGGGCGATTTGACACTGGCGGCGTGCCCGCGCCTCGTTGGCGAGTTGTTCGAGGGTGTCGATGTCGTAGAGATAGACTTCCTCGATTTCCGCCACGTCCGGGTGGATGTCACGCGGCACGGCGATATCGATGAAAAACAACGGGCGGAATTTGCGGGCGCGGCGGACTTTTTCCACATCGGCGCGGTGGACCAGGGCGTGGGGACAACCGGTTGAGGAAATGACCACATCCACCCGCTCCAAGGCGTGCTGCCAATCATCGAAACGCACGGCCGTGCCGCCCATGTCGCGGGCCAGTTCCTCGGCTTTGTCAAACGAGCGGTTGCTAACAAAAATAGCGCGGGCGCCGCGCGAGACGAGGCTTTGGGCGGTGATGCGGCCCATTTCGCCGGCTCCCAGAATCATCACCTCGCTGTCCTTGAGGTGACCGAAGATTTTTTCCGCGAGATCCACCGCGACGTTGCCGACCGAGGTGGAGCCTTCCTGGATGGACGTTTCGGTGCGGACTTTTTTACCGACCCCGAACGCGCGTTGGAACAAGCGGTTGAGAATACTGCCGGTGGCACCGGCGGCGAGTGCGGCTTGATAGGCTTGCTTGACCTGGCCGAAAATCTCGGTTTCCCCGAGCATCATGGAATCCAAGCCGCTGACCACCCGGCACAGGTGTTGCGCCGCGTCGGCTTTCACCTTGCGGTAAAAGTGGGATGACACACTGCCATCGAGTTTTTCGCGGCGGGTCAACCCGCTTTCGAGTTGGTGCAGGCCGTGCCGGGCGTCGGGCGCGGCCAGATAGAACTCAGTCCGGTTGCAGGTGGAAATGACCACTCCTTCCGCGGCTTCCGCCATGCTGGTTAGTTCGGTGGCGGCGGCACCCAGGCGTGGCGTGCTCACGGCGAATCGCTCACGCACCTCCACAGGTGCGGTCCGGTGATTCAATCCCAAGCAGAAAAGTTCCATCAGACGCGGGCAAATACCAGTAAGGAGAAAATAAACATCGCCACCGTGGATAGCGCCAACTTCCGACCCGTCAGCCCCCGCACCGCCTTGACCGCGAGCAGCGCCGCATAGCCAGCCCACACCGCCAGCGCGAGGAATAAGTGGGTGTGCTGCATTTGCGGCGTGCGCGGCATGAGAAAGCCGGCGACAACCCCGCAGCTGAGCAACCCGGTGCCAAGCCACAGCAAGCG
This sequence comes from Verrucomicrobiota bacterium, assembly GCA_037133375.1. GTDB lineage: Bacteria > Verrucomicrobiota > Verrucomicrobiia > Verrucomicrobiales > Akkermansiaceae > Luteolibacter. The sequence continues at coordinate 666 of JBAXOF010000344.1, read as the reverse complement.
CTCCAGCGACACTAACAACTCATGCGCCGGCGGCAGGTTGCGGAACAGTCCGCTTCTCAAGACATGCGCCTTGAGTTGGCGGTCCAACACCAAAAACATGATGCCGGCGACGGCGGCCACGGCCAGCGCGCCGTAGGCCAGCACTGAGACGGCGGAGTGCAGCGCATGAAACACGCCGGTTGGCAGTTCCCGGACCGGCAGGGCGGTGAGCATGCCGGAGATCAGCGCCGCCGCCTGCAACCCAAACACCAGTGGCGCAGTGAACACGCCTAACAAAGAGATCCGATACGCCGGGCCGATCAGCAAATAGATCGAGGTGATCGCCCACGCCAGAAACACCAGGATTTCACCAATATCCTGCAACGGGCAGGCTCCCCGCAGGTGGCCGCGTAGCGACAGAAACCCGAGCTGGCAGACCACTGCCGAGCCCATCCACACCACGGTCCAGCGGCTGCGGACCCCGTGATGCACCGAGATCATACCCCAGACTCCGCCAATAGCGGCGAGCAGGGTGGCTATGATCAGAAACCAGCGGTCCATGCCCTGTATTGGCCGAGGTCATGCCGACGCGCAAGGCTTAGTTTTGGCCACCGTGGGAAATTTTTCGCCTTGCCGCCGCTTGGATAGTTTCAATTCCTGAATTTACGGGCGACGGTCGTCATCGCC
>JBAXOF010000343.1:0-4072 GCA_037133375.1 Verrucomicrobiota bacterium | reverse complement strand
AGGCGCGTTCGTGAGAACGCGGGAGTCTTCGTAGGCGCGTTCGTGAGAACGCGGGGGGGCTTCGTGGGTCTCAGTGTTTTCAGTCCGAACTCCGAAGTATGATCTGTTCTATCGGTGAGATTGACCACAGATTTCACAGATTTCACGGATTGAAATAGGTTCCATCTACCGGTCTAACCTCACGCAACCTGCGGACCCATCAGTGCGTGCCGGGAACCCCGCTGGGTTCGACTTTCGCGCCCTTGAGAAATTGGATGAACTTGTCCAAGTCCTGCCGGAGCTTGGTATGATCCTCGGAGGTGACACCGGCGGGCAGCGGCGATCCGGCGCGGTCCAGCAACCCGCGGGCTTTTAAAAACAATCCTAGCGCCTCTGCCGGCCTGCGCTCTTTCCAAATCCGCTCCGCTTTGTTGCGCAGATGCCATGCATACAGATAGTTGGTGCCACTGCCACCCCACACTATGGCCGCGCTCTCAAACTCTTCCTCGGCCTCCCGGTCCCTGCCGGCCAGACTCAGCAACACCCCCAGGCGTTGCGCGTTGACTATTCGCAATTCCCTCGCATCTTGTCCCAACGGTGCCCCGGATGGAAACTCGCACGCCTTCACCAACGCGGCACGCGCACCTAACATGACTTCCAAAGCCTCGCCATTCTGCTTATTGGCTAACAACCGCTCGGCCTTAAGCTTCAAATATGCCGCCTTTGAAAAGCCCCCCTTGAACCCGGCTTCCATCCCACCCTGAAGGTGAATCGCCCGTTCAAATTGCTGCAGTGCCGCTGCATCCTTGCCCAACATTCCTAACAAATTCGCCCGGTTCACCACCGGTTCAGGATCAAACGGATTCAACGCCGCCGCCTCGCGGTAATCTTCCAATGCCAGATTGACTGCGGCTTCGGCGCCTGGCCCCTGGGGTGATTTCATCAATTGCTGATGATATAACCGCGCCCGCGCTAGCAAAAACTCCTGCAATGGCCAGAGCCGGATCGCCTCAGTGAGAGCCTCAATCCTCGCCTCCGGGGAAATCTCCGCAGGCTTTCCATACGCATCGGCCCACCTCGTCGCTGTCACCCGCGACCCCGTCCACCCCATCGGCACCAATAATGCCGCGCAGGCCAACGCAACCGCTGAAACCACCAGCGGCGATACCAGCGGCTTGCCAACCAAGATTTTTCCGCCATCCCCGGCATGTGCCACCCTGCCAAGACATAATCCAAGCAACAAGGCTCCGGGCATCTGGTGAAAAACAAAACTGAAGTTGGATTGCACCAGAATCCCCACCAACCCGGCCAACCCACCAAGCCACCACCCATCCGCACTCGAAAATTTGTTCTTGGATTCAACAAACAGGGCCCGGACCACGGCACCCACCCCAATAGTCCCGATGAACAAGACTAACAATCCTGCCCCGGTAATCCCGTAGTCAGCCGCGGCTTGCAGGATTTCATTGTGCACCTGCTCCGGCCGGTTGGTTCCCGGGCCGTACATCTTTGTGTCCCAAAACCGATAACATTCCCAACTAAAACTCCGGCTGCCACCTCCTGCCCATGGATGCAGTCCGATGCATGATCCTGCGATTCCGGTCAGATAGAGTCGGACAGTGTTGTCCATCAACGATTCGATCCCGGGCGCTTGTCTCCTCACCTCCTGGGCATCCGACCAGCCTCTGAATAAAAAACCCACCACCACAAATCCTATCAGCGGCACCGCCACAATCGCGGGCGCAAACCAGCGGGCACCCTGGCGTTTGCCAACGATCAATGCCATGACCGCAAACGCGCCCAGCCCGGCCGCCGCCCCACAGATTCCGCCACGCGACCTCGTGAAATAAACCGCCACCATCCCCGCCACCGCGATCAATCCCCATAACCAGCGCTCCAGCTTGCTGTGGTGCCCGCCCACCGCAGCCCCCCCCACCAGGCACGATGCGCCTATCAGAAAGTTTGCGCCATAGTTGTAATGCCCGAAAAATCCCGTTGGCAACGTCCCCAACCGCGCCACCAACACAGGTGCCATCTCTGGATCCATCACCTGCCGCGCCACCAACACCACACTCGCCAGCACTAACAACGCCAAGCCCCACAAAAACACCCGCTCGGCAAGCACCCGCTCTTGCATGGCGCGCATCACCACAAAGCCACCCACCACGCCCGCCAACAATAGCAAGTCCGCCATGCCCTGCTGTGCCACTGGCGATACCCATGCCCGCCAGCCAAACCACGCCACCACCAAAACCCCTATCCCCATCAACACCATCTGCCAGCCACCAGCCGCACGCGTCCGTTGCCGCCAATACTCAGGCACCGCCACCACCACGGCCACCCCCAGCGCCATCAATGAGGGACCCCATGTCCAACAACTCAATTTTGGACCGAGCAAGACCGCCAGCCAAATTGACACCACTAGAAAAAACGATGCGCCGGCAGCCATGATGTTAGATCAGTGTCAGCTCACTTCGCCCCCTTGCCAAACAGGACGGCGGGTATGGTCCTCAGCAAGATGGTGCAATCCAGCCATAATGACCAATGATCGATATAGTGCAGGTCCAGCTCAACCCAATCATCAAAACTGGTGATCTTATTGCGTCCGCCAACCTGCCACTCACAGGTGATCCCCGGCTTGACGCTCAAGCGCCGACGGTGAGCCATCTCACTAAACGCCTCAACCTCATACAGGGGCAGCGGGCGCGGGCCCACCAAGCTCATGTCACCGAGCACCACATTGATCAACTGCGGCAGCTCATCGATGCTCCCCCCGCGCAACCATGCTCCAAACCGGAACACCCGCGGGTCATTGTCTAACTTGAAAACCGGTCCATCCATCCCATTCCCGTGCTCCTCTTTGATTTTCTGCAGCAATTCCTCGGCATCGGCCACCATCGTCCGGAATTTCCACATGCGGAACGGCTTGCCGTAACGTCCGGCCCGCATCTGCGAGAAAAACACCGGTGCCCCAGGACTCGCCACCCGCACCCCTATATATGCAATCAACCACAACGGCGACGACACCAGGATCAGCAATCCCGCACCCACCCGGTCCATCACCGATTTGACCAGCAACTCCCACGATAGCTCCGGCGTCGAGCGCAACACTAACATCGGCTTGGCCCCCACCACATCAAAGACTGGCCGCGCAATCCGTGTCCGAATGAACGATGCGGAAATCCACGCTTCCACTCCTTGCAACTCGCAGATTTCCACCGCTTTCGCCACCTTCTCAAATTCCGTATTCTTCGCCACAAACAAGACCCTCCCCACCCCTTCGTTCTTGAGCAGGTCAAACATTTCATCCACCTCGCGGATAGCAAGATCAAATCTTTGCACGATGTTCCAATCCGCCGTGATTTCCACATCCAATTGCGCCAGCCACTCGTCAATATCCCTACTCGACCCCGCAATAATCACGCGTTCCTTGCTCGCTTCATCATACCCCCGCCGCTTCAGCCAGTAGGCCGTCAAGCGATCCCGCGCCAACAAGAAAATAAACACAAATAGCAGCCCTAATCCCAGAATCAGGCGGCGTGCATCCATCCACTTTGCCAGCACCGCAAAGACCGCGACCACCAATAGTATCACAATCAATGCCCGTAACAATTGCCCGACCGCGCTCCTTGTGGCCTTTTGCCGCAGCCGTTCGTAAAAACCGAAATGCTCCAGCAGCAGGGGCGTGAACGGCACGCATAGATAGAGAAACCAGTTCATCGAGCCCATCGCCTCGGCAAAGGTGCCACCCCTTCCCAACATGCCAAGAACCCCCTCGCGCAATTCCCCGGCAATGCCAAACGCCAGCCACACCAGCAACGCATCCATGAGCTGAAGCGTTTGGATGGTAAATATCTGTTTGCGGCTAAGAATCATAAGAAAGTCGTTGGAATGGGACGCCAACCTCGTGCCCGCGATATAGCGCGATAATCCCGGATTCTGCAAGCACGGATGTCATGGAAGTCACGGCGCGGCTGGGCCGCCACGCCCTGCCGAGCCGCATAAGGTAGGGCGGCTCGGCCTCGGGCCGCCCACTTGTCCGCCCGCATGGGCGGTGCGAATGCGCATAAGGTAGGGCGGCTCGGCCTCGGGC
>JBAXOF010000342.1:0-4075 GCA_037133375.1 Verrucomicrobiota bacterium | reverse complement strand
CCGGCCTGCTCTCCTTCATCTATGCCAAGGTCAGCGCCGATGACCCGCGCGTGGTGGCCGTCAAGGAATGGTTAGGCAAAAATTACACCGTCAATGAAAACCCCGGCATGGGCCCCGAGGGCCTCTATTACTACTATCAAACGATGGCCAAGGCCCTCACCGCCGCCAACGTCAACACGCTCAAACTCGCCGACGGCACCGAAGTGGACTGGCGCAACGACCTCGGCAAGAAACTCCTCTCCAGCCAGCGCGAAAACGGTTCTTGGGTTAATAACGACGGCCGCTGGATGGAATCCAACCCGGTGCTCGTCACCGCCTACACCGTGCTTGCCCTCGAGCAACTCGACGCGTCGATTCCGAAGTAGGGCAGAGGCAAGCATTAAGTTCGAAGCATTAAATTCGAAACGAAGAGGAAGAATGGGGACGGTACGGCATGTTCTTGGTTTAGGATTTAGGATTTAGTGCTTGGCGGCAGGTAACATTTCTAACAATGAACGACGAGGGTTCTCAGGGACTGTTGGATTTCGAGTCCGGCAACACCAACGGTTTTGACAACTGGCGGCAACACCGCGAGGCGCGCCTGCAACTCATCCGCCTCGAGTGAGGCGTGCCCGTCGGCAGGCGTGTGTGCCTGAAATTGCGCGAATTCGACCGCGAGTTCACCGGCATTCTCATGCTCGCTGAAGAGCCGACAACAATCGACCGCCGCCTGCCGCTGCGGCTCAAGATCCGCAACATCCCCCTCGGTCTCGCCGATATTGAACACTGCACTTTGCTGGACTGATACCACCTTGGCCGGACTCCCGCGACAATCCCGTGTCCGATCGGACTGCGGATTGTCGCGACGGTTTGTGGCGGCGATGGGCGGTGAAATGTCAAAAAAGGCCAAGTTGGAACTTGGCACGGGCAGCCAGTGGGTTACAACCTAGGGCATGCGGCTAGGCATTCTCGGTTCAGGGTCCGGATCCAACATGCAGGCGATTCTCGACGCGATCGATGCCGGGGAACTCGACGCGCAAATTGCCCTGGTGCTTTCGGACAACCCGGACGCCTTCATTGTCGAACGGGCGCGCCGCCGGGGCATCGCCACCGGGGTAATAGATTGCCGAGGGTTCCAAACCAAGTTTCCCGATGATGCCCAAGCGGAGACCGCGCAACGCCTGCAGACCGCGGGCGTCGAGGTGGTTTGCCTCGCGGGTTTTCTGCGACTGGTCAAGCGCCCGCTGCTGGACGCCTTTCCTAACAAAATAATCAACATTCATCCGTCGTTGCTGCCGGCCTTTCCTGGTTTGCGGTCGTGGCAACAGGCGCTTGATGCGGGAGCGAGCGAGACGGGTTGCACGGTGCATCGGGTGGATGACGGCATGGATACCGGCCCGATCCTGTTGCAGGAACGCGTGCCGATCCTGCCCGGCGACACCGCCGAATCCCTGCACGCCCGGATTCAAGTCATCGAGCACCGACTCTATCCGGCCGCCATCCGTCTGGTCCAAGCGGAGCGGTGAGCCACGCCTCAGGGCCGCGGGGTGCCGTCCGGAATAGAGAACGTCTTGTGGCGCGACGAGCCGCCTTTTTCCAATACTACCTTGGATTTGGAGAGTCCGAGGGATTTGGCCAGGAACTCGCGGAGTGCGGCGTTGGCCTTCCCCTCGGTTGGCGGCGCGGCGATGCGCACCCGCAACACCCGCCCCACCTGCGGATCCTCCTCCCAGCCGACGATCTCGCTGGTGCGGGCATTGGGAGTTGCGCGGACGTGCAGCTTGTTATTCGGGTTGGGCATTGAGTTTGCGCAGCCACACGTTGCGATAGCGCACGGGATTGCCGTGGTCTTGCAGATAGAGCGGGCCCTTCTCGGTGTAGCCGTTGAGCGGTGCCGCCGTGGTGGCTTGTTCGCCCACCGGGATATGGTCCTGGATCAGCACTCCGTTGTGCAACACGGTGTAGGAACCCGCCTGCACCTTGCCATCCGCGAGCCGCTTGGGTGCGTGAAAGATGATGTCATACACCTGCCACTCGCCGGGCTTGCGGCAAGCGTTGACCAATGGCGCATTGTGCCCGTAGAACGCGCCACACTGGCCATTCGGATAGGTCTTGTTGTTGTAGCAATCGAGCACCTGGATCTCATACCGACCCATCAGATAGACACCGCTGTTGCCGCGGCCCTGGCCATCGCCTTTCACCACCGAGGGCGAGGCCCACTCGACGTGCAACTGGCAGTCGGCGAATTCCTCCTTGGAAAAAATGCCGCCTTGGGGGGTGGTTTCCATCACCCCGTCGTCCAGTTTCCATTTCGGCTCGGGGCTGCGCTCGCCGCGGAATTTTGATAGATCCTTGCCATCAAACAACACGGTGGCATCCGAAGGCGCGCTGCCGGGTCCGCCGGGATCGACCACCGGCGGTTGCGGCTCATCCTTGGGTCCGGCACCGAGCAGCGACACCATGGAAAACGGCAACAGACAGTGGATGGCGAGTTTGTGAAAGCTGGACATGGCTGGATGGTTATGGGGTGACTTGTGCATGCTGGATTAATGTTAGATGAGCGGCATATCTAACTATGGCGATCTATGGCCGATGTGGCGAAGCGCCTGGCAGTTCCCTTCTTCGTGGTGGGGCGGCATCGCCAGTGCCCGTGACGGGGGCCGTGGTTGGGGTAGGGGTTAGGGTCGTGGCAGGGGCAGAGGCCGGGGCGGTAAGGTTGGTGCCTGCGCCAACACCCGAGGCCTCTGGTTCCGGCCGGGGGCGGGTGAGGAAGGTCCAGTCGACATTGCCGTGATCGAGGCGATCGACCTCACTGGAATAAACCGCGTCCTCGTTTTTCGGGTCGAGTTCAGCGGCAAGTTGGAAAAACAGGCGGGCGAGCAGGAGGTTTTCCGGGTTATCCTGTTTGGCGAGAAGTTGGCCGCGGGTGAGCAGCAGGCGGGCCAGCACTTGCGGGCTGTAATCGCCCTTGGCCACCTCGGGGAGCATGCCTTTGGTGAGTTGGAAATTGAGGATGATCGAGCGTTTATTGCGCGGCGAAAGGTTGAGTGCCAGTGTCAGCAGGCGGCGCGAGATCTCGAGCGAGGCGGTCGATGCCTTGGCTTGGACGATGCCAGTGGCCGCGCAGTTGGCCAAATTCGTGGCATATTCCTGGCGTTCCGCATCCAACATTCCCAGATCGCGCGAAAACGCGCTGACCTGGATTTTCAATGGCGTCCATGAGAACGGCTTGGGGGCGGCTTCTTCCGCGTGAAGAGCTGGCATTGCGAAACAGAAAATCACCACGGCTTGCCAAATGCGAATCATCGGACTAAGTATGAACCCAGCCCCATACTTGGCAAGTGACAATTTCCACAGCCTTCAACAACAAGCGACAACTCCGCACGGAGATTCGCCGCCAATTGCGCGCCAACTCGTTAGACTCGGGCCCGGTGTGCGAGGCGGCGCGGTGCTGGCTGGCGGCGCGGCCTGAATTGCGGACCGTCGCCTTGTTTGCGGCGCTGGCGCAGGAGGTGGATTTGTTACCGCTGGTGGCATGGGATCCTAACAGGTGCTGGGTTTTTCCGCGGGTCTGCGGGCAAAACCTGGTGTGGCACGAGGTGCGGGATGTGGGGCATGACTTCGTATCCGGGACTTTGGGCATTTCTGAACCCATGGCCACGTTGCCGGTGGTTCAGGTGTGCGCGGTGGATGTGTTCTTGTGTCCCGGCTTGGCATTTGATGAAAATGGCGGGCGCTTGGGACGCGGGGGCGGGTTCTATGACCGGATGCTGGTCGGCGTGCGGTCCGCTGCCCTCAAGGTGGGAATTTGCCACCCTGTGCAACGGGTATCCGACACCTTTCCGGAACCCCACGACATTCCCATGGATGCCGTGATTTCGTGAAGTCAGCGGCGGCCAATGCCCGCGTTGGGGCAGGCCGATGGCACGCAATTCAACCTGAAAACCGAAGTTCGACCCTATATTCGGTTAGACTAACTACTGAGATCAAGCTGTGGTTTTAGGCTCAATGCTCTTGCGCCCCTTCCGTTTGGAGTTTGGTCTTGGGCGGGTTGGGCGGGTTGACGATCACCGTGCCGGCACCGGAGGTGGATTTG
>JBAXOF010000341.1:0-4086 GCA_037133375.1 Verrucomicrobiota bacterium | reverse complement strand
ACAAATCCAACAGCTCAACTCGCGCATGCAGAAGCTCGAAACGCGCGGCGCGGAGTAGTTCGCACCGTTGTAGTCCGCACAGTCCCCTGTGCGGTTCTTTGGTGAAGGAAATGCGCGATGCGGTGAAAACTGCGGAATGTTTGGGTGTCGCGGATGGCAGTCCGCACAGGCGGCTGTGCAGTCTACTACAAACTCCGACTGCGAATCTCCTCCTTGATCGCGGCAATGAACTCCGCCAACGGCTTGGTGGTTAGATCCTCATTGTCGCGGTGGCGGATCGAGACGGTGCCGTCCTCCACCTCGCGGGCACCTAACACGATAATGTAAGGAACGCGGTCGAGACGGGCAAGGCGGATTTTCGCGCCGATCTTGTCGTTGCTGCGGTCCACGGCGACGCGGACGCCGGCATCGGCGAGTTGGGCGGCGGCGGCTTGCGCGGCGGCGAGGGTTTTCTCGGAGATGGGGATGACGCGCACTTGTTCGGGCGCGAGCCAAACCGGGAATTTTCCCTCGAAATGCTCAATGAGCAGGCCGGTGAACCGTTCTAACGAACCAAACGGCGCGCGGTGGATCATCACCGGACGGTGCGTCTGGTTGTCCGCCCCCACATACGTTAGATCAAAGCGCACCGGCAGATTGTAATCGACCTGCACGGTGCCGAGTTGCCACTCGCGGCCGATGACATCCTTGACGACGAAGTCGATTTTCGGCCCGTAGAATGCGGCTTCGCCGAGTTCTTCGGTGTATTCGACGCCGAGCGTTTGCACGGCGGCGCGCAACGCGGCCTCCGCCTTGTCCCAGTTTTCGGCGGCGCCGACGTATTTATCGGACTCCGGATCGCGCAGCGAGAGCCGCACCCGGTAATCATCCATGCCCAGCGTGCCTAACACTTTCTTCACCAGATCGAGACAACCGGCCACTTCGGCGGCCACCTGGTCGGGCGTGCAGAATAAGTGGGCGTCGTCCTGGGTGAACCCGCGCACCCGCGTCATGCCGCCGAGTTCGCCGGATTGTTCCCAGCGATAGACGGTGCCGAATTCAGCCAGACGCACCGGCAGGTCGCGGTAGGAATGCGGGTCGCTCGCATAAATCTTGATATGATGCGGGCAATTCATCGGCTTGAGCAGGTAGCCTTCGAAGGCGCCGCTGGCCAGGCCGTTGAGCAACTCGCCGCAGGTGGCATTCTCATCGGCGAGCCTATCTAACACATCGCGTTCGGCGATCGGCGGGAACTGACTTTCCTGATAATAGGGGAAATGACCGGACGTGCGGTAGAGTTCTAGCTTGCCTATATGCGGGGTGAAGACCTGCGAGTAGCCTTGCTTGTCGAGTTGCTCGGTGATGAATTCCTGCAGCGCGCGGCGCACCAGCGCGCCTTTCGGTTTCCACAAAATGAGCCCCTGCCCTACGGCCTCGTCGATGTGGAACAACCCGAGCTCCTTGCCGAGGCGACGGTGGTCGCGCTTTTTCGCTTCCTCGAGGCGGGTGAGATGGTCTTGCAGTTCGGTCGAGTTTTTGAAGCATGTGCCGTAGAGGCGTTGCAACGATTCGCGCTCCTTGTCGCCCTTGTAATACGAACTAGCGATGCTCATCAGCTTGAACGCCTTGCAGTTGCCGGTGCGGCCAACGTGCGGGCCGGCACACAGGTCCCAAAACTCGCCATTCTTGAAGATCGTGATTTCCTCGTCCGCTGGGATGGAGTCTAGCAAATCCACCTTGAAGAGGCTGGCCACCGGGCGCTCGGCCACTGCGCCGAGGCGTCCGGCCTTGGCCAGCGCCAGCGCCTCATCGCGGGAAATGGTGACCCGCTCAAACGGGTCGTTGTCCTTCACCACCCGCTTCATTTCCTCTTCAATGCGGGGAAAATCCTCCGGCGTGATGCGGTGCGCAAGGTCCATGTCATAGTAGAACCCGTTTTCCACCGGCGGCCCGGCGGCGAGTTGGACATCCGGCCACAGACGGCAGATGGCGGTGGCCATGACGTGGGCGCAGGAATGGCGGAGCCGTTCCAAATCCGTCATCTGTTGGCGTTCATCAAGGGTCTTGCGTTCGATCATGGGGAGGTATGTGTTAGATTGGGGTGGTTAGCGAAGGCTAAGAGAAAGTCATTGGTCACTGGTCATTGGTGAATATGAAGAAGCGTCATTTGTTTGTCTTCCTATTGACTAGTGACCATTGACCATTGACTCTCTCACCGGTCGAGGAGGCCGAATTTGAGCTCGGCTTCGGAGACGGTGTCGCCGTTGACGAGGCAGCGGCAGCGGGTTTGACCGATAGAACCGCGCATTTTGATGATCTCCCCTTCAATGATGAGGGTATCACCGGGGAGCACGGGGCGGCGCCATTTGACGTTATCAGCGCTCATGAAGTAGCCGATCTTGCCGGCGTTTTCCGGCTTGCGCAACATCAGCACCGAGGACACTTGGGCCATGGCCTCGAGTTGCAGCACGCCGGGCATGATCGGGTGACCGGGGAAGTGCCCAACAAAAAATGGCTCGTTAATGGTGACGTTCTTCACCCCCGTGCATTTGCTGTCCCCCTCAAACCCGACAATCCGGTCCACCATCAGGAACGGGTAGCGGTGCGGGAGGAGCTTGAGCACTTCGTTGATGTCCATCACACTTTCGCCGCTGGGAATGGCGATCGGCGCAGGCACCATCGAACGCATGCGCGAATACTCCGCCTTGACGGTGGCTGCCATTTTCGTGTTAGCCCCATGGCCGGGTTTCACGGCTATGACGTGGCCGAGAATGCGCACACCGGACAGCATCAGATCGCCAATGAGATCCAGCGCCTTGTGGCGGGCAAATTCGTTGGCGAAACGCAGCGCCTCCTTGGACATGACCTCATTGCCGCGGATGACAATCGCACTTTCGAGCGAACCGCCCTTGATGAGCCCCTTGTCTAACAGCGGCTTGACGTCCTCATAATAGACGAAGGTGCGGGCCGCGCAGATTTCCTTCTCGTAAGTTGCCGGGGTGACCTCGGTGGAGAAATACTGGGTGAAGCGACCTTCAGGACCGACGTTGGTAACCGAAATACGGAAGGTCTTGCAAGGCACGATGGTGATGAGGGTGCCATCCCCGGTTTCCATGTGCATGGGCTCGCGAATCTCCCACACCTTGCGGGGGGCGGCTTGGGCAACGATCCCCGCTTTTTTGATGAGTTCCACAAACGGCCGCGACGAACCATCGCCGATGGGCGGTTCGTTGGCATCCATTTCAATGAGGGCATTGTCAACACCCATGCCGGTGAGTGCGGAGATGACGTGCTCGACGGTGTGAACCTTGACCGAACCCTCCGCCAGCGTGGTGGCGCGCTCGACCGTCTGGACCTTTTCCACATCCGCGCAGATGAACGGCTTGTCGGCGAGATCGATGCGACGAAACTTCAAGCCATGCCCCTCCGGGGCGGGGTTGAGCGTGAGTAAAACCTTCTCTCCGGTATGCAGCGAGGTGCCTTCGAGTGTGGCGGAGCCCGCGAGTGTGTGCTGAACGGCGTAGGACATGGCACGGCCAGTATCCGGACGATCCATGGAACATTCAAGCCGGAATCGGCATCATCCTCACTTCACGGCTTGCACTTCGTCTTGCCCTCCCTTGGTTGGAGCGAAAGCCCAGCCGCTTTGGGCAGCAACAGCCGGTAGAACACTCGTCGTCCTCGCTTTTTGTCCAAAATCACGCCGGCACCTTTCAGCACCAACAAGTGCTGCGACACCGTCGGCCCGCTCAACCCCGCCAACTCCGCCAACTCCTTTAGCTCATACACGCAGCACTCGCCCAGCGCTAACCGCTCCACCACCGCCAGCCGCGCCCGGTGCCCCAGCGCCTTGAATACCACTGCCCGTTGCCGCAAAGTCATTTCCAATTAATTAGCTAAATAACGAATTATTCAAGCGCTTAGTGCGGCGTGCCGGAAAACGCGTGCGTGACAATTCAGGTTCCAGCGGACTGGCCCCACGACAAGCCCCCGCGGACGGATCTTCTGAATGGCTTGCCCGTAGCGGAATGATCCTGTATAAGACGCGCCCTCTGCCCTCTGCCCTCTGCCCTCTGCCCTCTGCCCTCTGCCCTCTGCCCTCTGCCC
>JBAXOF010000340.1:0-4225 GCA_037133375.1 Verrucomicrobiota bacterium | reverse complement strand
GTAGGCGCGTTCGTGAGAACGCGGTCTTGGGCTGATGGCGCGTTCATGAACAACCGGGCCTCGCCCCGCGCTGTCACCAGCGCGCCTACGAAGAGAGCGCTGCCCGCCCCCATTATTTGAGCTTCGCCATGACCCGTTCCACGTCGGTCTTGCGGTCGTCACTCGGGTGCTCGAATCAAAATTGTTAGCCATGGTCATCAAGTGTGATGTCTTCAAGTCTTGTGTCATCCATCTTCTATATATCCAGCATGAGCGAGATATGTTTCGCGGTCAGCTCGCCCATGGATTTGCACTGGATGAAGGTGCTGGTGCCGTGGATGCGGTCGAGATCTTTGGCCAAGCCGATGACATGCTCGCGCGGAGCGATCTCCTCGCGGCTCATGATGCCAAGCAAGGCTCGCAGACGGGGGCTCTCGACCTTGGCACGACGCGACATCTGGGCGTATTCCTCGGCGACGTATTGGTCAATGGTCTGGCGATTGAGCACTTTGAAGGCCAGACGGGTGATGGCTCGGTTCGAGTTGTAGCGCAAGGCCATGTAGGTGTTGCCCTTGCCTTCGTAAGATTGCTCGTCGAAGTCAATCGGCCGCACACGATATTGGACTTCCTCAAAATCCGGGGTGATCTCGACAATGTAGTTGGCGCTGCGCATGTCACCGAGCAGGCGGATGAAGCAACGTTCGTTGAATTTAGTGAACTCCTTGGCGATGCGCACCTTGTTGATGCCGGGTTGGGTGAGGTAGTCACGCAGGAAGACATCACCGGGGACACCCGCAATGTGTTCCTCTATCAGGGTGGTGCCGTTGACAATATAGTTAATGCGGTTAGGCGAAAGAATGTGCTCAAGCTCAAGTCCGTAGATACGGGAGGCGTCCGCTTGTTTCACATAAAAATAGTCCGAGTTGTCATTGAAGACATTGGTGATGCGCACCCGGAACGGCTTGGAGTTGCCGAAGTCTCCGAAATCTATCCGGTCCACCAACAGGTGCTCGTGTTGGGTCACATCCCGCCCCAACTTCAGTTCGGTGTAGATGCTGGTAAGACGGGGGCGAAGTTCGGCGAACACCTCCGGTGGATACATCACGGTGACCCAGAGGGTTTCCCGGCCATCCGGCGCCTCATACGGGACGGCCCCGGTGAACCGGCACAGATCCCAATACACCTGCGGAATATCCCGCTGCCGGTCGAAGTGATAGAGATACTGCCGCAACGGTGAAGACACCGGGTATTGAAGCTTGCGGAGCGAAATCACCCACCCAGCGTGGCGGATTTCCGCCAAATTACCAGCCCCGGTTTTACCGCGTCAGTTCCACCAGGATGGCTTTCTGGGCATGGAGGCGGTTTTCGGCCTGCTGGAAGATGCTACCGGCATGGAGTTCCAAAACTTCCTCGCTGATTTCCTTGCCGCGATAGGCGGGCAGGCAATGGAGTACGATGTGGCCGGGCGCGGCGTCACCCAACAACTTGGCATTGACCTGGAAGCCGGCGAACTCGCGTTCCTTCTCCGTTTGCTCTTCTTGGCCCATGGAGAGCCAGACGTCGGTGTTGATGACGTGCGCGCCTTGCGCCGCTTGCGCCGGCTCGGTCGTGACGCTGACATTGGGCGCATCCAGCGCGGCGAGAAATCCCGCAGGTGGCAGACAGGCCATGGGCGAGGCTACGGCCAACTCGAATCCCAGACGCTTGGCCGCCCACATCCACGAGCGGGTCATGTTGGAAAACCCGTCGCCAATGAACGCGATCTTGCGGTCTTCCCAGCCGCCGAGCTTCTCCTTGATTGTTAGTAAATCGGCGAGGATCTGACACGGGTGCTCGTCGTCGGTCAGCGCGTTGATGGTGGGTATGTTGGAGTAGGCGGCGAAGTCGGCCACGTCCTGCTGGGCAAAGGTGCGGATGATGGCACCATGGACCATGCGGCCAAGCACGCGGGCGGTGTCCTTGATCGGTTCGCCGCGCCCAAGCTGAATGTCATTTTTCGATAGAAACATCGGGAACCCGCCTAACTCGCGGATGCCGACTTCGAATGAGACGCGAGTGCGGGTCGAGGATTTGGTGAAAATGAGCGCCCAGGTCTGACCGACCAACGGTTGCCCCTCGCGTCCGCGCTGGGCCTTGAGATGGGCGGCGGAATCCAACAGCCAGGTGATCTCCCTGGCGCTGAGCGCTTCAATGGATAACAGATGTTTCATGAGAGGAAAAAATGGGCGGAGTGTCAGGATGTGGAAGTCAGGCCCCGGCAGTCAGGAAACCAGCCCCTCCAACACGCGCCTGAGAATGACGAGTGCCTCATCAACCTCGGCATCGGTCACGTTGAGCGGCGGCAGCAAGCGGATGGCATGGGGGCCGGCGGGCGGGACTAACAGGCCATCTCCCATCAGGCGGTCGACCACCACGAGCGCCGGGGTCGTCCCCTCCGGGGTGGGGATGCGGCCGGGATCCAAAGCAATGCCTAACAAAAGACCCATGCCGCGGACTGCGGTGATGACCGGAAGATTCCAGGAGGTGATGCGGCGGCGGATGCGCTCTTCCTGATGGCGGGCGTTGGCCGCGAGATCTTGCGTGCGAATCTCCTGCAGCACGGCGAGTGAGGCGGCACACACCAGCGGGTTGCCACCATAGGTTGACCCGTGCGAGCCAGGCCCTAACAATGATGATAAGGGCGTGCCGGCGTCATCAATGGCGCGGTCACTCAGCCAGAACGCGCCGATAGGGACGCCGCCTCCCATGCCTTTCGCCCATGAAATTCCATCCGGCTCGATTTCCGCAGCGATGCCGCGCCAAGCCATGGCTGCACCGCACCGTCCAAAGCCGGCCTGCACCTCATCGAACAATAGCAACAAGTCGTGCTTCTTGCAGAGTGCTGCAATGGCGCGGACAAATTCCGGCGTGGCGATGTGGACACCACCCTCGCCCTGCACCGGCTCTAACAAAATAGCCGCCGTTTCCGGGCGCACCGCGATTTCAAGTGCGGCCGAATCATTGAATGGGAGATGACGGAAACCGGGTAGCAAAGGATCAAATCCCTCCTGGATCTTGGCTTGACCGGTGGCGGCCATCGCGCCGAGGGTGCGACCGTGGAATGATTGCTGGAAGGTGATAACTTCGAAGCGTGGTGACCCGTCGGCCTGTGGGCGACGATGCCCGAAACGGCGGGCGGACTTGATCAGGCCGTCGTTGGCTTCCGCGCCGGAATTGGCAAAGAAAACTTTGCCGGGCAGCTTGACGTGCTCTTCGTTGATCTCGCGGGCCAGCGTAGCTTGCAGCGGAATCTGATAGAGATTGGAAACATGAATGAGGGTGCCTGCCTGCTCGCGGATCGCCGCCACCAGGCGCGGGTGGCAATGGCCCAGCGAACACACCGCAATCCCAGTGCAAAAGTCCAGGTAACAGCGGCCCGCGTCATCCCACAAGCGGCAGCCCGCACCGCGCACCGGCACCAACGGAAAACGCCCGTATGTCGGAAGAACGTGCTGCTGAAATGCCTCGGACGAAGTCATGGAAAGGGGCTGATCGTAGCGGCCCGCAGCGAAATGGCAAACCACAAAACCGATTTCTTTTTCTGGCAACACCTGCCACCTGCGCGACAATCCGCGGTCCGATCGGACCACGGATTGTCGCGGTGTCTGACACAAAATGTGATTCCGACAAGCAGATTTTAACGAATTTCTTGACAGCTCCGGGCGCTTTCGTAGCATCCGCGCATGGCTACCAAATTCAAACCTATCAAAGACAGGCTATCCAAGACCCAAATTATCGAGCAACTTGCCGCA
The DNA here is from genome assembly GCA_037133375.1 of Verrucomicrobiota bacterium. Lineage (GTDB taxonomy): Bacteria > Verrucomicrobiota > Verrucomicrobiia > Verrucomicrobiales > Akkermansiaceae > Luteolibacter. The sequence goes on along the minus strand of JBAXOF010000340.1, from coordinate 455 downwards.
AGCACGGGCCTTGCCCGCAAGCAAGTGGCAGCGGTACTTGACGGTCTGACCGACGTGATCGAGGCGCATGTCAAAAAGAACGCTGTGGGCGAGTTCGTCCTGCCAGGATTGCTGAAGATCAGCACCGTGCGCAAGCCCGCCGTCAAGGCGCGCAAGGGTATCAATCCCTTCACTAAGGAGGAAGTGATGTTCAAGGCTAAGCCCGCCTCCACGGTGGTCAAGGTGCGCCCGTTGAAAAAGCTCAAGGACATGGTGCTCTGAGAAGCGCCAGTATCGCGTGGCTTGTCCGCAATCCGTTAGAATTCAATCGTGGCCTTTCCGGAACTCCAGAGAGGCCACTTTTTTGTCAACTAGTTGTAGTTGAGGTGGTAGTCGCGCGGGGGGGGCGAGGCCCGGTTGTTCATGAACGTCCAATAACCCAAGACCGCGTTCTCACGAACGCGCCTACGAGCGGC
>JBAXOF010000339.1:0-4231 GCA_037133375.1 Verrucomicrobiota bacterium | reverse complement strand
AAGACCGCCGCAAAAATAACACGAAAACCACAAGTATCAATTTAACGGTGTAGAACTAATGGTTTTTTTGTAGGCCAATGCCTACAAAATCGCGGATTTGTAAGCCTTGGCCTACACGTTTTGTAAGCCTTGGCCTACACGCGGCCCGCCCGATGCGGCCAGCCTGGCGTGAGGACAGGCGGGCCGCGCAATACCGTTTGCTTAGCACCTAACAAGCCAAAGCCTTTAACTTCACGATTGTTTCTGATTTGGATTCAACAATCAAAAATCAACAAACGTTCGACTGAGCTCACGTCGAAGTCACCAATCGTCAATCAATGCAACGGAGCATAATCCTAAACGGGAAAATGAAATCAGGTAAGGCGGCTTTTTACCACTGATTGCACTGATTTTAACTGATGGTTTTAAGGAGTGCCAAGGGAACAGTATTGGGCGGGCCGCGCCGCCATTTCTAACAGTCTGGAGGCCCGTTCTCCGGTCGTGATGCTTTCTGCGCCTCGCCGTAATCCGGGAGAAGACGCAAGACTTGAAGACTTGAAGACGCAAGAGAAGAGCAGATGGAGAAGCGCTGGCTCTCTTTGCTGGTCTGCTCTTGCCTTGGGCCTGTCGGGCTTTGAGGCTTGGCAGAATCATCAGCCTGCGGGAACTCATGGGAATGGAGACGGGCACGCTTGAAGCTCTTTCCACTTTGCCGCTGGCGGATTTGGAGCGTTGCCATCAGGAATTGCGCCAGGCATACAATGTGAAATTCACGGGTTCTGGGGGCACGTCCGGCACGTAGGCGGACGGCCAAGGGGGCGAGGTTGTCCTTCCAGCCGGTGTCCTGATAGATGCTTTTGCTTTGCTTGAGGTTGCAGGCGAACTGGAAATCCACCTGTCAGGGCGGGAGAACAAGCTGGAAGCCTGTTCTCCTGCTGGGATAAGAAAACGGTCATTGCGCATTGGCGGATGGGTGCTAACGCTCTGCGCGTGCTGCTCACCTCTATCGCCCTCAACCCCGAAGAGCGCTGATTTGTGATATGAGCTTGGTCACGGGCGTCAGCACTCGCCAAGCTCACATCAAAAATCCAAAATCAACAATCATCAATCATCAATCAATCCGGTGCTGAAGAACTTGGCTCATTCGCAATGACTTTGGGCTCTCAAGGACTAGAGGCCCCCTAAGCTCGCGCTTGTCAGAGCGGCGGTTTGTCGGGCAAGCGGAGCATTTTGAGTTCGCCGGCTGGAATGGCGTCCATGTGGGAGTCCCGATGCACGAGGGTGAGGCCAGCGGCAGCGGCACAGCCGGCGATGAGGGCGTCGACCATTGGCAGGCGGACGGGGCTGGCGCGGTGGATGCGGATGGCGGCGAGGGTGGCGGCTTCATCAAGGGGCACCAGCGAGCAAAGGGTGCGGGCGTAGTGGCGCAAGACGCGTTGGGCTTGGGCGGCATCGGGGATTAGAGCGCCGAGTTTACGCTCCAACTCCACCCAGGTGGGAGCGGCCAGTGCCACCGCATCCTTGCCGTCCTTCAGCAATTCAGCGACTTCCAGGCCTCCCGGTTCCGCGAAAAAGTGCGCGAGCACGGCGGATGTGTCCAGCAGGTAAATCACAGCGAGCCCTCCCGCATGGCGTCATCCTGAGCACGCTCCGCGATGAGTTCCGCAACCGGATCCTGCGTGCCAGACTGCAAATACTTGCGCCCGGCTCCATACAATTCCCGGGCAAGCGTCGCCGGGTCAGGCACCACGCGGCACTGGAATTCATCGGGCGCGGCACCCGCGATCCACTCGATCCGGGTGCCTCGCTGCATCCGGTAACGGGCGGCGAACGCGGCTGGAATGGTGATCTGGTTCTTGCCGGTGAGAGTGGTAATCATGGTGATGACAGCTTAGCAAGGTCGTAGGCTTTCGTCAAGGAAGATCCACATTGTCCTTGATTTTGCCATTGGCCAATTCATGGCGCAGCATCAGCTATAGGGACAGAGAAACAGTCCGGTCGAGGGAGGGTCGCTTGACTGCATGCGCTTATTCCGTTGCGCTCTTTGGTTGGATGCTCGGCGTTCGATGTCGATGTTCGTATTCGTCTGGGTGTCTAATCCACCCTTGCGCGTATGCGGGTGGCTGCCATGGTTGCCCGCGTGCAGCTCACCTCCATCGCCCTCAACGACAAAGAGCGCAACGGGTTGTTGCTCGAGCACGCCGGGGCGATCATCTATACCATCCTGCCGGACGGAGTGATGACTTATGTCTCGGCGAACTGGCCACGGGTGTTAGGACATCAGGCGGAGGAGGTGGTGGGCGCGAATTTCAGCCGCTTTGTGCATCCTGGCGACCACCCTGCCTGTTTTGCGTTTCTGGAGCGCATCGTGGGCACGGGCGAGCCGGAGAGCGGCATTGAATACCGGGTGATCCACGCCGACGGCCGATTGTTCTGGCACACATCGAGCATCATTCCGGTCAAGGACAACGCGGGCGGGGTCATCGGCTACGTGGGGGTGGCCCACGACATCACCCGCTTGAAGGAAACCCAGGCCGAACTGCACGACGCGAACAAGCATCTGGCCGCGTTGGTGGCGAGCCGTGAGGAGGAACTGCGCCAAGCGACCAAGGAAGCCCTCACCGCCGCGGAAAGCGAGGCCGGACGCATCGGCCAGGACATTCACGACAGCCTGTGCCAGGACCTGGTCGGCCTGTCGCGGCTGGCGGAGGCCGCCACGCCGTGCAACGACCGGTCGGGGCCGTCATGCTGCGCGGCGGTCAGTCAGATCCGCGACCACGCGGCGCGCTTGGCCGGCGTGGCGCGCAACTACTCGCATTCGCTCACCCTTCACGAGCTGGAGGTGCAATCGCTGCCCGAGGCGCTCGAAACGCTCGCCCGCCGCACCAACGAGATGTTGCGCACCGAAACGGAAACCAACATCAGCGAAGACCTGGATTTTCTAACACACGAGCAAACCGTCCACCTCTACCGGATCATCCGCGAGGCGCTCGCCAACGCAGTCAAACACGCCAATGCCGCACACATCTGGATCGACGTGGTGCGCGAGCCCGACCGCCTGGCCGTGTCGGTGAGCAACGACGGCACTCCGCTGGTGGATGCGGCGCTGCGCCACGACGGGCTGGGCCTGCGCCAGATGCGCATGCGTGCCAGCTTGCTGGGTGGCGCGCTGGATCTGCGCGACAACGGACGCGACCAGACGGTGCTGGAATTGATCATGCCTCTGGATTTGAAAAGAAAAATGGAAACCACGGATTGCAGGGATTGCACGGATAAGAAAGAGTCATGAAAATTTTAGCACACACCTTTAGGATGACCTGCGTATTTCATAGGTTGCAGTCATCTTCTCCGTGTAATCCTCTTCAATCCGTGAAATCCGTGGTTAAAAAACGTAGCCACAACCCCTTCCTTTTTCCTTTGTTAGCAACGACCGAATGACTTTAATGAATACCCGCAAACGAATTTTGGTCGTCGATGACCATCCGCTGGTGCGCAGCGGCTTGTGCCAGGCAATCGCCGCCGCGGCCGATCTGGAGGTCTGCGGCGAGGCGGAAGGCTGGCACGAGGCGTTGGAGAAAATGCAGGACACCGCGCCCGATCTCATCGTGCTGGATTTGAATCTCAAGGACGGCAGCGGATGGACGCTGCTGGAGCAACTCCAAACGCGCGGCGAAATGCGCCCGGTGCTCGTGCTCTCGGTGTGTGACGAGCAGGTCTATGCCCAGCGGGTGCTCAAAGCCGGGGCCCGCGGCTATCTGATGAAGGACGCCCCGATTGAATTCGTGCTGGCGGCCATGCGCAAGGTGCTCGCCGGGCAGCTCGCGCTGAGCGAAGTCATGACCTCATTGATGCTTGAAAACGCGGCCACCTCCGAGCCGCCCGTTACATCGCCCATGGAACAACTCAGCACCCGCGAGTTGCAGGTCTATGAAATGCTCGGCCGCGGCCTGAGCAACAAGACCATCTCCGAAAACCTCGGCGTCAGCCCCAAAACCATCGGCACCTACAAAACCCGCCTGATGGAGAAACTCGGCTACCGCACCACCCCCGAATTGATGCTCCACGCCCGGCACTTGCCAGCCATGCCGGATGAATCCGCCCCACCTCCGGTCAAAAGCAACCGCTGAATTCCCCATGGCAAATCGAAGTGTGAGCCATCAGGCCAACTAACAAAGTTACTCGACATTCCACACTCCAGCGCAGCGCCTACGCTCGTAGGCGCATTCGTGAGAATGCGTCTTGGCGGATGGGG
>JBAXOF010000338.1:0-4247 GCA_037133375.1 Verrucomicrobiota bacterium | reverse complement strand
ACGCGCCTACAAAGAAAATCCAAAATCCCAAATCAATCAGTGCCCTCAGTGGTCATCAGTTCTTTTCAGTGGTTTATGCCGCTCGATTCACCTTCAGAATCCACGTTTCCCGGCAATTTCTGCGTTAGGTTGATGCCAATGCAGTGGTGCCGAACGACGTGGACGGCGACATTTGTGCTTTCCCCTGCGCGGGAATTTGTGTTAGCCTGACAGGCACTATGAGTGATCGCATCCAAGACATGCCGTTTGACGAGCGGCCGCGGGAAAAGTTGGCGCTGTTAGGGCCGGCGGCCCTCAACAATGCCGAATTGATGGCGTTGTTCATTGCCTCGGGGATCAAGAACCACAGTGCGATCGACATCGGCCGCGATCTGATTGCCAAATACGGGTCGATGAGCGCGCTGGGCAGCATGCCGGTAGCCGAATTGGCCAAGGAAAAAGGCCTGGGCCTGGCCAAGGCGTCCAAACTCGCCGCCGCGTTTGAGCTGGGTACCCGCGTCGCCCGCGAACAAGTCCACAGCACCCCGCTCGACACCCCGGAACGTATCCTGGAAGTTTTCGGTCCGCAAATGGCGCACCTGCCGCAGGAGCAAGTGGTGGTGGTCACGGTGGACAGCCGACTGCGGCACCAAGGCACAACGGTGGTGTCAGTTGGCACGGTCAACGAATCCAACGCTCATCCGCGGGAAATCCTCCGCCCGGTGATCACCCGCGACGCGCCGGGTTTCATCCTCATCCACAATCATCCGTCAGGCGATCCGAGCCCGAGCCGGTCTGATGAATCCACCACCCGGCGCTTGGTGGAGGCGGCCAACTTGATGCAGGTGCGTTTCATCGATCACCTCATCATCGGCAAACCCTCACCCGGACGCAGCGCGTATTATTCATTTCGCGAAGCCGGGCTCATTCCTTGAGAATGCGTTGAGCGCATGACAAAACAACAAGGAGGGGCTCCTTGATCGCCCGGCAAGCCGCGGATTGCATTTCCGCAGCCACCCGCTAGGTTGGGGGCCAGCCTTTCTTGCAATGACCCGCCTGCGCCTCTTCCGCAACCTCCGCACCGCCGCCTACCTACTGGTGTTTGGCATGGCGCTGGCGGTGATCGGCACCCTGTGGTGGGCCAATCACACCGGCCTGCCCGCCACCTGGCGTGCCGCCATCGAGCGGGAATTCGCCAAACAAGGCATCCACGTCACCCTCGGCAGCTTGAGTTATATCCCGCTCAAGGGCATCGTCGCCAGCGACGTGAGAGTGTTCTCCGACGAGTCCCACACGATCACCCTCTCCCAACTCGAGCGCATTTCCATCGATGTCGACAAAACGAGCATCGCCCGCGGCGTGGTACGCCTGACCAAAATCCAGATCACCGATGCCAGTCTGCGCCTGCCCATCCAGCCCGGCGACCCGGCAACCGAAACCCTGGATATCCACGGTTTAACCGGCACCCTCCTGATGCCTGGAGGCAGGTTGTTAGAACTGCGCGATGCGCACGGCACGGTGGCAGGCATCGAGGTGACCCTCGGCGCCCGCCTGCTCAAATTCCGCGACACCGGAGCCCCGCCGCAAGCCGATCCTAACAAGGAATCGCGACTCCTGCTCACCTCCAACATCCTCAGGGAACTCAAGAACTGGCACTTTGACCAAACCCATCCGCCGACGCTGCGCATCTTTGTCGAGGGCGACCTGTCCGAAGGGGCGTCCATCGTGGCTCGCGTGGCGCTGCAAGCCAAGGCAGTCGAAAAAAACGGTCACGTCATCGACGAAGTATCGGCGGACGGCAACCTGAGCGGCAGCCTGTGCACGCTCAGTGCGGTGCGTGCCAGAGATGCCCACGGGCGCTTCGAGGGCCGGGTGGACTATGATATGGAGGGCCGCGAAGGGCGCTTCGATGGCACCTCGTCACTCAATGTGCCGCAATTACTCAAGTCCTGGCTCGACATGCCTGCGCCGCAAGACGTCACCTTTGGCGGGGGCCAGTCGTTGGAGGCGGAGGGCGAATTCAAGTTCGATCCCTCTGGCAAGATGCGGTTGCGCATGACCGGCCACGCCCGTTGCGAGGCGGTGCGGTTCCAAGGGGTAAGCTTCGATGTGATTGAAGGCTCGTTTGCCTGGCGGGATGGCGAAGCCTATCTGCGCGACGTGCGGATTGCCCGCGCGGATGGAGAAGCCAGCGGCAAGGTCATGATCAAATGGCCCTTGGTCCAGATGGCACTCAAGACCACCCTGCCCATCGCGGTGTATCGTCCGTTTTTCGTTGGCCAACCGCTCGAACAAGTGCTCAACGACTTTGGCGAACGGGCCAAAGCCGCAGTCAACGTGACGCTGGAAGGCGGCTTCGATGCCAACGACCAGCAATCGTGGGCCTTTACTGGCAGCGGACACGTCAAGAATGTGACCTACCGGGGGGTGCCTGTGGATGCCGCCCAATGCAACATGTCCCTCAACTATCGCGAATTGGATTTCACCCAGGGCAGCGTGGTTTTCAACTATCAAGACTACCCGTTGCGCAAAGCCTTTGCCGGCCCTAACACCGGCACCGTGCATGCCGGGCGCGTCCGCTTCGACGCCATCAGCGATGTGGTGGTGGTGGAAGATGTGGTCGGCAGCATCTGGGCTGCGCCTGTGGTGCGCCTGTTCGCCGCGGATGTGGCGGATACGCTGGAAGCCTATCGATTTCACCGCCCCCCGCGCCTGACCGCCTCTGGAGTCATCGATTGCACCTCACGCGGGCGCACCGCGCTCAATATTGGGTTCCGCACCAACGACCCGGCGGAATACGTGTTTCTGGAAAAAAACCTCACCCTGGAGCAAGCCTCGGGGAAAGTGGGAATTCGCGGTAATTGCGTGACCATCGACGATTTGGAGACGACCACCTTTGATGGCCCGGTGGCGATGCGCATGCGCATCGACCATCCCAAGAAAATCACCGGCGAGTTCACTTGGACCAACCTCTCCTTGTCCGCTCTTAACGCCACCTACGGAATTCACATGAAGGGCGGCGGTTCACTTACCGGTCGCATCGAGTTTGCTTTGACCCAGGACAAACTCGAAACCATGAACGGCTCGGGGCTGCTTTCGGTGGATAAATCAGAGCTGTTTTCCGCACCCATCGCCGGGCCACTCTCACCCTTGATCGCGACCGTGCTCGGTAACCAGCGCGTCGGCTTCGAGCGGGCGCGGGACGCTTTCTGCACTTTCACCATCAGGGATGGCATTCTCCAAACCAAAGACTTGCACACCTCCACCACCTCGCTGGTGTTTGCCGGGGATGGCTCGGTGGATTTAAAAAAACGCACGCTGGACATGACCGTGCGCGTCGATGCCCGTGGCCTGCTCGGCTTCGTCACCCTGCCGCTGCGGCCGTTCTACGGCTTGTTCCAGTTCCGTGGCACCGGCCCGTTGGACAATCCAGAGTGGAACAATGCCGCCTTTACCCAACCCCCGCCAGAGCAAAACCAAATTCTCTCAATTCCACCCAAGGCCCGCGTCGTGGGAGGGAATTGATTTCGGGATTCGCTAGTCAAATCTTGCGTGCGGGACCACCCTGTGCCATCTTGCCGTCGCGCGCCCCTCCACGAGGGAGAGGTCGCTAAACTCCAACCTATTGAGAGCCATGACAGAATCATTCGCCACCGCCCCCAGCCTCGATCCAGAGGTCGGATTCACCGCCCGTCCCTCAGTCGCCCAAGCGGCCAATGACCTGCGTGCCGCCGCCGGTGAAAAGGCACGGGAAATCGCCCAAAACGTCAGCACCCAAGCATCTACACTCAAGGAACGCGCCATCGAATCTGCTCAACATTTTCGCGAGGTGGCCACCGAAAAGGCCAGCCAATTGAAAGCCACGGCGGCCGAAAAAGCCGAGGAACTCAAGCACAGCGCCACGGAGCGAGCTCACCGCCTGCAGGAAACCGCTGCCGAGCAATGGCGCGATACCCGTGACAAGACCAAGGAACTGCATGTCACCGCCGAGGATTACATCCGTCAGAACCCAACCAAATGTGTCCTTGGCGCGCTTGGGCTCGGGCTTCTCGTTGGCTTGATTGTCCGCCGCTAAGCCCTGTTGCCACCCGGTGCCCTGCTTCATCCCCATCTGATCCGGCTGCGGTGCCTGCTTGTTGTCCCATGAACGCTTCGTCCCGCATGGATTCACCCACGACGCCAACTGCGGCGCCGGGGACTTGGAACGAGGCGCTAGGCAACCTGATCCACGCCCGCCTTTGCCTGTTGCAACTCGAATTGGGCGGCGC
>JBAXOF010000337.1:0-4248 GCA_037133375.1 Verrucomicrobiota bacterium | reverse complement strand
AGCCGAACTCGTTGATGCGGGCGTAGGTGCACATCGAGTTGATAAGGCCGATGTTGGGACCTTCCGGGGTTTCGATCGGGCAGATGCGGCCGTAGTGCGACGGATGGACGTCGCGGACTTCGAAGCCCGCACGGTCGCGATTAAGGCCGCCTGGCCCGAGGGCGGAAAGGCGGCGCTTGTGGGTGAGTTCGGCCAGCGGGTTGGTCTGGTCCATGAACTGCGAGAGTTGGCTGCGCCCGAAGAAGTCCCTAACAACCGCGGAGAGCGCCTTGGGATTGATCAACTTTTGGGGGGTCATACCCTCGATATTGACATCGAAAAGGGTCATGCGCTCTTTGACCAGACGTTCGGTGCGGGCGAGGCCGACGCGACACTGGTTGGCGAGGAGTTCACCGACGGCGCGGACGCGGCGCGAGCCAAGGTGGTCGATATCGTCGATGACACCATCACCTTTCTTAAGTTTGAGGATATAGCGGACGGCGGCGAGGAAATCCTCCGGCACCATGATGCGCTGGTTGGAATCGACCTGAATGCCGAGTTTTTGATTGATCTTGTAGCGACCGACGCGGGTGAGGTCGTATTTTTTCGGATCGAAGAACAGACGCTTGAGCAAGGCGCGGGAGTTGGAGGCGGTGGGTGGGTCGCCAGGGCGCAGTTTACGATAAATATCCTTGAGGGCGGATTCCTCATCAGTGGCAGGATCCTTGCGCAGCGACTTGAGAAGGATTTCATCTTCGCGGCCATCAATCACCTCGACCTGCTTTTGGCCGAGTGCGAGTAACTGGCGGACGATGCCGATGGTAAGCGGTTCATAAGCCTTGGCGACGACCATCTCGCCATCGATCACGTCTTCGAAGGGGACCTTGTGGCCAAGTTCACCTTCGTCCATCTTATCGTTGAGAACGAGGTGCTCAATCGAGTAGAAATGGCTGACGATGTCGCGGTCGGTGGGATAACCCAGCACCCGCAGGAAAGTGGTGGCAAGAAACTTGCGACGGCGACGGCGCCGGTCGAGGTAGACGTAGAGCAAGTCGTTAGTATCGAATTGGACTTCAAGCCAGGATCCGCGATCCGGGATGATGCGGAATGAATGCAGAAGTTTGCCGTTGAGATGCTGCGAGATCTCAAAGCAAATGCCGGGTGAGCGGTGGAGTTGGGAGACGATCACGCGCTCGGCACCATTGATGATGAAGGTGCCGCGGCGGGTCATCATGGGCAGTTCACCCATATAGACGCGCTCTTTCTTGTTACCGGTCTCGTCCTTGAGGCGGAAGGTGACGTAGAGGGCGGCACTATAACTCTCGCTATTGCGCAGCGCATCCAACGAGGTGATTTTCGGATTCTCGATATCGTAGCTAACAAAGTCGAGGTCGATCGCCTCGTCGTAACTTCTGATAGGAAAGACTTCGCGAAACACGGCCTGCAGGCCAGTATCGGAGCGCTCACTGGGAGGCACGTCCTTCTGCAGGAATTCATCATAGGAACTGCTCTGCACCTCAATGAGGTTGGGCGGTTCGATGACTTCCTCAAATTTCCCGAAATAGAGACGTTCAGCCATGGCGTTTAGGTAGTGTTCTTTCTTACAAGTTAAGCCCGAGCCGCAACCGGTCTCAGGCGAGGGTGATTTTCAGACGTTGGAGGGGAATGACGGGATCGGAGCGAAAGCACAGGGATGATTTGAAATCTCGAGCCGGTCTCGGCGGGAAAGTCCCAGGGATGGATTGCTCCACCCCTGGGGAAATCCGCTGGGGTGTGTTACTTGAGTTCGACTTTGGAACCGGCTTCTTCAAGCTTCTTCTTGGCGACCTCGCCGGCGTCTTTGCTGACGCCTTCAAGGATTTTCGCCGGAGCGCTTTCGACAAGCTTTTTGGCATCCGCAAGACCCAGGCCGGGGACAACTTCACGCACCACCTTGATGACGGCGATCTTGTTGGCTCCGACGTCGATGAGCACGACATCAAATTCAGTCTTTTCTTCGACGGCTTCAGCAGCAGCAGCCGGGCCCACCATCATGGCGGTCGGTGCAGCGGCGGAGACGCCCCAAGTTTCTTCCAGTTTTTTAACGAGGTCGACAGCTTCCAGGACGGTAAGCTTGCCGAGTTCTTCTACGAGTTGTTCGATATTAGCCATTGTGTATTCTCCTTGTGCGGTATCGTCGCCCCCGGAGCCTCCGGGGATTTCAGTGCGGCAGCCGCCGCGCCGACGAGGAACCATTGGGTGTTCAGGCGGTGGCGCGGAGACGCTGCCGCCATCGGTTCAGATCAGTCAGTGGAATCAGCCGCAGGTGCGGTTTCTTCTTCGGGGTTGAATTTGTTTTTGATGACGCGCGCGATGCGGGCGGCAGGTTCGTTGATAGTGCCAAGCAACTGGGACAGGACTGCTTCGCGGGACGGGATATCGGCGATGGCCCTGAGTTTTTCGGTATCCAGCACGGCATTGCCGAGGATGCCGACGCGCATTTCGGGTTTTTTGAACTCTTTTTCGAAGTTCTTGATAACCTTGGCGGCGGCAAACACTTCGCTTTCGCCAGTGATAAAGGCCGTCTGTCCGACGAGTGAGTCACCGATGTCCGGGAGGCCGGCTTCGGTGAGGACCTTGCGCATGTAGCTATTTTTGGCCACGATGCAGGCAGCGCCGATGCCGAAGAGGCGGTTGCGCAGTTCGCTGAACTGTTTAACCTTGAGGCCGGTGTAATCAATGACGATGAGATACGGGGATGCATTGACGCGCTCCAGCAAGCCGGTGATGATGATTTGTTTATCAGGATTCATGGTCTTAGACGGGCCGGGGTTAAGCTATGGCTTTGGTGTAGGTGCTGGCTTCAAGCGGCACGCCTGGAAGCATGGATGCGGCGAGGGTGGCGCTGCGGATGTAGTTACCTTTGGCTGCAGCCGGTTTGGCACGCACCACAGCATCGATGAAGGCGCGGCCGTTTTCAATGAGTTGTGCAGGGTCGAAGGTGACCTTGCCGATGGAGCCGGAAATATTGCCATTTTTATCGAGTTTGAAGTCGATTCGACCGGCCTTGACTTCACGCACTGCCTTGCCGGTGTCATCGGTGACGGTGCCGGTCTTGGGGTTGGGCATGAGGCCGCGCGGACCGAGGATACGGGCGATTTTGCGGACTTCAGCCATGGCATCGGGGGTGGCGATGGCCGAATCGAAGTCGGTGAATCCTTCCTGCACCTTCTTGATCAGGTCCTCATAGCCGACGTGCTCGGCACCTGCGGCGATGGCAGCTTCGGCGGCCAAGCCTTGGGCGAAGACGGCGACCCGGACATTGCGGCCCGTGCCATGTGGGAGGGAAACGGATCCACGAACCATTTGATCGCTCTTCCGGGGATCCACACCAAGGTGGAAGGAGAGCGTAACGGTCGGGGTGAATTTGGGCGCCGGGAATTGCTTCACGGTGCTGATTGCGTCATTAAGCGAGTAGCTCTTGCCGGTTTCGACAAGGGCTGCTGCCTTCTGGTAGCGTTTGCTGCGGTGTTTGGCCATTGGTTGCTATTGGTTTGCAGTGCGTTCGGATGTCGCCGGATGCGACACCCTCCTGCGGGGGGCCGGACTTCCCTGTGGGAATGCCCGGCGGAGAGGGGTTACATGCCTTCAATTTCGAGTCCCATTTGGCGGGCCGTGCCGGCAAGAATGCGGGCGGCGGCTTCGGGGTCGCGGGTGTTGAGGTCGGGCATTTTGATTTTGACGACGTCCATCAATTGCGCCTTGGTGATTTTGCCGACCTTGATTTTGTTAGCTTCTTTCGAGCCGGAGGCGAGTCCTGCCGCCTTTTTCAACAAATTGCCTGCCGGGGGCTTCTTGGTGATGAAGGAAAATGACTTATCCTTATACACGGAGATCACCACGGGCAGCACATCGCCGACCTGGCTTTGCGTGTCGGCATTGAATTGCTTGCAGAATGCCATGATGTTGACACCGGCTTGGCCGAGGGCGGGACCCACGGGTGGCGACGGATTGGCGGCTCCTGCGGGGATTTGCAGCTTGATTACTTTGACGACTTCCTTGGCCATGATAGTGAGGGGGTTGCGATAACGATTGAGAGAATGGGTGAGGTTCGGATTTTACCGGCCCGATGCCGGGAGCGCATCAGGCGCGCTCAACCTGCCAATATTCAAGTTCAACCGGTGTGCTGCGGCCGAAAATACTAACCGAAACGCGCAGTTTGCCACGTTCCGGGTCGATTTCCTCAACAATTCCGTTCTGACTTTGAAAGGGACCATCGGCGACCTTGAC
>JBAXOF010000336.1:0-4263 GCA_037133375.1 Verrucomicrobiota bacterium | reverse complement strand
TACACGGATTACACGGATTACACGGATTACACGGATTACACGGATTACACGGATTTTTTTGGTTTGGATTTTTCACCATTTGCAACTTCGGAGAAGTTGCAAATGGAACCTAATTTAATCCGTGGAGTCTGTGTAATCTGTGGTTATCTAACTAATAGTTAGGATCCAACGTCGGTTTTCAGGTTCAGTGCGCGGCTTCCCAAGCGGCGTCAGCGTCAGCGAAATAGCGGACGCGGACTTTCTTGTATTCCTTGGACGAGTAGAGCGCCTGCCATTGGCTGAGGCCGGTGGCATCGGCGATGGCGGCGAGGGTTTGCTCGCAGTCCGCCTCGCTCTTGCCGTGCACCATGGTGAACAGGTTGTAGGGCCAATCCGGATAACTCGGACGCTCATAGCAATGGCTCACTGCACGAAAGCCGGCCATCACCGCGCCAAGACGTTCGAGTGCGGCGGGGTCGCCCTGCGGACCGGCCCAAACGCCCATGGCATTGGCCCCGAAGCCCGCCTTGCGGTGGTGCAACACGGCGGCAAAGCGGCGCATCCGGCCACTGGCGAGAAAATCGTCGTGCATGGCCCGCAGTTCCTCGAAGGGCATACCGAGTTCAGCGGCAAGCTCGACAAACGGGGTGGGCGTGAGCACCAAATCCCGCTGCATGGCCCGCACGAAGGCGATTTCCCCGGCCGTGAGGGCTTGCACCGCGCTGCGGTTTTTTTCGCTATAGGCTGGAGCGGCCTGATCGTCCGGCCGGGTCTCACCCTCAACGTCGAAGCGCACGCCGATTTTGTGCAACTTGAGCGTGGGCAACAGGCGGGTGCTCAGCGAGCCGGACTCGCGGTGAAGAATCTCCACGGTGGATTCAAGTCCCAAGCGGCTGGTCGGCGGAATGGCAATGGTATACCAGAGGTTGAACTCGTGGTTGCGTAAATAGTTATGACTCACGCCCGGGTGGGCGGAGATGATGGCCGCCGCTTCATCCACCCGCTCTGGCGCGACCTTGGCCGCAACCAAGCTCGACGCATAACCGAGACTGCGGGTGTCAAAGATCGCGCTGATCTGGCGGATGACACGCTCAGCCTTGAGGCACTTGATGCGCGCAAGCGTCTCGTCCTCATTCAGACCGCAGCGCTCACCCAACTCGGCAAAGGGCCGGATCGAGAAAGGCACGGCTTCCTGCAACAAGCCAAGCAGGGCGGCATCATGGGTAGCGGTGGACATGGGCAGGCGCAATACACGGAAGCCTGGGCGGAATGAAAAGCAAAATTAACGGGTTTTCATTTCCGGGCGGCGGCAGGATCCGTCAGGGACCGAGCTTGCTCGAAGGTGGGGACCGGCCGAAAATCCGGGTGGCTGGCATATTGCAGGTTTCGCCGACCCCAGTAGCTGCCGTAATATTGGCAGTTGGTGTCCACCCAAGTGGAGACCTTGACCCGTTCTGCGAGGCTGAGTGCGATCTCCTTGTGGACCTCGCTGAGTTTGCGCGCGCGTTCCGCCTGAGCGGGATCGGCGAGGCTGATGGTTCCCGGGGCGAGCATGGCCATCAACACGCTGGCATGGGAGCCCAACGATTTCGCTGGCAAATAGGCCACGTTGCCGGTTTTGGGATGATTTTCTCCGATCACCGGCCCTAACACCTTTCGGTCAAAGTTGCCGCGGCGTCTTTCCGGCACCAAGCTCTCATAGGATGCGTTGAACAGGCCAGTCTGGGTGCCACTCAGATTCAGCTTGCCCTTGGGGTCCTGCGCACCGTGGCATTTGAGGCAATGCTTGTCCCACACCGGCTGCACATCCGCCGCATAATCAAGCGGCCGGTGGCCAACCGTTTCGCCCGGTTGCGGACCGGGCACCGAGGCTGCGCGCTTCGTGGCCGTGCGGGGGATTCGAAGAGATCCTTCAGCCGCGCTCTGCGGCACCTCGTGACAGCCCACACAACCGCGAACCTCCCCCGGAATGTAGTCGACGAACGTCCGCTCGGTCTGCAATGCCATGAAGTTTTTATCTAACACCTGAAGGATGATGTTGGCACTGGCCGGCACCACAAAATAGGCCGAGCCGTCCGCCTCCACCGGCACCACCCCGTGCAGCACTTTCAGTCCCAGATGCGTGTCCTTGGTGATGCAGACGTGTTGTTGGTCGTATTCATCGCCGCCCCAATAGCGGCGCGCCGCCCATGGCCGCGGCACTTGCTCGAGGATGCGCAGGTAGGCCACCTCCCCGCGTTGCACATTCTCCAATCCATGATAGACATCACTGACCATGCACGCCGCCTGGTTGTTAGCCGCCAATGCCGCATTGACCGACGTCGCGGTCACCGGCGGGACGGGACGCGGCTTGACCGGATAGGGCAGCCAGCACGAGATGGCCGGATCCTGATAGATCGATGTCACGCTCCCCTTGTCATCCAACAGGCCAAGGCCGTATCCGTTGGCGGCATTCCACGGCGGCCCCTCGGGTTTGTGCGCGACCAGAAACAACTTGTCAGATAACGGATAGGGATCTTTGAAAAGACGCCCCCGGCCGCCGCCGTCGTTCACCCACGAGCCATCAGGTTTGCGAAACGCGAAGCCGCCCTCGGCCCTGATATCCACATCGGGCGTCATATAGGTCATCGGTTCCCGACTGCGGATGTCACGGTTCATGTCGAGGCGGATGACGGTCCCCACCCCGTTCTGGGGACAATGCGGCACGCCCATGACCACGTAATGATTGGCCACCTCCGGAATCGGCCGACCATAGATCAGGGTTGGCGGCAGTGCGATGTCGTTGCCATAAACCTCGGCGGATCCCGACCCGTCGGGGCGCATCGTCCACAAGCCTTTGACGCTCACCGCGCCCTTGTCCACATACTCCCAGCGAGTGTAGAGGATGCGCCCGTCAGGCAGGATCACAGGCGAGGCCTCGCTCACGGAACTATTGCTCAACTTGCGCAGGTTCTTGCCGTCGCCGTCCATCCGATAGATCACGGTGGTGGTGAAATCATCCGGTCCATCGCACAAAATCCCGTATTGGCAGCGCGTGGAAATGAAGGCGATACCGCCATCCGGCAGATAGCACGGCTGCATGTCGTCGGTGCCGTGGTGGTAATGGCCGCTCACGCGGTATTGGCGCACCAATTCCGCATCGTCCGTTTGGGGGAACGTCAATTGCCGCAGGCCCGTCCCATCGAGGTTGACTTCATAGATCCGGTAACCGTCCTGCGGACCCTTTTTCCACGCAAACACCACCCGCTTGGCATCGAACGACAGATCGAAGCGCTCAAACACCCCGCCCTGCAACTCGGCCACCACTTCTCTAACTGAACCATCCTTGAGGTTGAGTGCGCAAAGATTGCCGCCGGGTTGCCATGAGCTGTTGATGAATTCCGTGTAATAGTGGTTGGAATTATAGGTGTGGCGCTTGACAAAAAGCACTTGGTCAAAACCCAGCGCCTGAACCACACCGGGGGCGGCGGCGACAGACTCGGCCGCGCCTGCGTGTGGCGCACCCATTCCGAGTAAGCTGAGCATGCCCGTGAGGCAATATCCACATTTCGTTATCATTGCCCCGCACTACGCGCTGCGGATGCGCTAATCTTTCACCGGTCCGAGCACCGACGAGGTATCGGAGTTGAGCACCTGGGTGTCGAGGTCGTCGAGCACGATCATGCCATGAATGGTGCCGGCGCGCTGCGGGTCATGCCATTGCCAGACGAGCTTGCCGTCCTGGTCAAACTCCAGGATTTGCGGTGCCTTGTTGCTATCCTTGGCATCGTGGCCGGTCCAGTTACTCACCACGATGTTGCCATTTTTCAACACCTGGATGCCGGCAAAAAAATACATCAGCAATCCGGGCGGCCCGGGCTTGCCACCCACCTTGCGCACGGTCTTGCCAGTCGAGTCCAACTCCTCGATGGCGGCACCGTAGCCGTCGGCCACCAGCAGGTTCTTGTTAGGAAGTTCCAACACCTGATAGTTGTGGCGCGCCTCCGGCAGGGCGAGGTTGCGCAGGATTTTACCTTCCAAGTCCGCCTCGATGACCTTGCTGGCGTTGCCCTCCATCGCACCGAAAAGCAATGTGCCGCGCGGCGAAAGCCGGAACAACCGCAGGCTGTTGATTTGCGGGAAGGAACAGGCACGAATCAACTTGTCCGACGCGTCGAGCTCACAGAAGGTGATGCCGTTCTTCTGGTTGCAGCCGACAATCGTGCGACCATCGGCAAGCCGTTGCACCGTGGTCGAGCCGCTCAGAAAATCCTGTTTGACTTCCTTGCCTCCCTGATGGGTTTT
>JBAXOF010000335.1:0-4289 GCA_037133375.1 Verrucomicrobiota bacterium | reverse complement strand
CGGTAGGGCGTGGCGGCCTCGCCGCGCCGTGACTGGCCAACGGCTGGGACAGCCCGCCGCGATGGGTGGTTCGGTAGGGCGTGGCGGCCTCGCCGCGCCGTGACTGGCCAACGGCTGGGACGTCCCATGTGCGGTCCAACCGCCGCGCCTTGGCACCGCCCATGCGGGCGGACAAGTCGGCGGACCGGGCCGATCCACCCTACCCTGCGATGCCGCCGGCACTTGACAAGCCCCGCCGCAATAGGTGGAGGTGTTAGGGCCGGAACAACTCCGGATAACGGCGGCGGATGAGTGCCTGGTCTTCCTCAGGCAGTGAGGCCAGCGGGATTGGCTTATCCTGTTGGCGCAGGCCCTTTTGGTTGATGCGGTTGATCAGGCTCCAGTTGCGGCCCTGGCCTTGTGGCTCATGCGCGGTGAGGTCATAGCGGGTGAAGTCGATGACCGCCTCCGCTCCATTGGTCTTCCAATCGCGCAGCAGCGCGAGCCGGAAATCCCGGTTCATAAACCAGCGGATCTCCAGGTTTTCCTCCGACCCGCCGAAGCCGCTGCCGCGCGCAACGAAGCGATAGTCGAGCTTGGCATTATCCTTGAAAGCCGCGCGCCAGGCCAGGCCGAATTCCCCCTGTGTGACGCATAGCGCCTTGGGCCAGCGCTGGCGGACCGCCTGCAAGTATTTCGTTAGATACTGTAACGGCTCCTTGATGCCCTGGCGTTCGAATTGTTTGACCAGGCACAGTTCCCAACAATTGGTGACCCAGGCGAAGCCGTTGCGCTCGAAGCCGTTGTCAAAATGTTGGGCGGTGGTTGCCAGCATGTGGCCGAGGCCGCCCTCCTGCGTTCCGCGGCCTTGCGCCAGTGTTTCGATCGGGCCGACGCCCATGCGGCTGTTGAATTTGTCAGTGGCACCCGGGTGGCGGGCGCTGATGAAGTCGCAGGTCCAACCGTCGAGGTTCACGCAGTCGATGAAATCGTCCTTGCCTTGGGCCGGTTTACAAAAGTGTTCGCGGCTCGGATAATACGGGTAATTGATGGACCCTTCGCCATCGCCGTTATCGACGGCATATTGGCTCCAGATGTTGCCCTGGCAGACATGGATGCCTTCCTGCTCGGCCAGATAGCGCTGGTTCTCGGCAGTTAGATAGCCGGCCACCACGCTGCGCGGCCGGTAACCGCCGCCGACCATTTTGGAAACCATTTCCAATGCGTCATGCAGGTCTCTGTTGATTTGCTCGCGGGTGTTATAGACATTGGCGAAATACCCGCCGGGAATGAAGGTGATCTCGTCGCCATACTTGTGGTGATAGCCGGCGACCAGCTCGCGAATCGCCTTGTAGTTAGGCCGTTGATCCTGCAACGCCAACCAGCTCATCGCCCAAGTCATGCGCGCGCCGGGCCAGCCGCGTTCAAGCGCGTCGCGAAACGCCTGCACGGCTTCCGGCGTGTGGTCATTGCCTTCGTCCTCGCCGGCGTTGCGGTTGCGGGTCACTTCGATCTGATTGACCCGGATCACCGTGTTGAAGGTGAAAAAGCGGTTGCCTAACAGCGGCGGCAGGGCAGGGGGGGGCGTGGCCGGTCCGGTGGCAGGCTCGGTAGCCATGGCGCGGGCGGCCCAGCCCGCCAGCGCGGCCCCCGTGGCGGTCATCAGGAAGTGGCGTCGGTCACTTGTCATGCGCACGATTCTATCCGCCTTTGCCGGATACGGCCAGTTTTGTTAGCTGAAAAACCGGATTGGCCGCAAAGTTCACTATGACCTAAGGACGACGCACGGATTCAGGTCCGGGATGGTTCCAGTCGATGACGGTCGTGCCAGAAACGAAGCGGTTGGCCTGGTTTGTTGGGGCGGGAGCCGATACGGGAATCAGCACGAGCACCGCAGGTGTGTCTGCTGCCAGCTTGATGGATGTCAGGCCGGAGGCGGCTTTGACCAAATAGCTGCGTGAGACCAGATCGTAAACGTGGACTCTAACCTGACCGAGGTCGAGGCGGACGGATTTTGCATCCGGATAGGGATTGAAAACCAACCGCGTGGGAAAGGCTGGCGGATGGAACCAATCGGTTTTCACACAATCCCAGGACAGGATGCCCGGGACATCGGTGGGGGTCATGATGCCACCGAGGAATCCAATATGATTGCCCATGTAGAGGGAGATGTTGTAGGGTTTTTCACCGAACCATTGCTTCTTTTGGGCATGATACTCGGCGGGCGGGACTTTGGGTTTGCCGGCCCAACCGTTGAGCACCGGATCGCCGGTGGCATAGGGGCGCAGCGACCGTTGCGGCGACGGGTCCCAAGTGCGCAACCCCTCATAGAAAAATAAATTTTCAGGATCACACTTTGCCTTCCATGCGGCATGGTCCTGATGATCCGCAGGCAATCCCTCGCCTTGCAGCAGGCGGCAGGAATTCGCCGCATGAAGGGCGAAGCGGCCGATGGCACGCGCATAGCGGGGGTCGTAGCGGGCCACGGGGATGAGCCATGCGGGGTTTTGCAAGCTGCCCATGGTGAAGGCATAGAAATCTTCACCCACGCGGGCACCGTCGAGACCATCACAGGTGAGGCCCTCCAAGCGGGTCCCGCGCGTCACCTGCCACGGGCATTGATTGCGCGGACCGTCGCCGAACCAGGCGTTGAGAACTTTTCCGAGGTCGAGGTTGTTGCCCGCCATGGAGTTGAGGCGTGCGGCGGTGAGCGGTCCCATGACATGGGAGATTTCGTAGCGGCCAGGGTGATCGATATGCCACTGCATGGCCGCGCGGGAACACTCTAACATATCTATGGCGCCGGTGCTGGTGCCGCCAACCATGAGCACCCAGGCGAGCGCCGGAGCATGACCGAGGCGGTTCATCGGTTCATTGCGTCCGCCGGTGGTCTTGGTGGTGAAGTTCCAGCCGAGATCGCCGAAGCTGGGATGGTCCGGTGCACCCATGCCGCGGGCGATCTGATGAAAGGCCCGGAACGTGGGCAAAGCCGCAGCTTTCAAAGCGGGATCGCGCGGATAGAGATCGGTTAGAATAAGCCCCAGGATCGCCGGCCAATAGCCATAGATATCGGCATGGACCACCGGGCCGCGTTCACCCGCACGGTGGCGGTAGAGGCCGGTTTCGGGATCAAACCATGCCTTGGTGCGGGCGAGAAAATCGATGCCATGAAGGTGTTGCGGATCGAGACCGCAAAGCTTGGCACCGGCCACGGCAGCCAGGCAGGTGAACGCCTCGGTGTCGGGCTTAGATTCCAGATAGGACTTCATGCGGAACCGGTCGTTAGCATCGAGCACGATGGCAGGAAATCCTTCGCCTTGACGCAGCGGATCGAAAACCGCCGTGTAATACTCGCGTGCCAGCGCTGCCCATGGGCGGATGGCCAGCGGCGATGGCAACGCCGGCATACGTTCGGTGGCGGCCACCGCAAGTTGTGCCACCGGTTCGTTGCGCAAGCGGGTCTGGTCCAGAGAACTGTCGGTGGTGGAAAATTCCGCGTTGCCATGCCGAGCAGCAGGAGTCGCATCCTCCGCTAGTATCTGCGAGCCGCAACCTGCAACTATAATCCCGATCGCGACAACACCTCGCTTGCTGTGCATCAATACTGTCGTTAGGGTTATTGATAAGTCGGCCATGTTTCGGCGGTAACGTAGGTGGCGCGAATTATGCGTGCAACTCGATTCCTGCTGCGGGCATCCTCATACAACAAAACGACCGCAGCCCCATGCAGGAGTGCGGTCGTGAAAATGAGTGCTGCCGACTCAGTCCTTGCTAGCAGCGGTGCGTGCCTTGCGGATGATGCTGGCCACCGTTTCCGAGGCCTTGGCGCCGACCGAAAGCCACTTGTCGGCTTTTTCCAAGTCGATGCTGTAATTGGTGCCTTCGACCAACGGGTCGTAGGTGCCAAGTTGCTCGATGTAAACGCCATCACGGCGCTTGCGGCTGTCCACGGCCACGATTTTGTAATAGGGGCGGTCTTTGGTCCCTTTGCGATTAAGTCGGATAGCTACAGCCATGATGATGCGTCGGTGTCAGTGAGCCCGGAAGCGGGTCGGGGCGCAAGGTGGAAGAAGAACGTGGAATTGCCAAGCAGAAATTCGCAAGATTTTCAGATAATTAGGGTTTTGCCTGATAAATCGGCGGTGGCGGGGCCTAGGGCGCGGTTTCCGGGCAGCCGATCAGGCTGGATAGACTATGGCTGAGGCTATCAAGGGTGGCCGGGTCGGTGACTTTTTCGCCGTCGTGGGTGGTGATGTAGAGGGTGTCCATGGCCACGCCTTTTTCGGTGCAGATCCGGGCATGGGCGGTGT
>JBAXOF010000334.1:0-4304 GCA_037133375.1 Verrucomicrobiota bacterium | reverse complement strand
TCCGCCACCCGGTGAGCCGTTCGGCATTGCCGGCCCGCGGTGTCACCACCGCGCCTACTGGCCCGCGGTGTCTTGCTCTGCGTGGGCGCGTTCGTTAGAACGCGGGGTATCGGACTCCGCCACCCGGTGAGCCGTTCGGCATTGCCGGCCCGCGGTGTCACCACCGCGCCAACGGCGCACCACCATCCCAGCCTGGGGCACGCCCCAGGAACCATCGTCCCCCCCCCTGAGGGCAGAAAGCCCGATCTATCATCTCCGCTGGTGAAAGAAGCAGGCTGAGTTCCCGTATTACCGCACCTTGCAACACCCGCCAACAAACTACCGCTCCGCGATCCTGACGCTTCTTCTGCTCGGAATTCTAGCCGCATCCAGCCAGGCCGCCGAGGTCGTTACCCCGGGCCCCGTCGTTCACACTCCGGTGATTGCCTTGCGGCTTTCCATCAAGGAACTCATGACCAAGTTCGGTGCCAAGTATCCGTCCGGGCAGGCCTGTTTGGACCAACTCGGTGAGTTGGAGAAGGCGGAAAAGTCCGCTGACTGGCAAGCCCGCTTTGAAGAACTTCAATACAAGGCGTTGGTGACCGACAATCCCTATATCGACTTCACCGAGTTGCTTGCCGTCCGCCGTGAACGCAAAAACCTCGGCCTGCCGCAAAACTGGCAAGGCAACACCAGCATCAACGCCAGGATAAACAACGAGGTGATCCGCTTTGAGGTGAAGGCGAAAAACCCGGCCACCCCGGTCTATACTCCCGCCGAACCGTGGTTTGTTGGAGACCTGAACCTGCATTTCGACGCCGAGCGCCTGCTGTTGTCCTCAATCGGGAAAAACAACCGCTGGCAGGTCTTCGAATTGAAGTTAGGTGAGTCGCAGCCAACCCTTGTCACGCCGGATAGAGATGCGGACGTCGATAACTACAACGGCATCTATCTGCCTGATGGGAGGATCATTTTCGATTCGACCGCGACGTTTGTGGGCGTGCCCTGTGTGGGCGGCAATGATTATGTGGCTAACCTGCACCTGTTGAGCGTGGATCGGAAAAATGTCCGCCGGCTCTGCTTCGAGCAGGACAACGACTGGTATCCGACGCTGCTGGCCGACGGTCGCGTCATGTATTTGCGCTGGGAATATACCGATTCCGCCCACTACTTCAGCCGCGTGCTAATGTCCATGAACCCCGACGGCACCGGCCAGATCGAGTATTACGGCAGCAACAGCTACTGGCCTAACAGCACGTTCTACGCCAAGCCGCTGCCGGGTCAGTCTAACAAGTTTGTCGGCATTGTTTCCGGCCATCACGGCGTGCCGCGGATGGGCGAGTTGGTGGTGTTCGACCTGTCGGCCGGGCGTCAGGAAAACTCAGGCGCAGTGCAGCGGATTCCGGGCTATGGGCAGCCGGTTCAGGACAAGATTGTTGACCAACTGGCGAACAATTCATGGCCGAAGTTTTTGCATCCGCTGCCCATCGCTGATAAATACTTCATCGTTGCCAGCCAGCCACGCAACAATGCGAACTGGGGCATTTATCTGGTGGACGTGTTCGACAACCAGGTGTTGCTGCGCGAGGAACCGGGCTTTGCGCTGTTCGAACCGATTCCGCTGAAGAAGACCCCCGCACCGCCGGTCATTCCCGACAAGGTGAAGCTGGATGAGCAGACAGCCACGGTATTGATCCAAGACATCTACTCGGGTCGTGGCCTGCCGGGCGTGCCGCGCGGAGCCGTCAAGTCGCTGCGGGTCTATCAATACGAATATTCCTACCGCAACATGGGCGGGCACTATGCCGTGGGGATGGAAGGCCCGTGGGATGTGCGTCGTCTGTTAGGCACGGCACCCGTCCATTCCGATGGCTCGAGCTATTTCGAAATCCCGGCCAACACCCCGGTGTCACTGCAACCGCTGGATGCCGAGGGCAAGGCCCTCCAACTCAAGCGCAGTTGGATGGTGGGCATGCCGGGCGAACACGTCTCCTGCGTCGGTTGCCACGACGACCAGAACAACGGCACGCTCGCCATGAAGCTCACCAGCGCACAGCAACTGCCGCCCGCCAAACTGCAACCTTGGTATGGCCCCACGCGCGGCTTCAGCTTCATCCGCGAGGTGCAACCGGTGCTCGACAAGTATTGCGTTGGTTGCCACGACGGCAAGACCGCGGATCGCCCGCGCTTCGATGACGCTACCGGCCATTTCCCGAAGTCCTACAGCGCGTTGCATCCGTATGTGCGCCGCAACGGCCCCGAGGGTGACTATCACACCCTTACTCCGTTAGAGTTTCACGCCGACACCAGCGACCTGGTGCAGATGCTCCAAAAGGGCCACTACAACGTGAAAATGGACGCGGTGGCGTGGGACCGGCTGATCACCTGGATCGATCTGAATGTGCCGGCCTTGGGCACTTGGAAAGAAGTGGGGAGAATTCCGCAGAACTTCGAGAAACGCCGCTATGAGATGCGCAAGGAACAAGCCGGCATCGATGAGGACATCGAGGCGATCCCCAATCCCTATGTGAAAACCGAAACCTTCATTCAGCCGCCGCCCATGCCGCCCAAACCGGTCGTGCCAAACGTGGCGAAGTGGCCGCTTGCGGCTGACAAGGCACAACAGCTGCAGGCAGGTCTGGGTGTGACTGAGATGACGCTCGATCTGGGGGGCGGCAAGACGCTGGCGTTGAAGCGTATTCCTGCGGGTGAGTTTGCCATGGGCGATATCAACGGCTACCCCGACGAGTATCCGGTGGCCAAGGTCGCCATCCGCAAACCGTTCTGGATGGCCGCCACTGAAATTTCGTTAGAACAATTCCAACAGTTTGATAGCAAACACCTCAACGGCTATTACGACATGCATTACAAGGACCAGGTCAAGCCTGGCTATCTGATGGATTCCCCGCAGTTTCCCGCAATCCGCGTGTCATGGAACGAGGCCATGGCGTTCTGCCGCTGGCTCGCCGCCAAGACCGGCAAGAAGGTGACGCTGCCGACCGAAGCCCAGTGGGAGTGGGCCGCCCGTGCCGGCAGCGATGCGCCACTCTGGTATGGTGATTTGAATGCCGACTTCTCCAAGGTTGCCAACCTCGGCGACGTGTCATTGAAGAAATTAGCGGTCAGCGGTGTGGACCCGCAACCTATCAGGAATCCCGGCAAGGATGTGGATTTCGTGCCCAAGGATGAGCGCTTTGACGACGGGGTGCTGCACTTGGCGCCGTGTGGCAAGTATGAGGCCAATCCATGGGGGCTCAAGGATATGTCCGGCAATGTGGCGGAATGGACCCGCAGCACCTATCGCCCGTATCCCTACAATGCCGCAGCGGACAAGGCTGAAACCCAATCGGTGGGGAAAAAGTCGGTGCGCGGCGGATCGTGGTATGATCGGCCAATCCACGCCCGCTCCGGCTTCCGCCAGGCCTATCCGGCATGGCAAAAAGTCCACAACGTCGGCTTCCGCGTGATTGTCGAAGACTGAGCCGGCAAATCCGAAGTCGGGACTATTGCTGCGGTTAGGTTCGGAGTCATCGTTCATCGGCGGCGGATCGTTTGAAAATTGGCGAGGAGGTTCTTTGGAAAGGGCCGGCGGGTTGGGCGTCTTATTGCCATCGGCCGTTTCCCTATGCGATTTTCATATTCATGAACTAGTGTCGTCATTACTACCAATATTCCCGGAACCCAAGACTTCGTCGGTCCACATCATGGCTTCGCCGCCAAGGTCTTCGATGGTGAAGGAAGCCCCAGACTGAGCGGCTTGAAAGGCGGCCACTTCATGGAGTTGATCCAAGGGACAAGAAAGATTCGGCAGGCTGCCATTGATTAGGGCGAAGGCCTTGCGGTTGCCGGTCCAAACGCTGGATCTCGTGGATTCTGTGAAATAGTAATTGTTAGTGCAGACAGCCATCTCCCCTTCCTTTATAAGCGTGATGCGGATGGTCTTCATGGTATTTCAGCGGATTGAGGGCGATCTTCCATGGTATTGGGGGGATGTAAAGAGAGACTCGCGCAAAGCCGCAGAGACGCAAAGGAAGATGTTGTGTGGAATCCGTGTGGAATTCCACCATCCGACGCATCTCTGCCATAGCGCCGCCCCCGATCAAGGTCATTTCAATAAGTCTTATGATTTCCTCCTCGAAAGCCACAATCCCATGCATATGATTAATCCAACAGGAGCCCACATCCATGGCCGCCATCCGAGTGCTTCGGCTCCACTTGCATTCTCAATATTCCCAACAGGTGCATTTCGAGGATGTATCCCACCAACGCGGCTTGCCTGACCAACATCTCTCGTTACAACACCTTTCACCACCACCGGTACCGTC
>JBAXOF010000333.1:0-4379 GCA_037133375.1 Verrucomicrobiota bacterium | reverse complement strand
GGACGCAAATCCCCAATGCTGCGACCATCGGCACGCACGCCTTTTTCCATGATGGAAATGCGGAAGGCCTTTTTCTGCAGGTATTCAAACGCTTGCTCGACGTCGAAGTCGGTGGCCTCCGGAGCACGCTCCTTGATAGCGGCTTCCACTTCGTCACGCAGGGCACCGACTTTCTTGGCACGCTCGGTTTTGGTCGGTGCATAGATGGCGGACTCGATGCGGTCGCCGGCGATTTCGTAGGCGATCTCCAACAGGTTGTCCTTGGCCAGGATCGGGGTGAAGTCGCGCTTGGCCTTGCCGGCGAGGCGGACGAGTTCTTCCTGCATTTCGACGAGTTGGGCGACGGCTTCCTGGGCGAAGTGCAATGCCTTGATGAACTCTTCTTCGGGGAGTTCGTCGGCCTGGCCTTCGATCATGATGACATCGGTCTTGTTGCCGACATAAATGAGGTCCAGATCGCTGTCAGCGCGTTCGGCAAACGTCGGGTTGATGAGGAATTTGCCATTCACACGGGCGACGCGCACGGCACCGATCGGACCACCGAAGGGAATGTCCGAGAGGCAGAGCGCGGCGGAAGCACCATTCATCGAGAGGATGTCAGCGTCGTTTTCGGCATCCGCGCTGAGCAGGATGGCGATGATCTGGGTGTCATAGAAATAACCTTTCGGGAAGAGCGGTCGCAGCGGGCGGTCGGTCATGCGGCAGGTGAGGATTTCCTTTTCGGTGGGGCGCCCTTCACGTTTGAAGTAACCCCCGGGGAACACCCCGGCGGCGGAGGCCTTTTCCTTGTATTCCACAGAGAGTGGGAACCAGGTTTGGCCGGGTTTCACCTTGGTGGCGGAAACTGCCGTGACCAGAATGATAGTGTCACCGCAACGCACGGTCACGGCACCGTCGGCGAGTTTGGCAAGTTTGCCGGTTTCAATGGTAATCGGGTTCGAGCCGACTTGGCTCGTGAGGGTGTGGATATTCATAATGTCTGTCTTGATTTTCTTCTTTTACTTCTTGTTGTCAGTGCATTGAGCCTGCGCGGCAGGATGCCGGGCAGGCGCTCGTTGCGGTGGATTTCGGATAGACTCCCAGTGCTTACATAAGCGTGCGGGAGGGCCATCCGGCGGCACGGGCTGAATGAAGCAGTGGCCGTACCGGTTTGCGGAACCGCCACGGGGGAAGCCACGTGGCGGCGCTGCGGAGATGGGGGGGTTAGCGGCGGAGACCCAAGCCTTGGATGATCTGCTTGTAGCGCTCTTCGGATTTGGCCTTGATGTAATCGAGGTGCTTGCGGCGCATCGAGACCAATTTAAGAAGTCCGCGGCGTGACGAGAAATCCTTGGTGTGGATATTCAAGTGCCCTGTTAGATGATGGATCCGCTGGGTGAGCAGAGCCACTTGGTAAGGGGCACTGCCGGTGTCTCCCTCGTGGAGTTGATATTCTTTCAGGTTGATTGCTTTGTCGCTCATGGTGGTAAGGGATGGATCCAGCACACTGGCCAGACCGTCCTAGGTTGGGGGTTCGCCGGGGAAGGTAGGCGCGGGCTGCTGCTTGGCAAGAAAAAACCGGAAAATCTCCCCGCTACGATCGTTCCGGCAGGTGCCAAGGTGGGTTTTTCTCCAATTCCTCCTTGAGGAAAGGGAAGGTTTCAGCGGCGTTTTTGAGGATGAATGGCGCGATGACGGCCATCTGCAGTTGAATGGCGATGAAATAGATGACCACGACGGAGACAATGCGCCAGGCAACCAGAGGTGCGGCATGGACGCGATGGCCACCGGCATGGTCCCACAACGGATTACCAAGGCGCTTGGCGGTGACCAGACTGAAGACTTGGCAAAACAGCGCGAGCAAATTCCAGCCAAAACCAATGCCGCCGATCAGGATGCGGAACGAGCGGAGGGTGGCGGCAGCAAGACTGAGAGGTGTGCCGTTGGTATTGGTCACGCGCAGTCCTAACAACCATTTGCCGGGCGTGGTGCCAAAGCGGTGGATGAGAATTGATTCCACGATGAACCACGGCACGAGTTGCACCGCCATGATCCAAAGATTGCCCAGCACGGATTCGATATTGCGACCGGAACCCCACATGCACAACCACCACACGGCGATATAGACATGCACGTCCAGCCAGCGTGCCCAAAAGCGCCGGCCGTAAACCGACTTCGGTGGCAGCGACGGCGGAGGCTGGGAGCCGGGGGGCGCTTGTTCCGACTCTTCGACGGTGGGAACCGCCTCGACGTCGTCCAAATGCACCCAATTGAATTCGTCCTTGAAGAGGGGGATCTCACCGAGTGGGCGCCAGGCGTCCAAGCCGTCGTGCCAGGCCTGGGTGTCGCGGTCCACTTCGCGGGACTCGATTTTATGGCGCAACTCGTAGTCGTGGATGGGGCCGACTTTTTCGCCGTTACGGATGATCCAGATGTCCATGACTCAGAGGTTGCGGAGGGATTTGGCGGCATCACTGCGGGCGGCGAAAAACGCCGGCACCAAGGCGGCCAACGAGCATAGAATGAAGGCCATCACCGCAATCACCGCCTGCTCGACCGGGTTATTGTGTGCGGGCAGCTTGCCAAACCCGGTGAAGGACGCCGCAAACGGATCGAAGCCGAGCGCCCGGAAGGACGCCTGGATCTCACCGCGGAAATGAATGACCACATGGCCGAGGCCCACACCGAGCACCGCCCCAAGGACGCCGAGGATCATCCCTTGATAGAGAAAGACCCTGACGATTTGACCGGGAGCGGCACCGAGGGCTTTCATCACGCCGATTTCCCGGCGCTTCTGGATAGTCACGGTGAACATGACGGCCATCATCGAGAACGCGGAAACCAACACGATGAAGGACAGCGCGAAATACATCATCACGCGCTGCTGGTTGATCAGAGCGAAGAACCCTTGGTATTGCTCGCCCCAGGTGAGCAGCGACCAGTCGGGACCGAGGGATTTGCGGGCAGCCGCAGCCACTGGTTCGGCCAGATATGGGTCGTCGAGACGCAGCGCGACACCTTGGACTGCCTCACCCAAGCCGGCGAGGCCTTGCGCCAGCGGCAATGGCACGAAAAGATCGGGCGTGATGGCCATTTGCGACGCCTGATAGACCCCGCTGACCACGGCTTCCTTGGGCAGCACGATACTCTTGAGGTCCTTGAGGATTTCACCGTCCATTTTCTCCGGGTCGGTCGCATTGAGGTCGGCGATGCCTTGTTCGATGGTGGCCTTGGTTTCGGCGTTGAAGCGGTAGACTTTGGCACTTTCGTCCTTCTCTGCAGATTCCATGGCGATGAGAAGTCCTTCCAGATATGCTTGTTCCGGCCTGCGGATGCGCTCGCCGCGAAGCTTGTCGAGCGGCTCATAAATCTCGGTTTGCAGGACCTCGATGGGGATCGAGAACTTGCCATTTTCCTTGTGCCAGGCGGCAGCCAGGGTGGTGGTCACCTTTTTCCAGACATCGGCATAGGCATCGCGCACTGGCGGGTTTTCCGTCACCTTGTAG
The DNA here is from genome assembly GCA_037133375.1 of Verrucomicrobiota bacterium. Lineage (GTDB taxonomy): Bacteria > Verrucomicrobiota > Verrucomicrobiia > Verrucomicrobiales > Akkermansiaceae > Luteolibacter. The sequence goes on along the minus strand of JBAXOF010000333.1, from coordinate 894 downwards.
GCCGCCATGACTTCCTCGAAGTTGCGGGTCGAATAGAGCCGGAGTTTCTCGCCCACGCTGATGTGGAATTGCTCGGCGAGCAGCGACGAAATGACCACCCGGTCATCGATCCCGAGGTCGGCCGATGACGCCGGGTATTTGGCCAAATCGAGCATCTTGGCGACGCCCTCAACCTGCACCGGATCCGAGGTGTCGATGCCGCGGAACATCACCGGGCGCTGCCAGGAACCGACATCCAAAATGACATTGTCCGCGACAAAAGCGGTGGCGCTTTGCACGTGGGGCAGGGTTTTGGCGGTGGTGGCGGCAGCACGCCAATCGGCCATGGTGTTTTCAACGATGCCGCCGGGTTGGTAACGCAGGAGGATGTGCGGGGTGAAGCCGAGCAGACGGCCTTTCACATCGCGTTCCAAGCCGGCATACACCGCCATCACCACGATGAGAACGAGCACCCCTAACATCACCCCGACGAGTGAAATCAAGGTGAACGAGGAAAGCATGGCGCGGCGGGGGTTGAGATACCGCCGGGCGAGAAGGAAACTGAAGGAGCGACGTTTGATGCGCTTCCTTAACCCCAGACGCGCGCCGCGGCAAGCTCGACGCTACCCAAATCGGAAATTCCCCGGCAGACCCGGACGGGTCGGAGTGTAAGTCCTGGTTTTGCAGGGTGGTCGGGATAGGAATCGGCATCTCCGGCCCGCCCGGCAACCAGAGGGGCACGGGCGGGCCGCCCAATACTCTCAGGTTGGCAGGAGGACAGGCGTCCCGCCTGTCATGGCCGACGGGCTTCCAGCCTGTCGTTTCATCGGCGGACAGGCGGGACGCGCTGTCTTCCCTAACCTGAACTTCGATCTCTGAAATCCGCCGCAGCTCCGACCACCACTTGGATTGCGG
>JBAXOF010000332.1:0-4379 GCA_037133375.1 Verrucomicrobiota bacterium | reverse complement strand
AGGCGCGTTCGTGAGAACGCGGGGGGTGTAGGCGCGTTCGTGAGAACGCGGGGGGTGTAGGCGCGTTCGTGAGAACGCGGGGGGGTAGAGTCGCGCTTCTGCGGCATCCCCGCCATTACCCTACCGCGTTGTCACCAACGCGCCTACCAAGAGTGGGCAGCTCGTTGAATTTCCTTAGTTGGCAGGCGGCGTGTCATAGACCTTGCGGCCATCGCGGATGGCGGCGCGGTTCTTGCGCTCAATCCCGGCGCGTTCCTCATATTTCCGCTCGCGTTGCTGGTCGGTTTCGCAGGCGACAAACCCGGCACTGTCGGGGTTGGGATTTTTCTTCAACGCTTCCTGGCCCGCGCGGATGATAGAGAGCGCCTCGGCATAGCGCGGATCGTTTTGCGGCACTCTGGCCAGCCCTGGGCTCAACTCCGGCCGATCAAAGCTGAGGTCGATGTTGCCAGTGGCCACCCCGAGTTGATTGAGTCTGCCGATCTGCCCATCATTGAGGGGACTGCGACCGAACCGGTTTTTCGGATAGGCACTGGCATAATCCGGATAGTAGGTGGCGTTGAGGTCGACCCAGGTCACGATCCGATCCAGTTCCTCCGGGCTGAGTTTCACGTCATGGTGCGGTTTGGCGGCAGTTAGAACCTGGGTCAGCTTGCTGGCATGGGAACCCCAGGAATATGCCTGTTGGATTTCTGGGGGGCCGGCACCCACCACTTTGAGTGCGCCTTTGGTCCACAAATTCACGTAGGAAACGTTGAAGATCAACCCGCGATCACCCGCCAGATTCAGCTTGGGCCCGGCATCCTTGCCGTAGTCGTGACATTTCACACAATGCTTGTCGAACACCGGTTGCACCTCCGTCCGATAGTTGAACAAACGCGGCTCACCATGCCAGCCCGTCAAGCGGCTAGGTGCCCGCTTCAAGGCCAGTGGGGCGGCGCCGAGGTTGAGCGGCGGCGCGGCGCGGCGTTCATCGTGGCAGCCGATACAGCCGACCTGTTCGCCGGACTGGACTGTGGTGCCACTGCGCATTGACTGGACCATCATGCCGTTGGCATCAAGCAGTTGGAAATAGACAAAGCGGTCGGAGGGCATGGCAAAGGAGGCGGAACCGTCGACCTCCACGGGGACCGTGCCGAGGATGCGCTTGTTGTTGAAATCATGCCAGCTCATGCCCGGGCGCTCGATGCCCTGGCCGTTCCATCCCGGTTCGGTCCAGGTGCGTTTCTCGGGCGATTCCACCACCCGCAGGAACTTCACGCTGCCGGGCTTGACGCCTTGCATGTGGGTGCCTTCATAGACATTTTTCACATACACATAGCCATCCGAGTTGGTGTAATCACGACGCGTGGGAATGACCGGCGGGCGCACCCGCGGCCCCAACGGCATCGGATCGTAGCAACCGGCACCTTCGCTATGGATCAGGATCTCATTACCGAACACATCCAGCAGATAGATCCCCATCTGCTCGCCTTGGCCGGTGGCGCGCGAACACAGGAAATACTTGTCAGAAAGCGGATAGGGATCCTCGTATTTCGGGCCGACTCTGGAGAAGGCGTCAAAGCCGCCATTGCGCTGACCCGGGTTGCTGACGAGGTTGACGGCACCGGCTGGCCAGGTGCGCAGGATAGGTGCGCGGTCGTCCATACCGTGGCGTTGATCCAGAATGGCCAGTGCGCCCCACGGGCGGTCGTGACAGGAACTGAGGATGCAGAGGATATGTTCGGTGCCGGGAATGCACTGCGGATTGAGCACCACGCCACCAGCCGCCGTGTTGTTGCCGTAGTAACCGGCATGATTGGTGCCATCGGGATTGGCGGTCCACAGGCCCTGGGCGTTGCCGAAATTCCGATCAATATACTCCCAGCGGTAATAAATCAGGCGTCCGTCCGGCATGAGCGAGCCATGACCTTCAAACAAGGTGCTCTTACCTATCTGATGGATATTGGCCCCGTCCGCTTGCATGCGAAACAGGTTGCCCATGATGTGGATGTTGCACATGCAATATTTCGGCTCGCGTGACGAGGTGAAAATGATGTTGTCGTCGGGCAGATAGAACGGGTCGATGTCAAAAACCCCCGCCGCTGAGCTGAGTGTCTTAAGGCCGCTACCATCGGCATTGACTTCGTAGATATGATAGTTGTCGCGGATATTCTTGCGCATGGAAAAGACGATGCGCTTGCCATCGAAATGGACATCCGGATCACGCAGGCGGCCCTCGGGGCCGGGGTCGGCCACGACGCGGGTTGCGCCGTCGTGCGCCAGGTCGATGACTTTGAGCGGGCCGCCTGGCTGATAGCTACCGGTGTTGCATTCCCCGGTCTGGAACATGGTTTCGGTGTTATGGTGATCCGAGCGATATTGGCTGCGGACCACGTAGAGCAACGGTTGGCCGCTGACCAGCGGGTTAGCGATCAAGGCTTCACGCCGCAGTTTTTCGAATTCCGCCCGCGGTAAGGGCGAGAGATCCTCCATCGCCGCAAGCCGCTCAAGGAAGGCCTTGCCGTCAGGATAGCGATCGCCAAAAGTGGTCATCAAATCGGTGATGGCACTTTGCAGCGCCAGGCCTTCATTGGCGCAGGCCGCGGGAACGGCATCAGCCAGGGCGGGGGGCACCAACGGGGCGCAAGAAAAAATAAGGCAGGCTTGGAATCCGCGACTCCAAGTCAAACGTGGGAAAATCATCATGGTGGAAACGGATCAGAAAAAAAATCGTTTTTGGCATGCCGTCATGGACGTGCCGCGGCTTCTTTTACGCAGATGATTGATGAAACTTTCATCGACAGGCGGGAATCACATAGACACCTGCGTGAGAATGCGGGTGGACAGGTTTGCATCCCGGTGAGTTTCCGCTGTTGCCCCCGCGTTGTCACCAACGCGCCTACGGAAGATTGCGGGGTATCCCTAGGCATTCGTGAGAATGCGGGCATCGCCCCCCCCCCCGCGTTGTCACCAACGCGCCTACGGAAGAGTGCGGGGTATCAACGCGCCTACGGCACGAGCGGCTTGCTGGTGATCAGGCCGATGCCGCGACCCTTGTTGCCGCAGGCGCAGTAATAGAGATAGAACGTGTCATTTTTCGGGTTGAACACGAGGGCTATTTTGTGGGCGAATTGTTTGTCGAGTCCGCTGGGATTACCACCTGCCTGATAGAGCGGTTCCGGATGCGCCGTCCATTGCAGCAGGTCGCGCGAGAAGGCCGCCATGATATGGGCGCCCCCCTTGCCCACGCCGAAGTAGAGCATCGTCCAATGGTCGCCATCACGAAACACCTTGGGATCTGAGGCAAAATCCGCATCAAAGCCACCCGGGCGCGTGCCAACCACCGGATTGGCGGGATGCCGCCGCCAGGTCAGCAGGTCGGTGGAAAAGGCCAGCCCGGTTTGCTCGTGGCCGCCCTGGGCCGCATTATAGAAATTGAGAAACCGCCCCTGGTGCTCGACCAGCCATGGCTGATAGATGCAATCCTTTTCCCAGGCGGCGCAATCCGCATCCTGCACGGCAAGGGTGGGCGTGTTCTTCGCCCGTTGCCAACTGAGACCGTCCTCGCTGCTGGCCACGCCCTCATAGCCCGGCCGCAATTCGTAGCCGCCCTGGCGCGGGTAACAGCCGTAAAGTGTCCAGAACTTGCCGTCGCGTTTTTTTAGCAGGCGCGGTGCCTTGACGTCGTAGGACTCGTAGAGGAATGCTCCGATGACACAACCGCCGGCATCAAATCCGCCCGCCGGGCCGAAGCCCATCGCCAGGTGGTAGTTGCCCCAATGCAGCAAGTCCGTGCTCTCGGCGACAAACGAGTTATAGCCTTTGCCATTGAAGGCGATGAAGCTCATGAACCACTTGTCCGGCTGGCCAGAGATTTGATAGATGCAGGGCGCGTCCGTGCTCTTGAATCCCGCGTGGCCGGGAATGTTGGGGCTGGCTGGAATGACGTGGTCCGGTTGGTAATGCCAACCGCGATACGGTACCGACCATTGGTCCAGCGTGGCGCGATCAATGGCTTGCGTCTCGGCGGCGTGCAAGGCTCCGGCCGAGGCTAACAGCATGGCAGCAACGTTCGGCAAAATTTTCTGATGCATTTCCATGACCGGAGCTTCCCGCGTTCCCGTCTCCGTGTAAAGGCGCTTTACGGATTTGCACGCCAATCCGAGCAATCCGAGCAATCCAGTCATTTCCAAGAGAGCACCTTGAGACCCCTCACCCGTTTGAATTCCCTGACGTTGGCGGTGACAAGCGTGGCTCCGAGACTGCGGGCTTGGGCAGCAATGAGGAGATCAAGCGGGCCAATGGCCGTGCCCTTCGCTTCCAACGTGGCGCGAATATCGGCGTAGTGCAACGCGGCCTCAAGGGTGAAGTCTGCCAGCCAAAAGAGGCTGAGAAAG
>JBAXOF010000331.1:0-4441 GCA_037133375.1 Verrucomicrobiota bacterium | reverse complement strand
GGGCTCCGCCAAATCCGCCGGCAGGCGCTCGCGGGTCATCCAGCCAAGCTCGCCACCACCATCCTTGGTGAGCGCATCCTCGCTGAGTTCGCGGGCCAGCGTGGCGAAGGTCGCGGTCTTTTCGGTTAGAGAGGTGAGTGCGGTCACGAGCGGTTGTTTTGCCGCAGCGGGATCACGCTCAAGAGTGGGGATAAAGATGTGGCGGGCATTGACGCGCGCGGGGATGGTGAGCCGCTGCTGGTTTTGCTCAAACCACTGGCGAGCCTCTGCTTGGGTGACCTTGACCCGTGGGGCGATGCGCGCCTCCACGAACTTTTCCTGCTGGATACGGGCGGCGAGGCGCTCGCGCAGGTCTTGCTCGCTGCCTATGCCCTGGGATGTCATGGCCGCTGCTAACTCTTTGTTGTTAGAAAAACGGGCGCGGAAGCGGGTCAGGCGTTCGCTTATCTCCTCGTCGCTGACTTTCAGGGTGGAGGCTTGGGCAGCCGCCTGCGTGCGCAGCAACTCGTGGTCGATGAGGTCATCGAGCGCGGCGTAGCGGACGCGGCTGCGCTCAGCCGGGTTGAGCCCAGCCAGCGGCTTGCCCTCACTCCGGAGACGCTCAACCACGGCGCGATACAACTGGCTGCGGTGGATGTTATAGGCACTGACCCGCGCGACAATCGGGTCCGCCGCGACCCTGGTCACCGGGCTGAGTGGGTCGGACTTATTGATGCGTCGGCTCAAGGGACCGCCACACCAGTAGAGATCGCATATCAGATAGATCATGACCAGCCCGTAGATGGCAGGCCGCAGCGGGAATTTGCCGGTATGGGTCATGGGGGATTCTGGTCTTCAGTCTTCTATCTGATTTCCACGCTGGTGCCGGGGCGGATGAGGGTGGGCAGGCGGATCGCGTCCCAGTTGGCAAGACGGATGCAACCGTGACTGCGCGCGCGGCCAATGGTTTCCGGGTTGGGCGTGCCGTGCAAACCGATCCCGGGTTTGGTCAAGCCGGCCCAAAAGATGCCGACCGGGCTGTTAGGACCGGGCGGAATCTCCAGCGAGGCGGAATCGCTGCTGCGCTTGCCGGTGTCGAGAAGTTGTTGGTCGTAGCGCCAGATCGGCAGTTCCACCGCATTTCTAACTTCCCAGGTGCCGTACTTGATGAAGCGCTCCTCGCCGGGGGTGATGGGAAAGGAGGCGATGAGCCCGCGATTGGGGCTTCGGCTGCAAACCGCCAGCGCGTCGTCAGCGGGTTCGGCCACCACAAGTGCGGCAGGCGCGGCTTCGAAAATGCGGACTTGGTTACTCTTGGTGTCCACCACCGCATGGCGCTGGCTCATGGCCGCATCGGCTTTGTAGGCGACGCCGGTGATCTTTTCGATTTGAAACGGCTGCACGTTGGGCACGATGATGGAGTCGCGCGGCGCAAGGGCGTCAATTTTGTGGCTGCCGTTGAGTGACTCCAGGTAAGCCACATCGCAGTGATAGCGCTCCGCCATGAATTCCCCGTTGCTGCGGTAGCTCATGCGTTTGCTCTTGGCTTGCTTGGAGTATTTGGTGGGCAGTTCCGGATCCACCCAATCCTTGGCCAAGTCCGGCACTACAGCGACGGCCAGCGACTGGGGCACCGCCTTGCGGGCGGCGCTGACTACCGCCAACCAGTCGTCTAACGGATGGCCGTTGACTTCGTTCCACGCTTGCACCGCCAGTTCGGTGAAGCGTCCGGGTTTGCCATCAATAATGCCCGGGCCGAACATCGCTTCATCGAGGAAAATTTGCAGGCTCAGGGCGGCATCGCCAGTCGGTTTCACCGCATCGGCAACCTTGGGCTGCTCCGGAGTTATGGGGGTGTCCGGCGCGTCAGCCCCGCCAGGCAGGACACGGCGGCCGGGGCTCTTGTTAGCCTGCGGGGCGGCTTGCATCGATACCGGTGCGGCGGCCGGTTGGGCGGCCGCGAGGGTGGCCGGAAGCAGCAATAAAATCAGGAACAATCTGGGCATGGAGTGGCGACGAGTGGGTCTAACTACGCGGAAATCACGGCAAAGGTTTCAAGGCGACCGGCGATGGTGGCGGGCACGACGGCGCTGACGATGATATCATCCCCCTCGTATTCGATCGAGAGCACCTTGGCCTCGCGGTGCAACAGGCTGACGAGTTCGGCGCGGTGTTGCGGGATGCGGTAGCGGTGGCAGCAGACCCGGGCAGCCAGCACGCGGGCACAGGCGGCGAGCAATTCCTCCATGCCCAGTCCGGTGACGGCGGAGGTGGGGATGGCGTCCGGAAACCTGCGGTGCAGTAGAGTGAGCGCCTGCGGATCGGTGACCCGGTCGATTTTGTTCAGGATGGAAATGATCGGTTTGTCCTCGGCACCAAGTTCTTTGAGAACTTCAAGGGTGGTGTCGTGCATGCGTTCGACCTCGGGTGAAGTGGCGTCGAGAACGTGAATGAGAAACTCCGCCAACACGGCTTCTTCCAAGGTGGCCTTGAACGCCTCGACCAAACGGTGCGGCAGGCTGCGGATGAAGCCCACCGTGTCGGTGATGAGCAAGGGCTGGCCGTCGGGCAGTTCGATGCGCCGGGTGGTCGTGTCGAGTGTGGCAAACAACATGTCCTTGGCCATCACATCGGCACCGCTGAGGATGTTGAGGAGCGTGGATTTACCGGCATTGGTGTAGCCGACGATCGCGGCGTGCGGGGTGTCGAGCCGCTCGCGTTCCTTGCGCTGGGTCTTGCGTTGCTTGCGGATGACTTCGAGCTCCCGCTTGGCCCGGTCAATCGTGAGATGGGCCAGCCGCCGGTCCACTTCAATTTGTTTTTCACCCATGCCGCGCGAAGTGCCACCACCGCCTTGACCGCCACTCTGGCCGCCACCGGAGCCAGCCGACTCGCGGTCAAGGTGGCCCCACATCCGCGCCAAGCGTGGCAGCGCGTATTGCATGCGTGCCAATTCCACTTGCAGGCGCGCCTCCTTGGTCTTGGCCCGCTTGGTGAAAATATCCAGAATGACCTCCTCGCGGTCGATCACACACAGGTCGGCAAGTTTCTCCCACTCGCGTTGTTGGGATGGTGCCAGCCCGTTATCGATGACAATAACGTCGCACTCATGGGCGCGGGCCAACGCCGCAATCTCTGCGGCCTTGCCAGTGCCGCAAAGAAATTTCTTGTGCATTTCCCGGCTGCGGGCCAGCACCGACTCCGCCACTTCGATGTCGAGGGTGCGCACCAACTCGCCGAGTTCCTCTAACAATGATCCGGCCTCTTCGGCTTCGCCAGGGTCGAAGTAAAGGCGCACCAACAGCGCGCGTTCGACCATCTCCGGTTTTTGTCTGACCTCAAACATCCGCGCGATTCATAGCACACTTTGTGCTGCGGCGCGATGCGAATTTTGAACTTCTGCAGAATCAAGCCGCTCCCCGGAATCATCGTCCAGACGGTCAGCAACTCCATCCTCTGAGCTGCGGTCTGCATGTCATCATAACAGCTCGGCGATTTGCACGGCGTTGAGTGCGGCACCCTTGCGCACCTGGTCGCCGACGACCCACAGGTCGAGCGCGTTATCCAGGACGAGGTTTTGGCGGATGCGGCCAACGAGGCACGCGTCCTTGCCGGTGGTATCGAGCGGCACCGGGAACAGGCGCGTGGCGGGATCGTCCACGACCTCGATGCCAGGCTTGCCAGCAAAGGCGGCACGCGCGGCGGCCACCTCCACCGGGCGGGAGAACCTGGCGGTGATGGACACCGAGTGCGAGCGATAGACCGGCACCCGCACGCAGGTGCAGGAAACCAGGAGCCCCGGCAGACCGAGGATCTTGCGACCTTCATTGAGCATTTTCATTTCCTCCTTGGTGTAACCGTTGTCGGTGAAGGCATCGACTTGCGGAATCACGTTGAAAGCGATCTGTCGCGGATAGACTCTCGGCGTGAAGGGCAAGCCGACGGTGATGGCCTTGACTTGCTCCTCCAACTCGAGGATGCCCTGCGCACCTGAGCCAGACACCGCCTGATAACTGGAGACGATGACGGCCTCCAGTCCGAATGCCTCATGCAGCGGTGCCAACGCCATGAGGGAGATGATGGTGGTGCAGTTGGGATTGGCGATGATGTTGCGCGGCGGGTTTTGGGCGGCCTGCGGGTTGATTTCAGGAATCACCAGCGGCACGTCCGGATCCATCCGGAAGGCCGAGGAGTTGTCAATCACCACCGCGCCCGCCGCCGCTGCGGACGGACCAAACTCTAACGAAATTGAGCCACCGGCGCTGAACAAGGCGATGTCCACCCCGGCAAATGAATCATGCGTGAGTTCCTGCACGGCGATGTCCTCGCCACGAAATGGCAAGCGTTTGCCCACCGAGCGTGCGGAGGCTAACAGCGTGAGTTTTCCCACCGGAAAATTCCGCTGTGCGAGACAGAGCCGCATTTCTTCGCCGACGGCACCCGTCGCGCCTACAATTGCCAC
>JBAXOF010000330.1:0-4452 GCA_037133375.1 Verrucomicrobiota bacterium | reverse complement strand
CTGCGGAAACTGGCCCATTTGCTGGCTGGCAGGCGGGTGAGGAGAATGAGCCCGCCTTGAATGATGACAAAGCCGACCAACCAGGGAAACGCCTTGTCCATGAAGCCATAGGAATGCAGGCCCACACCTAACATGTTGACGCCGAACCATGAGAAGGCGGTGATGGCATTGCCGCCAATGGCCATGGCCATCAGGCCGCGCTGGCGGATGAAGCCGCCCCAGCGGGCATGCAGGATGAGCCCGCACCACAAGACGATGAGCAGCGCGCCATTTTCCTTGGGATCCCAACCCCAGAAGCGGCCCCATGATTGATCGGCCCAGATGCCGCCAAGCACGGTGCCGACGAAGCTGAAGAGGGTGGCAAAACACACCACGCCATAAACCATGCGGGTGAGGGCTTGCGCGGTGTCCTTGGTGAGCAGGCGGGTGAACACGCCTAACAAGACATAAACCACCGCCAACATGCCGGCCAGGAACATGGCGGAATAACCGGCGGTGATGATGACCACATGGGTGGCCAGCCAGATGTTGGAATCAAGCACCGCCTGCATCATCTCCAGGGTGTCGCCGTTGGACCCGAGGTGATGGGCAATGATCAGGGTGACGAAGCCGACCATGCCGGCACAGGCGGCACCAATGCCATCACGGAACAGGCGCTCTATCACCAACCCCAGCACAACCGCACCCCAGCCGACGAAGATGGCCGACGAGTAGAGATTGGTGACCGGCGGCCGGCCTTGCAGATACATGCGCGTGAACATGCCGAAGGAATGCACGACGAGGGCCAGCAGCAGCAGCAGGAAGGCGGTCTTGCGCATGCCCTTGGGGCACCCCAGCCATGAGCCACAGGCTAACAAAAAGGCTCCGACATAGAGCACCATGCTCTGATAGAACGGCTCCATGCGGTTGAAGCGCAGCTCGTAGGCGGCGCGGCCAGTCCAGTCGGGATGCATGCGGTCGAGCGACTCGGCGTAGTCAGCGGCGGCCTGCGCGAAGGTATCGAACTTGCCCGCGCGGAAGGCGTCGCTCATCGCGGCGAAGGCGGTGAGGGACGGCGGGAGGGATGCGGGCGAGTTCACGCGGATGAGGGCGGTGCCGGTGGCCAGCCAGTCGCCGGGTTTGCCGCCCTTGGGCGGGACCACGGTTAGCATGGATGACCCCTGGGCTTGGGATTCATAGCGGGCAAAGGAGGTTTTGAGCAGGGCGATCTGGGCTTTGTCAGGCTGGGCATTGCCCTGCTTGATGGCGGCGGCGCAAGCGGCGACGGCGGCGGCGTAGGTGTTGATTTCCGCGGTGAAATTCGTGGCGTCTTCCGGATGGACGCTTTCCTTCAGGCGCTGATAGAGGACAAGCGAATTGCGCAGGTTGTAGATGGCGGATTGGAACGGGCTGCGTTGCTTGGCATCGGTGTCCGCGGCGAGTTTCCCCTCCTCATCGATTTTTTGCAGATGAGGTTGGAGTTCGGCATAGGTGCCATATTTCTTATCGGCTTGCGGCATGCCGAACATGCCCAGGACTTCCTGGTTGGCGATGGCAAACACCGGATAGGTGTCAGCCACCGGGGCATTGAACAACACATCGGCCAGCCAGCGCGAGGCCTCCATTTTGTCGCCGTTGGCGAGGCGCAGCGTTTGTTTGCCGCGCAGGATGAGCAGTGAATTGCGTGCCACGGTGTCCAGCGGCTTGATGCGGCCGCCGGCCAGCACCGGCAGACGGCTGAAGGCCGCGAGGTCAAAATCGTTAGGCTTGGGCTTGGGGCTGAGCCAGGACGAGCCGAGCCAGAGGGCGGCGATGAGCAGGACGAGATAAGGGATGGAGCGGTTCATGGCGCGGTGACGGGTTTGGCACGCCGGGCAAAGCGGGTGAGGTGATAGAGGAATTGGAACAGCAAGCCGAGGGTCATGACCGCACAGGCGACGTAAGTGGCAGAGCCACCCGGGTTGCGGACCACTTGCAGCACGGTGCCGCTGTTATCGGGCTCGAAGCCGGATTGGTAATAGGTATCGCCCTGATAGCGCAGCGGGTGATTCATGTAGATTTTCACCTGGCGGGTCTCGTTGTGGGTGGGGTCGGTTAGGGTTACCTTGCTGGAAAAGTCTTTCGGGGTCTGGGTGCCGGGGTAGGTTTCATGGGTGAAATCAATGAGCGAGAGGCTGTAAGGTTTGTAGTAGCGTGCGGCGCGCAGTTGCAGGCTCCAGCGGCGGCCATCCACCTCTATGTCCTGGGGGGCGGCCATGGCGGCGGAAACCAGCCAGGTGCCGAGGGATTTGCCATCATTGTTAGGGATAATTTCCAAAACGGCACTCATCACGTCGTGATCGTCGGTCTTGGTGGCGCGCGGCATGGATTTGATAGAGATTCTGGCGCCGGCGCCGTTGCTGGCGGCGGGGGCGGCGTTGCCGCTTTCCTGGGTGACCATCTTCAAATCCGAGTTGCGGAAAAACCCCTTGATGACCATTTTGAAGGGCAGCGACTCATGGGTGAGGGTGCCGCCATCGGCGAGGCGTGCTCCCGGCACGGTGGTGACTTGGTCGCCGTCCTGCGCGTTGAGTTCGATGACGGCGAGTTCCATGCGGTCGCTGTCTTCTGAGTAGTTTTTGGTTTCGCCTTCCTTGAGGCGCATGTAGCTGGAAACGGAAAACAGATCGGTGGCCAGCCCGCCGGCGAGCATGATGATGAGACCGAGGTGGGTGAGCTGGATGCCGAGCTTGCGCCAGGTCCAGGAGAAGCGGCGGATGTGCGCGGCGATCAGATTGACTAACAACACCGCGCCGATCAGGTGGCCGCCGGGGAAGATCGGGATTTTAAAGCCATCGGGGGTGAGGGACCACTTGATGAACCAGCTTTGGAAGTATTGTTCCTGGATGTAATAGAGGCCGTGGTTGACTTGCGCCAGCGTCCCCACAAACACCAGCACAAAGGCGGCCGCCAGACAAAAGACGGTGAGACGCAGCGAGGAGACGATTCCTAACAATCGGTTGAGGGCAGTCATTTCTCAGGTTGGGTGAACCGGACCGACTCGAGGAAAGCGGTGAACTTGGCCTTTTCCGCGCCCACCAGGGCATCCGGTCCGGTGAATTTGAAAAACCAGGTCTCCGTGCCATGGCCGGTCCAGCCGGCGCTGAGACGGGTTTCGGTGCCGGTGACATCGATGAGTTGGATGGTTTTGGTGCCGGCGCTGAGCTTGGTGACCAGCGGGGTCAGGCCGGCTTGGTCCACAGCGGGCAGGCCCACTTGTTGGCGCCAGCGGTTGACGTTGTCCAGATCGCTGCCGACGCTGCCGGGGAAATGGGTGATGGCCAGTTCGCCCTTGGCACCATCCGCGCCAGCCATGGTGAACGTGGCGTAACGCATGGCGCTGGCGGCGGGAGCAAGCACCCAGCCGGCCGGGGCTTGCCAGGTGAGATTGCCATCACCGGCGGCAGGCGCGGCAGGCGCGGCAGGCGCCGTCGGCGGTGGCGACGCGGCTGGAGTGGGCGGCGTGGTGGTGGCCGTCGGAGCGGGTGACTCGGCGGAAGGTTTGACGGTTTGGACCCACTTGACGAAGTTGTCTTTTTCGGCGGCGACGAGGGCCGCATTGCCGCGCATCTTGAAGAACCAGGCGTTGTCCGCATTGTCGGCGATGGCACCGATCATGCGACCGTCCTTGGCAGGGGTGCCACCCGGGGCAAGACCTTCGATATCCACGGCGAGGGCTTCACCAAAGGATGACTTGATCGTTAGAGCGGATTGTTTGAGAGCGGCTTCGTCAAGCGGCGGTTGGGCGAGTTGGTCGCGCCAACGGTTGACGTTGGCGAGCGTGCCACCCGGCGCGCGGCGCAGGATGGTGAAGGAAATATCCGCCGTGGCTCCGCCCTCACCTTCAACGCGGTAGCTGGCCAGGCGCATCGGCGAGAGCGCCTGTTTCTTCCAATGCGCCGGCGGGGTGTCGGTGAACTGCGGGCTGGCGACGGCAGCGGTGCCGGCCGCCGCCAATTGCTCTGCGGTGAGGCCAGCGTGGGGGTCGGCGCCACTGCCACCTGGCATGGCGGCCCCGGGCGTCATGCCAGGCATGCCGGCATGCGGGTCGGCGGCGGGGGCTTGTGTGGTGGCGGGGGTGGATTCCTTGGCGACGCGTTGCACCTTGATTTCCCGGTCCTGCTTGCAGGCGGCGGCGGACAGGAGCAGGACTCCCAGATAAAGAGGGGTAAATTTCATGGACTATGGGGGTGAAGGCGGCGGGAAGGTTGACGCTGAGCCGCTGGCAGTCAATGCCTAAGCCAGAAACGCGCATGATTTTATCCGTAATAGAGTGAAAGAGAGCAAAAAAGGGAGCTGTTGCCCGTAGGCGCATTCGTGAGAATGCGGCTCTGCCCCCCCGCGCTGTCACCAGCGCGCCTACGAAGAGCGCGACTGCTCGTAGGCGCATTCGTGAGAATGCGGCTCTGCCCCCCCGCGCTGTCACCAGCGCGC
>JBAXOF010000329.1:0-4468 GCA_037133375.1 Verrucomicrobiota bacterium | reverse complement strand
GGCAAGGTCACGGGCGGCGCCAGTTTCGAGGGCCACATCGAAGTCGAGCATGGCGTGGTAGCTGTGGGCGGCCGTCTGCTCGACATTGGCACCCTCAACTCCCATCCGTTGCGCTTCGTCATCCGCGTGACATTTCCCAACTCCTATCACACCAAGCCGCAAATCGACAAACAGGCCGCCAAGTTGCTAGAGGAAAAATTCAATGATGATCATTTTTCCATTCTCTGGACCGACGACAAGCGCGTGCGCTTCACGGGTAATGACCGGTTGGAGGCCGGTTCGAAGAAAGTCAACGGTCCGGGCATTGCCGGGCTTAAAATTGAGGTGGCTGCCTATCAAGGCAAGGTGCTTGAGTTCGACGCCACGAAAAATTCCAAGATGGAACTCTGGTGCCGCATCAGGAGCCAGTTGCATCAGGGGTTTGCCATCAATTGGTATCCCGATCCCGCCGCAGACCCAGAGGGCAAGGCGCGACTGAAATTCGTGGTGCGGTGAACCTAAAAAGAAAAATTGACGCGCGTGATTATGGTTGCTGGAACCACTGATTGCACTGATTGAAGAGGATTCACTGAAAAATCAGTATCATCAGTGGTTCCCATCACCCTGCTAAGAATCATCTTTATTGTGGGAGATGGCTTTACAGGCCTTGTCGGGAAGACCGCACAGGGGACGGTGCGGATTACTCCCTGTGCGGATTACTCCTCAACGATGACGCGGAAACCGAGCCACATCACCGGTTGATAGTCTTGGAACACGGCACGGAAAGAACTGGTGCACTGGAACGGACGCGTCCACCAACTGCCGCCGCGCACGACCCGCTCGCCTGGGGCGGCGCCAGGATCAGCTGGCTCATCGGCGTATGGATACGGCAGGTAACGCGAACGGGTCCACTCGGCGATGTTGCCGTGCATGTCGTGCAGGCCAAAAGCATTGGCGGCATAGGCACCCGGCGGGGCGGCGAGCTGGTTGCCGTCATTGTGCGCGGCGTCGCGGAGCAGCGGCATGTCGTATTTGTTAGGGTTGGGAATGATGCGAATGCCATGGTAATTATTGGCGGCAGTGCAGGCCGCGAACTTGGCGATCGAGGCATCAGCGAAGTTGCCGAACGGCGCGTAATCCGTGGTGAGGTCGCCGAAGGGAAATGGGGTGGCGGTGCCGGCGCGGGCGGCCCACTCCCATTGGGCCTCGGTGGGCAGCGTGACCTTGGCACCGGTTTTACCTGATAACCAGGCGCAGAAGGCGAGCGCCTCGCGGAACGAGACACGGCAGACCGGTTGGGCGTCGTCGTTGAGCGACCACGGGCGCTGGCCGAACTGATAGTTAAGGGCATCGGCGACGCGGGAGTCGTGGGCGGGATCAAACTGGCGGAATTGGCCGTTGGTGATTTCAAAGGTGGCCATCCGGAACGGCTTGGCTATTCTAACCAAACTGACGGGTTGCTCGTCGCGATGCCCAGTGGTGGACCCCATGACAAACTCGCCAGCCGGGATGCGCACCAAGGGAATGTGGATACCCTCGACGGCGAGCACCGACTCGAAGTCGGCGCCTTGGAGGGCGCGGGCTTGGGCGGCGTCAAACGGCCATCCCGCGGGTTTGACGGCGGGATTGGCGATCACGGGCAACGGCGCGGGCGTGAGCGGCGTGACCGGTGTCTGGGGGTCATCGGGGATATCCTCGTGATTTTCGGTTAGACCGGCGTAGGTTTCCCGCAACTTGGCGCGCGCGGCTTCGAGCTGTTTGGCATCGCCCCACTGGATCGAACTCCACGACCCGTGATAGGGACGGTTGAGGTCGATCCAAGTGCTCAGGCGGTCGCGCGCATCGGCATCGAGCGCCACCCCATAATGGCCCTTGCGCAGCAACTGGCCGAGCGCGGAGGTGGAAAAGTGGAACTCCATCGGAGCTAGCAGATGATAGTCGCCTTCGATGCCGTTGGCGCGGGTATAGGGAAACAAATTGACATAACTGGTGGAAAAGCGCCCGCCCTTGCCGGCTCCCCCGTTGCCCGCGATCTGGCTGGACCAATCGCTCACCAGGGTGCCGCCGCGCAGGTCGGGCGGCGCCTTGGTGCCGTCGTGGCAGGCAGTGCAATGGCGGTCTAACACTGGCTGGACTTCGCACTTGAAGCTGAAGCCGGCGACTTGCGGCCGCCACGGTTTGAGGGCGGCCGTCGGGGCGGTGGAGGCGATGGCCGCGCGGGCCGCCGGGGCGGGGTCATGGGTCTCATGGCAGCCGACGCATGAGAGAACCTCGCCGGGCATGGCCGTCAGCCACGAGCGCATCTGGGCGAGGGCTTGCCCGTTGGAGTCTAACGGTTGAATGGAGATCGGCGTGTTGGCAGGCACGCTGAATTTGGCGGAGCCGTCCGCGTGGACAGGCACAGTGCCGAGCGGGCGGTGGATGTCCCACGGGCCATCCAGACCGATCACGCCATAGAGGCCGCCGACGTTATGATAACTGAAGGTATAGGAAAACAGGCGCAGGGCCTTGACCGTGCCGCGGGGGATGCCCTTGAGTCCGGGCCCCTGATAGATATCCTGCAGATAGATGGTGGCATCCTTGCGCGCGAGGTCCACCTTGTCAGGAATGACCGGCGGCACCGGACGCTTGAGCAGCGGTACCGGCTCGAGGACGGCTAACCCGCCAAGCTCCTTGAGCAAAAGCAGGTTGTCGAACGTGTCCACCAGATAGACCCCCCACGCATGCCGCGGCGACGGCTGGCAGGCGGTTAGAACATACTTGTCGCTCAGCGGCTGCGGGTGGAGGAAGCGCGGCCAGACGTTGCGCATGTGGTCATAGATGCGGCCCCGGCCGCTGGGCGTGGCCGGCTTGGACGGGATCTGGGCCATGACCCCGGAGTCTTCGTTGCGGCCCTTGGCCGCATCCAACAGATAGAGCTCACCCAGCCGGGCGTCACCGTGATGGCCGGAGGAAATGCCGGCCACCTTGGTGGTGGAGCCGGGCACCGGCGTGGCATAAAAGAAGGCGCTGGGCCAATAGGAATTGGACCCGTAGAACGACCGCTGGTTGGTGCCGTCCGGGTTCATCGTCATGAGCAGGCGGGTGTTGGCATGCGGTGTGTCGGTGTATTCCCAACGTTGATAGAGAATGGTGCCATCGGCCAGCACGCGCGGACACCAGTTGTGTTCCTGGTCGAAGCACAGTTGGCGGACCTTGCCATCCTTGGTGAGCCGGCACAGATTGGCGACGTGGGCACCGCCGGCGACGCACGGGACCGACACCATCGGCAGGGTGGACGTGAAAAGGCACTCGCCGTTGGGCAGATAACAGGCGTCGTAATTGTCCACGCCCGGCTGGATGTCCGGCGTCACCTGGCGCAAACCGCTGCCGTCAACCTTTACCTCGAAGATTTGCCAATCCTTCTCGCCGGGCATCGAAAACAGCAGGCGGTCGGCATCAAAATGCAGGCATAGATCGCCGACAAAGCGCGATTTTTGCGGCGTGAAAACCGTTAGGTCAGGGGCCTTGCCGTGGATGGAAAAGCGGATGATCTCATTGTTGTAGCCGGTCTTGGGCAGCGACGAGTTGGACAGGAAATTATCGGGCAGGCCGAGCTTGTCGGTCTTGCGGGCGAGCACCACGTCGAAGTCCAGCAGCGGGTTGGCGAGCAGGATGCGCCGTTGCAAGTCGATGCTGGCCGCAGCTTGGGCGAGTGCCTCGGGTTCGGCCGCATTCACGCGTGCTAGCAGGGGTTGGACGTCCGGGATGTCGCGCACCTGTTGGCGCAACGCGGTGGCATCCGGATAGCGGTCAGGCGCAACGGTAGCCAGATCATCCAGCGCGCGCAGCAACGCCGCTTTGTCCACCAGTGTGAGTTGGTTGGCGAGGGCTGCCGCAGGCTCCGTCGCTGCGGCAAACCCTGCGCCGGCCGCGAGCAGCAGAATGGGCAATAAGAGACGATAAGGCATGGTCGGATTGGCGAATGGCTAACAGCGTGAGGGGTGTGGACCCTACGGTGGAGCAAGCCGGAATGTTTCAGGAGAAAGCATGGGTTAATGGGGTAGTCCGCACAGTCCTCTGTGCGGTCTTGCGTTTGCAGTGAGAACCCGTCCGCCAGTTTTGATAGGCTACATCAACTTCAAAAAATGATCCTCCTGCCAAAATCCCCAAATCAGCTCACAGGCTTCTCAGGGCTGAAAATCTCCCGAGGCTGCCACGCCCCGCCGGCATCAGGTAGGGCGGCCCGGCCCGCCGACTTATCTTAGGGGGCGGGATATCCGAGGTTTTATCCCCAACCATCACTTGAGACGCTGATCCGCCTCACGCCGTTGCCGCTGCTGGCGGAGTTGCTGGAGCGTGGGGCCAGGGCGTAAGATCCACCTGGCATACAACCATCCGGCCACGCCCCCGCCCAGGTGACACGCGTGGCCGATGGCAAACCAGCCACCCAATCCGTGGGTCACGAGGGACTGGCCGACTTGGGCCAAGCCGGGCAGGCCGAGTTGTG
>JBAXOF010000328.1:0-4490 GCA_037133375.1 Verrucomicrobiota bacterium | reverse complement strand
CCACTTCCAGCAGGTCGGCACTGGCCACGCCTTTGTAGATATTGTTTTTGCCGCTCCGCGCGACAGCCACCAAGCCTGCGGTTTTCAACTGCGAGAGCTGGGTGGAGATCCGGCTCTGGCCCATGCCTAGCACCTCTTGCAGTTCGGCCACCGACAGCGCCTCCTGCCCGAGCAGCATCAAAATCCGCAGCCGCGTGGGGTCGGATAAAAGTTTTAACGATTTTAGGGTTGACGCCATGGGCGGGAGCTTGTATCAACGCATCGCGATTTGACGATACGAAAATTAAAAAAA
The DNA here is from genome assembly GCA_037133375.1 of Verrucomicrobiota bacterium. Classification (GTDB taxonomy): domain Bacteria; phylum Verrucomicrobiota; class Verrucomicrobiia; order Verrucomicrobiales; family Akkermansiaceae; genus Luteolibacter. The sequence continues at coordinate 4,198 of JBAXOF010000328.1, read as the reverse complement.
CATGAGCACTTACATTTTTTCTTCTGAATCCGTTGGAGAAGGTCACCCTGACAAGGTAGCGGACACCATTTCAGACGCCATTTTGGATGCCTGCCTTGCGCTGGATCCGAAAAGCCGGGTTGCCTGCGAGACTTTTGTGAAAAGCAACATCGTGGTGGTGGGCGGTGAAATCACCATCCCGAAAATCGGCCAAAAGCCCATCGGTTCGGTCATCAACATTGAAAAGGTCATCCGCGACGCAGTGCGTGGCATCGGTTACACCAACGATGATGATATTTTTCACGCCGACCGGCTTTTCATCAATAACTACCTAACGACCCAGTCGCCGGACATCGCCCAAGGAGTGAACGCCGCCGCCGCCGTGGGCAAGAAAACCAGCGAGCAGGGGGCCGGCGACCAAGGCATCATGTTTGGCTATGCCTGCGATGAAACGCCGGAACTGATGCCCGCCCCGATCATGTATGCCCACCGCCTCGGCCGCGAACTGACTCGCATCCGCAAGGCCGGCAAACTCGCCAAGTGGCTGCGCCCGGACGCCAAGTCACAGGTGGCCGTTGAATACGTCAATGACAAGCCCACCCGCATCGTCAACGTCGTCATCTCGACCCAACATGCGGCGGACGTGTCACACGCCGAAATTGAAAAATTCTGCATCGAGCAGGTGATCAAGAAAGTCCTGCCGAAGAACATGCTCACCAAGGACACCGTCTATCTGATCAATCCCACCGGCAAGTTTGTGGTCGGCGGTCCCCAAGGTGATAGTGGTCTAACCGGCCGCAAAATCATCGTGGACACCTACGGTGGCACCGGTCGTCACGGTGGTGGCGCGTTCTCCGGCAAGGACCCCTCCAAGGTGGACCGCTCCGCCGCTTACATGGGCCGCTGGGTGGCCAAAAATGTGGTGGCTGCCGGTCTGGCCAGTCGGTGCGAGGTGCAGTTTGCCTACGCCATCGGCCACCCCAACCCACTCAGCGTCCACGTGGACACGTTCGGCACCGGCACCACCAGTGATGCCAAGATTCTGGCCGGCATCCTCAAGGTGTTTTCCTTCAAGCCCGCCGACATCGTCAAACAACTCAAGCTGCTGCGCCCGATCTATTCCAAGACCACCAACTACGGTCACTTCGGCAAGAGCGATGCCGATCTCACCTGGGAAAGCACCGACAAGGCCGCAGCCCTTAAGAAAGCCGTCGGCTAATCCAACATCACATCTACTACCACCATGAGTCTACCCGATTATAAAGTCCGCGATATTGCCCTGGCCGATTTTGGCCGCAAGGAAATTGAAATTGCCGAGCACGAGATGCCCGGTCTGATGTCCACCCGTGCCAAGTATGGCCCCGAGAAACCCCTGCAAGGCGTGCGCATCATGGGCTCGCTGCACATGACGATTCAAACGGCCGTGCTCATTGAGACCCTCGTTGAGCTTGGGGCGGAAGTGCGCTGGGTTTCCTGCAACATTTTCTCAACCCAGGATCACGCCGCCGCCGCCGTGGCCGCCGCCGGCATTCCGGTGTTTGCCTGGAAAGGCGAAACCCTTGAAGAGTATTGGTGGTGCACCTGGAAGGCGCTAGTCAATCCGTCAGGCCTTGGCCCGCAGCTCATCGTCGATGACGGTGGCGACGCCACCTTGCTCATTCACAAGGGTTACGAAATGGAGAACGGTTCGACTTGGATAGATACCGCCTCCGGCAGCCATGAGGAACAGGTCATCAAGGATTTGCTCAAGAAAATCCAAGCCGAGCAACCCGGCATTTTCCATCAATTCGTCGCGGATTGGAAGGGCGTGTCCGAGGAAACCACCACCGGTGTGCACCGTCTCTATCAGATGGCCAAGGCCGGCACCCTGCTGGTCCCCGCCATCAATGTCAATGACTCGGTCACCAAGTCGAAGTTCGACAACCTCTACGGTTGCCGCGAGTCGCTGGTCGATGGCATCAAGCGTGCCACCGATGTGATGATCTCCGGCAAGGTCGGTGTCGTCTGCGGTTACGGCGATGTGGGCAAGGGCTGCGCACAAGCGCTGCGCGGCCAAGGGGCCCAAGTGGTGGTCACCGAAGTCGATCCGATCTGCGCGCTACAAGCCGCCATGGAAGGTTTCCGCGTGCTGCCGGTGGAAGACACTCTTGGCTGGGGCGATATCTATGTCACCACTACCGGCAACAAGGACATTATCCGCCTTGAGCACATGGCGCAAATGAAGGACCAGGCGATTGTGTGCAACATCGGCCACTTCGATAACGAAATCCAGATCGACAAGCTCAACAACGCCCCCGGCGTGGTTAGGAAAAACATCAAACCGCAGGTGGACAAATACACGTTCCCCGCCGGCAACAGCCTCTACATGCTCGCTGAAGGCCGTCTGGTCAACCTCGGGTGCGCCACCGGCCATCCGAGCTTTGTCATGTCTAACAGCTTTACCAATCAGACCCTGGCCCAGATCGACTTGTGGAAAAACAAGGACATCTATCAGGCTGGGCAGGTGATGGTGCTATCGAAGATCCTCGACGAGGAAGTCGCCCGCCTGCACCTGGCCAAGATCGGAGCCAAGCTCACCACGCTCACGCCCGAGCAAGCCGACTACATCGGCGTGCCGGTGGAAGGTCCCTACAAGGCCGACCATTATCGGTATTGAGCGGAACACTGCCCCGTTGTGGTCAAGCACACGACGGGGCCGAAGTGATGGGCAAAGTCTGATAGGTTATCTCAGCCATTGAGCGTCCAACCGTCGCGGTATTTGCGGCGCAGCAACTCATTGGCTTCGGGCGAATTGGTGACTTTGCCGGTCTTGCTATCATACTCGATTTTCTTGCCGACACGGTAGGCGACCAGGCCTAACAACATTTGTTCGATCATGTTGCCGCTGTATTCGAAATCGCAGGCGGTTTTGCGACTCGGATCCTTGCAGGCATCGAACCATTGTTTTTGGAAATGGCCCAGCGGTGGCAGCAGTGTCTTGTCCGTGCGCTGTTTGAGATAGGTGAGGTCGGCAGTGTCACCGACCGGCAGCAACATGCGCGATTCGAAGTCGGCGATGAGAAAGCCTTTCGAGCCTTTGAACATGGCACCGTGGTCGATGCCTTTGAGGTTGACCGAGGGTCGCGGGGATCTGGGCATCGCCCCGCCCTGATACCAACTCACGCGCACCGGGCCGCGCCAGTCGTTGGCGGGATGCTCGAAGTGCGATTCGCATTCCACCGGCGTGACGTCGGGATTGAACGCTTCGCCCTTGGCTTCGGCTGAGGTCGGCAAGCCGGCGTCGATCGCATTCCATAACAAGTCCATGGTGTGGCTGCCCATGTCGCCGATCTGGCCGACGCCGAAGTCCCAGAACATATTCCATTGCAGGCAATTTGCGCCTTCGCCGCCGGAGAAATAGCCGGGGTTGTAGGGATGTGCGGGCGACGGGCCAAGCCACAGATCGAAGTTGAGGCCGGCGGGTGGCTGGCCTTCGGCTGGTAGGTAGCCCTTGCGGCGGATCTGGCGATCGCCCCAGGCCATGGCCGCCTGCACCTCGCCAATCGCGCCATCGCGGATCAATTCGCGCACCCGGTTGAAGTTGTCGAATGCGTGGCGTTGCATGCCCACCTGGGTGGCGAGCTTGCCCTTTTTGGTGAGCCAGTTGGCTCTAACCGTCCGGGCTTCCTCCACGGTGATGGCGAGCGGTTTTTCGCAATAGACATGGAGATTGCGGTTCAACGCCCAGTTGGCGATGAACGCGTGGGTGTGGTCGGTGGTGCAGATGACCACCGCGTCGAGGTCCTTTTGTTCCAGGCATTTGCGCCAGTCCACGTAGGTCTTGGCATTCGGGAAATGCTTGAGCGCATCGGCAAAGCGCGTTTCATTGACGTCGCAAAGGGCCACCACATTTTCGTTGGCGAGCGACTCGTAGTGGGCGCAGCCACGGCCCCACACGCCGATGAGGGCGACGTTGAGCTTGTTGCCGGGGGAGTTCTTGCCGTTGAGGACACCGCTGGGCAGCAGGGTGAGTCCGGCACCGGCAAAGGCGGTCGTGTTGAGAAATTTGCGACGGTTCATGGTATGGAGGGGTTGGTTTTTAGCGTGAAATTCCGATACGGATTGTCGAGATCTAACATTTCACGTCAAAACGAATTGGCCCGATTGCGGCATCCTGTAGGCGCAGGCTCCCCGTAGGCGCATTCGTGAGAATGCGGGGGGGCTAGGTCCGCTTTACCGG
>JBAXOF010000327.1:0-4504 GCA_037133375.1 Verrucomicrobiota bacterium | reverse complement strand
TCGGCGTGGCGCGGGGCGATGAGGATGAGGGCGTCTGGCACGGCATGGCGGATGGCGCTGGCGATCCAGGGTTCTTCGCCGGCGTGGGTGCTGGCGGCGAGTATGATCGGTCGGCCGGGGCCGGCCAAGGCATCGAGCAGCGCTTGAAACTCGGGTTGGCGAGTCGGTGGCTGGCCGCTGCCAGGGTCGATCTTCAAGGAGCCGGTGGCGTGGATTTTTTCCGCGGCCACCCCGAGTTGCTGCCAGATGGCGGCATCCTCCGGGTCCTGAATGGCGAGCGCATCAAGCATGCCGAACACCGGGCGCACCCACGCAGCGAAGCGCCGGTAGCGGGCGGCGCTTCGCGGCGAGAGGCGCGCATTGACGAGACTGACCGGGAGGTTGAGAGAGCGGCAGGCTACTAACAAATTAGGCCACGCCTCGCCCTCGATGAGAATGATTTGGCTTGGAGCAAAATGCCTGAGGTAGCGGCGGACCATGCTGGGAAAATCCAACGGCGCGTAGGTGACGCGGACGTGGGCGAGTTGCGCGGTGGTGGCCACGGCATGGCCAGTGGCGGTGCCGGTGGCCAGCACGAAGGGTTGTTCTGGGGTGCGGAGGTGCCATTCGCGGATAAGCTTGAGGGCTAGCATCGCCTCGCCGACGCTCACGGCGTGGAGATGGACGGCACCGCGCGGGTCGGCATCCAACGAACCGGCGTAGCGCGCGACCCGTTCGCCGAGCCGGGTGCCGCAGCCGCCCCGGCGCAACATCTTGACGATCCAGCCGGGAAAGGCCGCCAGAAACAGCAGCGGCAACAATAGCCGGTAGATCGCAAGCCCGAAAATCAATCGCATCGCGCACGAGGTTAGGCCGAAATGACCGGCGCGTAAAGCAGGATGGCACTGCCGCCGTATTCGCGCCGGTCCACCAACGACCACGCGACAGCCGCCGGGCTTGGTTGGTGGGCGGCCACTTCCGCGATGAACCAGCCATCGGCCGCAAGCCGGGGTCGCAGCCAATCCCCGCCTAACAACCCGCCGATCGCGTCGGGATCACCGGGATGTTTCACATAAGGAGGGTCGGCGAAAATTAGATCATAGGTGGCCACATCCCGGCGCAAAAAGGCGCTGACCTCGGCCCGCACCACCCGCCCGCCTTGCAGCCTTGATTTCGTTAGATTGTGAGTGATCACTTGCGCGGCCTGGCGGTGCTCATCCACGAAGACGCAGGCCGCGGCGCCGCGGCTGAGCGCTTCCAGCCCAAGTGCGCCAGACCCGGCGAACAGATCCAGCACGCGGGCTCTGTCCACCCGTTCGCCAAGAATGGAGAACACGGCTTGGCGGACGAAATCGGTGGTGGGACGGGCCACCGCCGAGGGGACCTTGATGGCGAGTCGCCCGGCTGTTCCGGCTATGATGCGCATGGGGGGGTGAAGTTATAGGTTAGAGGGAAGAAGACTGCAAGACGCAAGACAAGATGAAGGAATAGGCAGTAACGCCTCCTCTCTTGCGTCTTGCCGTCTTGTGTCTTGCCGTCTCCTTCATGGGATCGGCACGACGGGGCCGTTTGGGCCAAGCCGGAGTTGCAGGTCATTGAGGGTGCCAAACACTTCGAGGTCGCAGGCGACGCGTTGCGGCGTGTTCAATGGTGTTAGAGAAGGCGCGGAATCGGTCGTGGGCAGCAAGCACTTGACCAGACCCGCGGCGGTTTCGGGAGTGCCGACGAGGCGGAGCACCCCGGCGGCCCGGCCGTCGGCCAGCAGCGTGGCGTTGCCCAACAGCGAAAGATCCTCGCCGATGCAGCGGGCATCCACGCAGGAGAGCACCCCACCGCGCAGGAGCGTGGCGCAACTGCCGCTGTCGAAGAGGGTATGGCGGCCGCCGAGTTGGAGGGAAATGGCGGTGGCCTCGGCGAGGCACTCGCCTTGCCAAGTGCCGGGTGCCAGCAACGCCCCGCGGAAGCGCCCGCTGGCGGCGACTTGTGTGGCCTTGGCCTCGCCGCCTCTGGGCAGTGCGAGCGGGGTGGGGGATTGCTTGGGCATTAGCGCCTCGAGTTGCACCGGTAGTCCATCGAGGAAGGCGAGCTTACCGGCAAACACGAGCCTGATGCCATTGATAGAGGTCTCCACCGGGTCGAGCGAAAGCACCGGAAACCGCCACGTCAGCGGGGCTCGAAAGTCGGTGAGCACGGTTTTGCCATGAGCTTTAATGCTGGCCAGGCGCAACACGGATTGCGCCGCATCCCCGGCCACCGGCAAGTCACTGCTGAGGTCGTCAATTTCTATCAAGGGCACTGTGGATGCTATTGTCACAAGCCGGAATGAGGCGTGGCGGAGGCGCAGCCATTGGGTTGGGCGCGGCGGCGGGGTCGGCATTTTGGCGAGGGGCAGCGGGCCACCCTCGGCTGTGCGGACTTCAGGTGGTGGCGGGTTGGGCGCGGACCCGCCGGGCATGGCTGGTTTTGTTAGAGAAACTTGCGGTGGCGCTGGCGTTGCCGCGAGTTGGGCGGCAAGGGGTGGCCCGGAAACTTGCTCCGCGGGTGGCGGCGCTTGCCGGAAAAAATTTGCCATCATCTCGACTGACGCGACGAGGTGAGGTGAATCGAATTGCGCGGCACGCAGCTCAAAGCGTCCGTGAAGGCAGGACCGCCACACCGGAGTGAGTTGCAACGAGGCAATCGACAGCAAAGGGTCCGCGATGGCCGAACTCAATGCGGGAGGTTGGCAAACCGCTATTTTTCGCAGCGTCACGCCGTGCCACGGTGACCATGAGGCACCGCCAATGCGGGCATGCAGGCCTATGCGCTGGCTGAGTCGCGCTGCGATCCACTGCCGTCCCCACGGGCTGGTGAGCCAAAGGTTGCTCAAGCCAAATGCGAGTGGCGGCAGCATGCAAAGCCCAAGCCCCCAGCGCTTCCAGTGCCTGAAGCCCCGGCGAGTTGCGCCTGCTGGGGCCGTCTGGTCCATGACTCTTATGCCTTAGCGTTTGGGTTTGGGTGTGGGCTTGGGAGCAGGCGCAGGAGCGGGTTTGGCGGGTGCCTCGGCCTCGAGTGCGTCCGGGCGGGCAGTTCTGGCCGGCAGCTTGAGGTATCCGGCTTTGCCGAGGACGAAGCGCACGGCAACGCTTTTGTCGACGATGCGGGTGCCCTCGCTGGAAACCTCCTGGAAGCGATACACCACGAGGCCGTATTTGTTGCCTTCGAAGCGCCCCACGGCGACGTTCTCCTTGGTCTTGCCAAGGGAGGTTTCCTCTTCAAATTTCCATTCGCTGCCGGTCCAAGCGCCGAGGATGCTATCGGCATCGGCCTTGATGTCCTCGATGCGTTTGAGTTCTCCGTTAGGCGAGCTGAAATTGTCGCCTTTCTCATGGTAGCGGAGGTTGGAGATGGCGCTGGCGGAACCTGTGGCGACAAGGGTCCAGGCACCGCCAAGCGTCTCACGCAACAGCAGGCTGACGTCTTCAAGTGGCTTGAATTCGCGCTTGGCCCAGAGCTTGCGATATTCGTCGTATTCTTCCTTGGTGAGGCCGAGTTTGTCATGAAATGGCAGCGGCACGCCAGGCTTGGCCTGCGCCGAAAAGTCCTTGAACCATTTCGAGTCGAGGCGGGCCGCCGCTTCGACTTTGGCGACGTATTTGTCGATTTCAGGCGGAGGTAGCACGATTCCGACCTGAGCCGACACGGGGAGGTCTTTTTCTAACAAGCCGACGAAGATCTTGGGAGTTTCCGCTGCGGAAACGAGTGAAACAAGCGTGCTGGCCAATACGGGAAGATGGAATTTCATGAAATGGTGGACGGGTGGCAGGTAGGATGGCTGGTATGGAGTGGAATTCAAGCGGCAATGCGTGGCAGGGGATTATTGGGGCTCGCCCGCGGGAAAAATTCCCGTGATGGACGTTTCCCGGTGGTCATCCATCCATTGTTCGAGAGCCGCTTGCAACGGGGCCAGCACCTCCGGACGTGCCGTGGCAACATCGTGCTCTCCCTGCGGATCCGCCGCCAGATGGAACAATCCGAAATGACGGGTCCCCTGCGCGGTGGGGGTGCAGACCAATTTCCAATCGTGGGTGCGCAAGCAGCGCTGTTTGGCCTGCACCAAGCGCTCGCGGTATTGCTCCTTGAGCACGAATTGATAGTTGAAGGACTTGTCGATGCCGGTGAGTTCATCCATGGGCGGCAGCGGTGGACGTTGCACGCCGGCCACCTTGAATTGAATGAAAGGAAATCCTGTCTCGCCATAAAACGGCCGGGTCTCTGGCTTGGCGTCACCTGTCAGCCACGTGGCGAAGCTCTGGCCTTCCCACACGGCGGGCTTGGCCACCCCCACCCAATCCGCCAGGGTAGGCATCACATCGATCATGCGCACGGTCTCCGCAATCACCCGTGGTGCCACTCCAGGGAAGTGCATGATCATGGGCACGTGATTCGCCTGTCCGCCACCATTGAAGGTGAGGCCATGGCCAAGCGTTACCCCCGGTTCATAGAGGTCGTCACCGTGATCGCCGGTGATGATGACAATCGTGTT
>JBAXOF010000326.1:0-4505 GCA_037133375.1 Verrucomicrobiota bacterium | reverse complement strand
TCCGATCAAGAAGCGCTAAACTGCCAGTATTGGGCGGGACGCCCACACTCCTTGATCTAGGTTTCCGCCTCGTCGCTGGCGGAGGGCGGATCGAGCAATCCGTGTTTGACGAGAAAGCCATCGGCGGCGGCCACGGTCATGGCAAAATGGTCTTGGTTGACGTTGAAATTGAAGAAGCTGTGGTCGGCCCGCTCGTATTCGAGCAACTCGCAAACATTGCGCCGCCAGCGCAGACGGCTGCGGAAACGTTTGACTTCGGCAAAAGGTGCGATGCGGTCGGAGGTGCCGTGAAACAAGATCATGGGCGGCAGTTTCGAGCGCACCAGCGAGGTGGGGCTGTGGTGGGTGGCGATTTTCGCACTCGGAAAGTGATCCGCCCCCTGGCCTTTCGGCGTGGTGTTGACAATCGAACTGAACAGCAACAGCGCCTGTGGCCGACAATCCAGCCCGTCGATGGGCGGCAGCTGCTTGGCCTTGGGCATGGCCGTTAGCAGCGCAAGAAATGCGCCACCTGCTGCGCCGCCCACGCTGATGCGTGCGGGATCGAGGTTGAAAGTGCTGGCGTGTTGGCGCAGCCAGCGGATGAGTTCGCGGGCGTCGTCGATGGCCTCGAGCGGGCCGGTGCCATGTTTGGAGAAAATGCGGGTTTCGGCGGCGACGGCGACCGCCCCGCGACTGGCGAAGTGCAGGCAATGCGGCACAAACTGGGTGTGCATCGGCGCATCCCACAGCCCGCCGTGAAAAAACACCACCGCAGGCCGCGGCGCGGTGGCGGCCTGCTTGGGCCAAAACAGATGGGCCTGCACATCCCCCTGTGGCGTCTGCCGATACACGTAGGAAGACGCCTCTTCTAGCAACATACGGTCGCGGGCTTCGCCAAGCGGAGGTGATTTTTGGGGAATACTGCTCATTCTGGGACGGTTTTGGCGGCGTCATTGCCCGGCACACGATTTGTTTGTTGTGAAATGCCGGCATTTGTCCAATGGTTTCGCCCATGAAGCGCCTAATTCTTGCTTGCACCGCCCTGCTGACGTCGTTTTCACCCGCGCAGGAGCCAACCTTGCGCCCGGCCTTGGAGACGACCTACAACGCCTGGCGCGAGGCGATCACGCGGCAGGATGTGGCGAGTTGGCAACGGGTGACCGCCAGCTACCGCCGGGTCGAGGTGCGCAACCGCATTGTCTCGGAAAAAAAGCCCTTTCCGGCCGCCCTCTTCCAATTGCCAGCGCCGCCGCCCGCGCTTAATGGGCTCACCTTCCTTGAGATCACACAGAATGGCCCCACAGCCAAAGCCGCTTATTTTGGCAAAATCGACTTTGGGATCGGCGGCACGCCTACGCCGAACCTGCTGGTGCTCTCGTTTGTGAGCGAAACGGGCGCATGGCGCTACGACCGGGCGGATTTTGTGAATCTGGAGGCACTGCCGGAGGTGCGGCGGGAACTGGCGGCTGGCAATCTCAAATACCTCAAGGAAACTCCGGAAGCCCAGCCGAGCGGCAAAATTCCACCGGTTCCGATCGAGGCGCCAACGGCCAAATACATCGCTAAAGTCTATGTGTTCAGCCCGGGCCGCGAAGTGAAGGTGCAGATCAATAAGATCAGCCAGCACCGGTTCAGCAACGCCAAGGAAGCGGAAATTGTCATCGGCGGCGCCGTGGACGGTCCCAACGAAGTGCAATACGCTATCAGCAAACTGCCCGGCGGCACCGGCAATGAGGCGCTGTCGATCCGGGTCTATCTGCTATCCGAGATCAAGGATGTGAAGCCCATCAAGGTTTACGAATACCAAGTGCAGGAACAACAAGAGCCCAAGGAGTTCGCCACCCAACACTTCAATGTCGATGCGGCCACCGTCGCCAAACTCATGGGCAAAAAATAGTTAGACCAAGCGTGCCATCCCGCATTGTGAAGACTTCCGCGGCAAACCCGGCACCCGCCGCCCGGGCAACATGCCCTGACCACCGTGGCGCGGGCATTCTGCCCGCCGGCCCGATTTTTGATTCCCTGCGGCTGTGGCTGGATCCCGTGCAACGTCCCGGTCCCGAGGCGATGGCTGTGGATCAATGGTTGTTAGAAACAGCCACCGCGCCGGTGCTGCGGGTTTATGGCTGGTCCGGCGCGTGGGCATCGGTCGGGTATTTTGGCAAGCTGGACGACGCCCGGGCCGCGCTTCACGGCGTCCGCTGGGTGCGCCGCTGGACTGGCGGCGGCGCGGTCGATCACCGTGCGGATTGGACCTATTCGGTGGTGGCTCCTGCCAGCACTGATCTAGCAAACATGCGTGGTGCGGAAAGTTTCCGGCGGATCCATTTGGCGCTGGCGGAGGCGCTGCGGGTGGAGGGCATGGCGGTCCGGCTGAGCGCGGGCGATGAGCAAACCGGGGCCGCGCTTTGCTTCGAGAACCCGGTCGGCCATGATTTGGTCAGGGGCGACGGACAAAAACTAGCCGGGGCCGGCCAACGCCGGACGCGCCACGGCTTGCTGCACCAAGGGTCGGTGGCCGCCGCTTGCGATGACGAGGCCTCGAAAAACCGCGCCGTGGCGTTGGCATCCAAATTGGCGGCTGAGTGGCAATTGCATGATTTCCAGCCGCCCGCGGAGGTTATCGCGAATTCGGTGGAATCCCGCTACGGCCGCGAGCAAGGGGAGGCGGCTCGGGTCGCTGAATAATTCGGCAAAGGGTAGGGCGGTCCGGCCTCGGGCCGCCCATTTGTCCGCCCGCATGGGCGGTGCCAAGGCACGGTGCATGCGAAGCACAGGAACGCCGCGCCCTCGGGGGGAGTTTGGGCGCGGCGAGGCCGCCACGCCCTACCGGCTGCCCGCCTCGATGAATTGCACCAGCGCCGCCCGCGCTTTGGTTAGATCAGGGGGGTTCAGATAGAACATGTGACCACCCTCAAAGCGGCTGGTTTGAATGTTGTCGCGAGCGGCTGCCGGCAGATCTAACAGATGCCGCAGGGAATGCGCGACCCCTTCCGCCGGGGTGGCCAGATCGGTGTAACCGGCCATCACCAGCACCCGCAGGTGGGGGTTGTCGCGCAGGGCATTGGCAAGGCGGCCGCTGACGTTGACAATCTCATTGTTAGCCCCCCAGCGCCAAGGGTTGACCTTGCCGGTCAGAACCTCATAAGGGCGGTCTTCCTTATAGCCGAGATCGCGGCCCAGATAATCGAGCAACGCGGTGGCAAAGGCCCCATAGGCGAGTTCATACGAAGGATCACAATCGGGCGCTTGCGCGGCGGGATCTGCGGCATCCCAGGCGACGCGGGCGTCAAAGCGACCGATCACTTTGCGATCCTTGCGGAGGAGTTCGGCGCGAAAAAAGGTCGAGTCAAGGCGCAGGTTGTGACTCAGCCAGACAGCGGAATCGATGCCGGTGAAGCCAGCGAGTTTAGTGGCCAAGGCCACGCGGGATTTTTCATCGAGCGCATTGCCCTTGAGCAGGGCTGTGGCGTATTCGCCAAAGGCAAAATCCGTGCACGCTTTGACCAGAGTATCGCGGTCGCCACTGATTTTTTTGTGATAGTGAGCCACGCCGGTGAACGCTGGCAGATAGACCAGGTATCCCAAATCGTTGCCGGCGGAGGTTTGCAGCGTCGAGAAATCCAGCAAGGTGGAGAGCATGACCACGCCATTGAGGCTCATGCCAAAGCGGGATTGCAGATGGCTGGCAAGCCCGGCGGCGCGGATCCCGCCGTAGGATTCTCCTAACAAATATTTGGGCGCCCCCCAGCGGTCATGTTCGGTGATCCAGCGACGGATGAAATCACCGACCGATTCCACATCCTCATTGAGGCCATGGAATTCCTCTGCTTTGGTGTCTTTTTCGGCGCGGCTGTAGCCCGTGGATACCGGATCGATGAACACCAGATCGCACACATCCAAGATGCTCAGAGGGTTGTCGACCACGCGGGCAGGGGGGCGCGGTGCCTGCGTGCCATCACCAGGCATCTCAACCCGCTTGGGCCCCAGGATGCCCAAATGCAGCCAGACGGCCGACGACCCGGGCCCGCCATTGAACGCAAACATGACCGGCCGGTTGGCCGGATCCTTCACATCGGTCCGCACATAACTGACGTGAAAAATCGACGCCCGCGGCTTGCCGTCATCTTGCTCAAGCAGGATCTTGGCCGCGCTGACTTTGTAAGCGACCTTCTTGCCGCCGATCATGACCGAGGCCTCGCGCACCTGCGACGCGGGCAATTTCTCCGCCGCTGGTTCCGGTTTGGCGGCTTCCGCAGGTTTGGTGCCATCCGCCGGTTTTTCGCCTTCCGGCGCCGCCATTGCGAAAATCCCAAGACACAATGACATGAACAAAATGAAACGCATGGCCGCGACTATACCGCTCACCACGCACTTGTCGAGTCACGCTTCCGAACTTGTTAGAACTCCCGCGTTGTCACCAACGCGCCTACAAAGAAGAGCGCTACCGCTCGTAGGCGCATGCGTAAGAAGGCGGCTGGGGTGATGGAGCGTCCATGAGCAACCGGGTGTTGCACTCCCGC
>JBAXOF010000325.1:0-4524 GCA_037133375.1 Verrucomicrobiota bacterium | reverse complement strand
GCATCGGACTTCATTCCAGCGAATCATGAGCCGAAGAACTCCCCACTCTTGAGCTTCTTACCCTCCTCATGACACGTGTAACAGTCGAAGGCATCGAGGTCCGCCTTCGTCTCGACCAAGTTGGCATACGAGCGGCGCCAAGTCTCGGTCTTGAGAAAATCCTTGTCCACCAAGGGCAACTGCTGCGGCCGGACACCCTTACCTATCAAGTCAAACGCAAACACCACGGTCAACATCGTGAACGCGATGGAGAGAATCGCCAGGACGAGACGGGTTTGTTTGTCATCAGTCATGTTCTCTTCTCGGCAGCGTCCTGCCGCGCAAAACCACAGGTGCCGGCGACGACTCTGGGGATCTTGATCCGCGAGTGCCGCGCCGGCCTGTGGAGTGCGGGGTTAGGCTATTACTTCAGCGTGAGGACGTGCTTGGCGACCGCCTTGACATCGGCTTCACTGAGGTCCTTGAACGCTTTCATGACCGTCTTGTCGCCTTCTTTAACGCCGTCCTTCATGGCGGCCTCGATTTTGGCTTCGCCGAGTTTGGCGGCCTCGACTGTTAGGTCCTTGCACTTGAGCTTTTTGCCCATGGTGGTTTGGCCCTTGCCGTCGGCACCGTGGCATTTGGCACATTCCTTGGCATAGATGGCGCTGCCATCTTCCGCAGAGGCGTTGAAGGTCACCGCAAACACGGTGGCCGCCGTCAGTTGTAATAATTTTTTCATGGTTGGATATGTTAGGTTATGGATTCAATCACTCTGGTAGACATCACCCGATGTCACCAGCGTTTGGTTACTGTGCATATGTCCCTCACAAAGACAATCACAAAAAAAGTTATTTTTCTGCGCGAGTTGGGCGCGTGGCGGGCGGGTTGGGCCTGCGGGCGGCGGCTTACGGGTTGTCGCTGCGATGGGGGATATGGCCGCTGGTGGGCAAGCGTTCGGAGAGGAATAACTTGATCAGAACCGTGAGGATGATGAAGGGCAAACTGAGCAGGATGAGTCCGAGCAACCAGCCTTCGGCACCGGCAAATTCGAGCTTGTAACTCATCACCCCGCGCAGGCTCTTGGAGAAGAACTGGCCGCCCATGACCACATTCCAGCGCATCGCCAGCACGCCGAGCAAGATGCACCCCGCGCAGGTGAAATACATGCGTGTGCGGATAACGGGGGCAATGAATTTGCGGGCTACTTGGAGGGTTCCCAGCATCAGCAGCGGAAGCAAGGTGCCAATCAACATCTGACCAATGGTCAAGGTGAAGAACAGGCGTTCCTTGGCCATGTATTCCATGACGTAGAAGCCTTCCTGCGCGGAATAGGTGCGGTGGATCAAGTCGAGGGCTTCCACGGTGGCATCGATCACCAGCGCGTAAAACAAGAACATGCCCATGACATCCAAACAGCGCACATCGAGCGCGCGCCGCCGCAGCCAACTCAGCACCATGTAGACGAAGATGCAGAGCGCGATACCGGAGACCATCGCTGACAAAATGAAGATGATCGGCATGATGGCATTGCCCCACCATGGGTTGGCCTTGATGGACCCGAAAATGAAGCCGACGTAACCGTGGAGCAGAAACGCGGACGGAATGCCAACGATGGAAATAATCCAGCTCAGTTTGTGATCCAGCGCGACCGCCTTGTCCGACACATCGGTGACGCCGACGGTGAGCGTGCGGTAAATGAAGCCACGCAGGCCCGGCTCGGTTTGCCCCCACTTGACGAAGTCCTCGCGGAAGTCGAACCACAATTCGAGCAAGAGCACGGCCATCAGATACCACGCATACACGAAGCCGAAGATGGCCATCGGCGAGGTGAGGTGCGGGGTGATCATGATTTGATAGGAACGCTCCGGATGGCCGAGATGGCAGAGCAATGGCAGGGTGGCGCAGAGCAGGAACGCCAGTGCCGTCAGCAGCGAAAGCCGATAGACCGGCTCCAGCGCCTTGACGCGGAAAACCCGCACCAGCGAGGCCATGATGAAGGCACCGGCCACCAACCCCGTGATATACGGATAGAGGACGATGAGCACGCCCCACAGCGGATGCGTGCCGGCTTCATTGGGATAGACGTAGCCGTCAAAGTGTGGCGCGGCCTCGGCGAGAATCTGGGTGAGTTGCATGAACATGTTAGCGGACTTCCTTATCTAGGTTGGCATATAACACCCGGGGATTGGTGCCCAGGTGCGGCTTGAGCGTGTTGATCTTGTTTTTCTGGACAAAGGCCTGAAGCGGGTCGTTCTCAAGCGGATTTTTTAAATCGCCGAACACCCGCGCCTGGGTCGGACAAATATCCACACAGGCGGGCCGGAGCCCGCGGGTGATGCGGTGATAGCACAGGGTGCATTTTTCCGCGGTCTTGGTCACCGGGTTCAGGAACCGGCAGCCATAGGGACAGGCCTGAATGCAAAACCCACAACCGATGCAATAGGTAGGATCGACGAGCACCGCGCCGTCCGGCGTGTCAAAGGTGGCGCCCACCGGGCAGACCTGGGTGCAAGGCGAAGCCTCGCAGAGATTGCACAACTTCGGGACAAAGAAGGACTTGAGGATTTGGTCCCGCGGCACCAGTGTTGGCGGGAAACCACCGCGCCCGCCGTTAGGTGAATCCACCTCCACCTCGCCCCGCAAGGCAAGCGAGCCTGGCGCGGGTTTCTTGATGATATAGCGCTCGATCCAGGTGCGGAAAAAGTGCGGGGCCTCGGGCACGTGGTTTTCGGTTTTGCAGGCATCGGCGCACAGGCCGCAGCCGATGCACTTGTCCACGTCCAGGCACATGAGCCATTTGTGTTGACTCGGATCGTAACCGCTCGGGGCGGGCGATTTGCGGAATCGTTTCTTGAGCGCCCGTGCCGCAGGGAGCGCGAGCAGGCCTGCGAACACACCGCCAAAGGTGGCCAGCATGCGACGGCGTGGAATGGAATCATTCATTGGACTTCGTTGGGTTCGTGGGGTAAATGGCACTCGATGCACTTTTCCGAGTAGTGATCTTTGACGATGATTTGCTTGAACCATGCCGGACGCGAGGGACTGGCTTCATGGCAGCGCAGACAAACCTTCTCTGTGGGTTTGATCATTTTGCTGTCCGGATCCTTGAGATGTTCCTGACTGACCACGCCGTGGCAGCCTTCGCAGGAGAGCGTCTTGTGTCCGCCCTTGGTCAGGGTGGCAATGACCTTCGGGTGGCGCTCGCCGCAAGCCTGCTTGCCGGCAAACACCGGCTGGTGTGCCTCGG
Organism: Verrucomicrobiota bacterium; assembly: GCA_037133375.1. Classification (GTDB taxonomy): domain Bacteria; phylum Verrucomicrobiota; class Verrucomicrobiia; order Verrucomicrobiales; family Akkermansiaceae; genus Luteolibacter. The sequence continues at coordinate 1,295 of JBAXOF010000325.1, read as the reverse complement.
TGTGCTCCGCCAGGGCGGCACCCCGATAGAAGCCGGCGTCACGGAAGGAGTCGGGGGTCAGCAGCGTGCGTGCCACGAGGTAGCTGACCACAATCGCAAAGATGAGGATAATCAGGCGGAATATTTGTGGCGGCAGGTGGAAAAATCTCATGGGGGTTCCTGGGTGAGTGGTTTTCTGTAGATACTAGTCCGACGCGAGTTAGGAAAGGGGGTTATCTCCGTTGGTATTGCGTAACAAACAAATTTATATCAAGATGCGCGTAGAAAAGCGGAGGATATGCGCGGCGGAAGGATAATATATGCGGAGGAAATGCAAATTGGCACTCATTCGGAGCCTTGATAGCGGCGGTCTGTGACCGCCGTCTGGATGATGCTTAGCGCATCTCTTTCGCACCGACGCACATAGAGCGCCGCGGTGCCTGCTCAAGCACCAGAAACGCCCCACCGGCACCGTGAGGGTCTAGCAGCGCGTGCTCCAGCGGGTTGCGGGGATCGGCAAACGGGCCGATGAATTCGCGCAAGGGGAGCAGGCTGGAAGAGGAGGTCCAAGGCGCGGACCAATCGGTTAGATCGGTGAAATTGACGTCGGCAGTGAGATCTTGCCGGCCCGGGTTGTCGTAGATGGCGAGGCCCTCGAGACGTTGTTGAAAAAGATAGGCGCGGATCGTACCGTTAGGCCTGCGGTGATAGAGGTCGGCGGCGGCGGCACCGTAGTCGATGGTGAGCAGGCGGCCAGCCTGCCACGCGGGCAGCCAGGCGGTGAGCCACTCGCGATAGGAGTTATGAACCTCGATCCATTGGCCGGGCGAGTGGGCTTGCCTAAGGGACGATGAGGGTGGCAATTCCCCAAGCGGCACGAGGGATTCGCAGCCCCTCTGGTTTGCGTCGAATGACACCGCGAGTTCGCGCCAACCCTCGGCAGTGAGTTGAAACCGCCTCACGGGAAAGGCATCGACCAACTCGTTGGAAAAAATCACCGCACGCCCGGCGCAGGCGGCAAGCGCTTCTTGCAGGGAGAGATGCCAGCGGGCGCGCCGGCCGAGCCGCTGTTGTTGGAGCGCAGTGAGGACGGGCGAGGTCTCCACCAGATGCAGGCGGGTTTTCCAGCGGACGTGCCACGGCAGGTGGCGCAGCACAGCGGCGGCCAGCGTGCCTTCGCCCGGGCCGATCTCTATCAAGTCACGGCAACCCGACTCGCGCATCGCCCGCGCCGCCCACGCGGCGATGGCGCGGGCCGGGGCGGCCGAGAGCATCGGCGCGGTGGTGAAGTCGCCGCGGCGGCCGATGCCGGTGAT
>JBAXOF010000324.1:0-4538 GCA_037133375.1 Verrucomicrobiota bacterium | reverse complement strand
GCACGTCAAGTTTTTCATGCCCGAGTGTGGCGGCACGCGGCTCGACACCAGACCGAGGCCGCAAATCTCCATGTCGATTTACGACATTCTCTGGTGTCGCTACCGCACGGACAAGGCCGGACTCGTCACCGGCACGCCTGAGATCATCGTCGATTCAGGTGACAAGGACGGCGTTCACTACTGGCCCAAAGACCCGGAGGGATACGGCGGCGAAGGCGACTACTATGTGAAGTTGTTCAAGTTGGAACTGGACGACGATGGATTCCCTAAGGTGATTGTCTATCAGCAGAGCGACATCGAGCACTACGCGCAGCTCTGGACAGGCGAGAACGTCGGGGGCGGGGCGGGCATCTACAAGAAGCACGACGAGGCGGAAAATCTCTACAAATTCCGCTCGGTGGACGGGCGCGGCAGCTACACCGGCGACAGCCCCAATACAGGCACCACCGCGCAGATCAAGGTTGTGACCGACGGCGATGTGGTGCGGGTGCTGGGCAACGGCAAAAAGGGCTCTCTCTGGTATTCCGGATTCGGCTATCCATACAACCCCGTAAAACTCCTTGAATGGAATGACGGCCTGGTGACAACCTCCGGCAATTGGCTCTTGTCTCAAGGCTGGGAGGGATATGCGTTGGTTGAATACACGATTTGAGCCAGCAGCCATCCGTGCAAGTTTGACGAGCGGTTGACAGCCGCACAGGAGGCGTGAAGCTCTACGTCGATCTCGAAACCCTTGAACTGATTGAGGGGCCAGGATTCCGCAACCCGGTCACCTCACTGCGGTTCAAGCGCGGTGACGCAGCGAAGTTGGTGATCGCTTTTCTCGCCAACGGGTCCACCCATGAGAGCATCGGCGATCCCGGCACGCTGGAGATTCGCTTCGGCATCAAGCCGCGCAACCGCTACGACGTGGGATATGTTCGCAACGCCATCATCGGCACCGCCTCGCCGGTGCTGGGCGTCATCACGTCCTATCAGGAGCAGATCGAATGGCACCTGCGGGCCGCCTCGCTGCTGGTCGGACTGTTAGTCGGCATCCTGTCGCTGGTGAGTATGGTCAGGAAGTTGCGCAGAAAGTGAACGTGCGGGCCTGCCATCCGGCTACCGGGGGGCTTCCTTCGGCGTGGGGGTTGGGGGTTGTCCTTTCGCTGGAACCTTGTCTGCGGGCTTGGTAGCCGGTTGGCCAGCGCCCGCTGGTTCTGCCTTGGACTCTGTGAAATCGATAATCTTGTCGAAGCACCGGCGAGCGTCCTGATACCATTTCTTGTCGGCTTTTAGAACAACTTCTCGGGTCCGACCGTCCAGCGATTCGACACCTTGTGATGTTACAACCAACTTAGGGTTCTTCTCAAACAACGGATGCCATGAGTTGATCGTAATCTTATCGTTGCCGCGAGTGATTACTATTGAAACATAGGATGAGTCCGGTCCATACAAGCATCTGCGATTCTCAGGAAAGGCTTTTGCGGCCTCATCCCAGAGTGCCGCAATCTCCTTCCGCGTGGCGTCATCCTTTGCCTCAAACGAGGCCAACACTTTGGGTGCCCCACGGCGGCCGGGCTGTTCGGTAATTGAGATCGAAAACGCCTCAGCTTTCAGGTCGAAAGCACAGCCAATCAAGAGCGTCAACGTCAGTAGGAGCGATTTCATCTTAGGCAGAGCGTGTCAGGCCTGCCACCGGCTACCGGGGGTCATCCTTCGACGTGGGGGTTGAGGGTTGATCGTTCACAGGATCCTTGTCTGCGGGCTTGGTAGCCGGTTGGGCAGCACCCATTATTGTTCGACTATTTGTCTTTATGGCAGTCCGTCTCACCGGTCTTCCACGATAAGTATTCTGCCTTTTTGATCCAGCAAGGCGATCCGTGTGCCGGATGGCGAGATGGCTATGGCCCAGCAATGCTCCGGAGCCCCCTTTTTCATCTCCGCCAACAGTCTGCCCGAGAAATCGAAAACTTGCAATGCGACCGGATCGCCCCCGTTGCCCCAGATTCGCTGATGGCTCCAGTCGATAGCGACTGAATGGAGATCGGCGGCAACACTGGTCATGCTCACCTTGCCGTTGGGTTGCTCACGACGAAATATCCGCATACCGCCCTGCCATCCTCCGTTGTCCAGGACCGCAACGAAACTTCCATCCCCACCGCCGCAGTAGGCATGGATGCATGGGTAATCGTCGCCGCCCGCGCCGAGTCCCGAGTCCCAAACCTTTTCCGCCTTGGGATCGGCAGCCAATGCCCGGAAAATCACTCCTTTGACTTCCCATGTCAGTGAATTTCCCGCACTTTGCGCGTTCCACAGGTAGCCGCCGAGCTGAACCTTGCCTCCGAAGGACTCTTTGGCGGGGTTGAACATCCAACATGACGAATCACCATACTGAAGACTCTCGATGGCCAAAATTCCTGGCGCAGCCAGCCACAGAATGCCATGGGGATGCAACGACTGATCTCCAGAAAGTTTCTGCAACCGCTCGGTCGTCCATCGGCGGATCGTGTGTCCATCCTGCAGGGAGATCTCCAGCAGCCCCGTTGTTTCATTCTGATCTTTCATCACAAAGATCGCTTTGTTCGAAGTGGCAAAACCGCGGGTCATGGTCATGCTTTTTTGCCAGATCGTTTTTTGGGCTAGAGAGTCATATTTTCCCAGAATCCCACCGCGGCGCAATGCGATCAATTCATTGTCATTGATCCATGACAGGTGAATTTCCTCGCTCGGACCGCTTTGTTTCAAGTCCCCCTCGGAAGGCACCGACCAAATCGGCACGGGTTTTGCCGCTAGGGGTGCGAGCAGTTCCAATGTCGCGACGACTGGCAGCACGTATCGGAGTTTCATAAGTTGTCGGAATGGCAGGATTCGATTAGCTTCGTGGGGCTTCGCTAGAACTTTGCTTGATCCGAGAACGTCGCGATCTTCTCCATCGCGGCTGCGTCGGTTGCTAATTGAATGAGGAGTTGCATGACTTTTCGTCGAACGTCGAGCCCTGCCGCCGGGGCGACAGGATAGTAGTTGGTGTGAAACTATGGAGCTGAACCCGGTCGGGCAGCGGCGACTTGTTCGATGATTTGTGGCGGGCTTGTCACGCATGACCTACGAAGGGAATCTGCCGGAATCAGACCTGGATGTCGAGCACAGATTTGATGGCGCACATGGACCTCCTTGATCTCTCCGGCACTCATCTTCTTAGGGTATCTTCTGGCATTCGCGCTATAATTGCACGGGCGAGATTCTCTAATTCTGACCTTTTCTTTCCGCTTATGGCAATTCTATCGATCAGACACCCTTTTGAATTAAAGCATATCGAGCCATCAAATATGTCCTCTCCAATAGAGAGGAAATAAAACATCTCGCAATTTGCTTGGGTATTTCGGATCACGCGCGACTGTGTCTTTGAAAATGATGATGGTGCCAATATATTGCGGAGCAACGCGTCTTCATTGGGCGTGAGCAATACTGATTGCTTTCCCATGCCTGCCGAATGCATTGCTGTCTTATAGCCTTCCATCACCTTTACCGACCGATGGCCTGAAGGCTGGCACCCGCAGTAAATACAGAATAGCATGGCAGCCAAACTATATTTCATCGCGTTACGGATCCGTCCTTTCATGAATGGTAATTGTCTCGTAATGGCGCGTGGCGTAGAGGATGTTTTGGGGAGCTTTCTGGCATCGATTAAGGTAGGGACGCCGGTTGTCCGACGCCCCCCTCGCAGATCCCGGCGTGCGGAATTACCGCACCGGGCTCCTCAGGAATGCGCGCAGGTGGAATCACGATCATCATTGGGACTGGTTGAACAGACGTAATCATGCGGGGCTCGGCTGGCTGTGGCGAGCGAATTTCGGCGAGGGCTTTTCAGTGACCCGTGGCTCAGGCAGGTTCCAGCGTTCCCAGGCTGCGTTGAACGCAGTCCAGGTGAAGCTTTTGCGCTGACTGCGCCGGTTGAGCCATTTGAAGACCAGTCCACGCGCATGATGGGCGTAGGTTCCAGTCCGCTCCGAATTGCCAATGACGCAGTAGTAGTTCCAGTAGCCTTGCAGTTTTCGCCGCAGGGTGGCCAGGATGTCGAGCAGCGGCTTGCTGCGGGCCTTCTTGAGCCATTCCTTGAGTGCCGCCAGGCTGGCCCGGAACTTCTTCCCGTTGGTGTAGCGCGTCACTTTCCGATGATTGGGATTACGCAGTGTCTTGCGCCAGAAGAAGTCGAAGCCAAGGAAGGTGAACCTCCCGCTGGTTTCCGGCTCCCACCGGTTGAATTTCACCAACGCACTCTTCTCGGCCGCCAGTTCGAGTCCGAACTTGGCCAGCCTTTCGGGCAGTTTGCACAGGTATGCCTCTGCATCGTCCTTCCGCTCGAAGGCCACGATGCTGTCATCCGCATAGCGCCGGAACATGACACGCCCTTTGCTTTCCTTGCCTATCACCTTCTTGATCCACTGGTCTTGGACGAAGTGTAGATAAATATTGCCTAACAGAGGGGAGATGACTCCACCCTGCGGGGTGCCTTCATCAGAAGGCGACCAATGCTTCAATTCATCCATCACTCCGGC
>JBAXOF010000323.1:0-4577 GCA_037133375.1 Verrucomicrobiota bacterium | reverse complement strand
CCCCGAGGGCGGGGCGTTCATATGCTGCTCCTCCGCCGCGCCTTGGCACCGCCCACGCGGGCGGACAAGTCGGCGGCCCGCGCCGCGCCGCCCTACCTGGTGCCGGTAGGGCGTGGCGGCCTCGCCGCGCCGTGACTCCCCCCCGAGGGCGGGGCGTTCATATGCTGCTCCTCCGCCGCGCCTTGGCACCGCCCAAGTCGGCGGCGCAGGCCGGCCCATCACAGCCGGGCCAGTGTGCCTTCAGTGACGCCGAGCTTTTCCAGCGCTTGGACTTGGTCGAGGAGCGCGCTGGCCTCGAGGGTGCCACCGAGCAAGGCCTGATAGGCGCAGATGGTGGCGGCGGCCTCCGCCGTGGTTTCATCCAACAGCTCGACACGGAACCGTGACAATCCCGCGTCGCGGAGGGTCTGATAGTAGCGGGCGCCGGTTTGTGCCTTGCCATTGAACAGGGTGTTGCGGCAACCCACATCCGCCTGCAAGCGGTGCAGCAGTCCAACCCGGTCGCGCAAGTGGACGACGTGATGCTCACAGGGACGGCCACAATCCAGATAGGTGGTGCCGCTGCTGAGGAAGGCGCAAAAGACGCAGTGTTCCATGTGAAAGAGCGGCATATGTTGATGAAGGGTCAACTCAAACCACAGCGGCGGGGCGGCTTGTAGGAGATCCAGCACCTGGCCGATGTTCAGGTCGTAGGAAACGGTTAGTAGATCGAGACCAGCGGTTTCCATGAGCCGTTTGGCCGTGATCGGGTTGGCCACGTTGAGGGAAAAATCGCCGGTCTTGGTCAAGTCGCCACGCTCTTTATAGAAGTGAAGCGCGCCGAGGTTGCGCAACAACAAGCCATCCGGCGCGGCGCTCTCAATGAGCTTGAGGTAGCCGAGTTCGCCGGGCTTGAGGATGCGCGGCGTCGCCAGGTGAATCGTGGGCTGATAGGTGAGAGTGGCGGTTGCTCTAACACCTTCAACGGCCGCACGGTAGCGGCGGGGGTCCTCGAAGTCGCAATAGATGATAGAGACATGGTTATCGAGGGCCGCGGTGACTTGTTCGAGGGTGCGGCAGAGGACGGCAAGCCGGGGCGGCGGCGGCGGGCCGGGGGCAACGTCTCTGACAGGTGACAAGACGCGGATTTGGGACTGTTGGACGGGCGCGGGTGGGCTGACGTTTCCACAGCCGGTGGCAGCCACTTGTTTGACGAGGTCGCGACGGAGTTGATTGAGAACGGACAGCGCGAGATGGCAGGCACCTTCGAGTTGGTTGTCGAGCGCGGCGAGTTCATACTCGGAATCGCCGAGGCGGCCGAGTTGGTTTGTTAGAGTAGCGGTGGTGAGCACATGCTTGGCGGCAGCCTCCAACGGGACCGGCGAGGAAACTGACGCAAGGCGCTGGAGAACCCCGTGCATGTGCGTGGCTGCGGTGACCGTGAGCGGCGCGCCGACCTGTCCAGTAACGGTTAGATCTAGCAACGTCTTGGTTTCCGCGGGGCGGGCGTTTTGCCAGAACCGGCGGATTTCGGCTTCGAGTTTCGGGTCGGACGTTTTGTAAAGCGTGTGACCGGGCTTGATGCGCTCGAAGTTGATGCCGCTGTAGGTGCGGTGAAACACGAGAATGCCGTCCTCGATTTTCCAGACACGGGCACCTTGTTCGAGGTCGCGGTTTTCCCCGGCATCAAAGACCACCCCGTCGCCCGGCGCGATCGGCACCCCGGTGGTGGCACCGAGCTTGATCCAACCGGGGCCACAGGCAACGATGGTGCCTAACAATGGACCGCGCTTTTTGCCAAACCGGCCGTGCGTCAGATACAGATGGTTTTCCCCGGCGAGCCAACCGGTGCTCAGGCCGCGGGAAAATGTCATTTCCAAGGCATAGCGGTCGGCCGCAGTGATCGGGGACGGGCGGTCAATGTTGTTAGACTGCGCCTTACAGCCATCCAGCGCCTTGCGATAGACGCGGGTGACCGCGGCGACGTATTCGGCCGATTTCAGCCGGCCTTCGATTTTGAACGACCGCACGCCGGCACGCACCAACTCCGGGATGAGATCGACTGCGGCGAGGTCTTGCGGGCTAAGCAGGTAGCGGACTTCGCCGAGGTCGCGGGTTGCGCCATCGACCACTATTTCATAAGGCATGCGGCACGCTTGGGCGCACTCACCGCGGTTGGCGCTGCGCTGGCCGAGGGCTTCGCTGGTGAGGCATTGACCGGAGTAAGCGACGCACAGCGCGCCGTGGACAAAGACCTCCAGCGGCGTCGTTAGATTTAGGGACGACGTTTGGAAGCGGTGGATTTCCTTGATGGAAAGTTCGCGGGCAAGGATGACGCGAGCGAGCGGGGCGAGGGTTTCGACGAATGCCAGGCCCTCGGGTGAGGTGACCGTCATTTGGGTGGACGCGTGGATTTCCATGTGGGGTGCCACCGCATGGGCGAGTTGGGCCAACCCCAAATCCTGGATGATGATGGCGTCCACCCCGGCGGCCGCGACTCTTCGGAGTTGGGCTTCCGCCGCCGCCAGTTCACGGGTGAAAACCAGCGTGTTCATCGTGAGATACCCCCGCAACCCGTAGCGGTGAAGGTATTCCATCAACTCGGGCAAATCCGCATCGATGAAATTGTCCGCCCGCAGCCTGGCGTTGAATTGCGGCAAGCCAAAGTAGATCGCATCCGCTCCCGCCGCCACCGCCGCGCGGGCACAATCCCAATTGCCTGCTGGGGCCAGCAGTTCGGTCGTGGGGTCTCGCTCGGCGCGTGGCATGCCCGGACTAAAGCAGAGCTGACCGCAAAAAAACAGCGGCATTTTGCCTGCCGCAAAACCTTTGCCTTGGGCGGGCATTTCAAGGAGCGGCGGTCTCCGAACCGCCGTTGCCCATGCCTGTCATACCCCGATGATGTTTGCCTTTGCCTTGGGCGGCCAGGATTGATAGAATCCCGCCCATGACCCGTTTGCTCTATCCGTTTTTCGGCCTTGGCATGCTTGCCCTGCTGGCAGCATGTGCCGGGCCGGTGACCAGCTCGTCGGGTCACGATTCCTGGGGCCACCGGCCGGGTCCGCGCGGCTTCACCACGGTCATCATCGATGCGGGACACGGCGGCAAGGATTCCGGTGCCACCAGCAAATCGACCAGCCAACAGGAAAAGGATCTAACACTTGACATGGCCAAACGCCTCAGCGCGGAACTGAGCGCCAGTTTTCATACCATCCTGATGCGCAGTGACGACACATTTGTCGCCCTCGATGAGCGCGTCGCCCGCGCCAATCACTCCGGCGACGCCATTCTTATCAGCATGCACTTCAACAGCGGACCCCAACACATGCGCGGCCCGGAAACCTACTATTGGCGGGTTGATAGCCATGGCCTCGCCGTCCGCTTGCAACGCGCCATGGTGCAGGCCTGCCCCGCGGAACATCCAAACCGCGGGCTGGTGCGCCGCCGGCTCCGCCTGACCCGCAATCCGGAAATCCCCTGCGTTTTGCTGGAAGGCGGCTACCTGAGCCATCCGGTGCAAGCCCGCCTCATCCGCACACCCGGCTACCGCCAGCGGCTCGCCGCCGCCATTGCCGGGGCTATCCGCACCCAGGCGGCCATCGGCGACACCGGCACCGGTCCGCTGCCACCCCCTCTATCAGAACCGCCGAGCCGTGGCCGCGACCGGCGACAATGAGATCTCCCAAGCCCGCCGTCATTTAAGGTTCACCATTGTGGCGGATACCACAGGTCCGGGGCGCTGCACTCTATCGGCTAAACGATCCCCGCAGGGCTTCGATTTGAGAGATTCGCGGAAATCCGCTCGCCACACCAGGGGCTGAATGATAGACGCGGGCGTGAACATGACCACGCGCAAGCGGCGGTGGACGCAGCCAACCTCTCCGCGCAAGCCTTGCCGCCTTTCGCTCGGAGTAGCGCGCAACGAATGATCATGTATCCAGCCCTATCCCCCAAGCCATGAAATTCTCAGAACTCACCCTTGGCCAGACGGCCAGCCAAACCATTCACATCACTGCGGAAATGATCGCCGGCTTCGCGGCCGTCACCGGGGACCATAACCCGTTGCACACCGACCCTGCCTATGCCGAACCGCGCTTTGGCGGCATCATCGCCCACGGGGTGTTGCTGGTGGGGTTTTTCTCAGCATTGCTGGCGACCCATCTGCCAGGGCCGGGCTCCGTGGCGCGGTCAATGAACGTGCGCTTCAAGGCCCCGGCCCATCCGGGTGATGATGTCCGCGTCGAGGTCAAGATCATCGAGTTGGTGCCGCGCATCCGCAAAGCCGTGTTGGAAGGCAAGGCCTTTATTGGCGACCGGGTGCTGCTGCATATCACGGCGGAAGCCCTCTTGGAGGAGTAGTCGACAACCCTGCATTGCCCAAGGGCCGCACCGTTCTTGGTAGGCGCGTTCGTGAGAACGCGATGTTGTGGGCGGGACGCCCGCACTCCTTGAATCACGCTGGCCGCACCGTTCTTGGTAGGCGCGTTCGTGAGAACGCGGTTCTTACTTAATTACTTAATGTGGGCGGGACGCCCAATACTGTCAGTTTAGCGCTTCTTGATCGGAAAACAGGCGTCCCGCCTGTCAGGGAAGACAGC
>JBAXOF010000322.1:0-4612 GCA_037133375.1 Verrucomicrobiota bacterium | reverse complement strand
GGGCGCACCCTCTTCAACCTCCAGCACACCACCCAGAAAATCCGCGCCGCCACCGGCCACCTCAAAGGCGTGCGCATCGCCATCATGGGTTGCATCGTCAACGGCCCCGGCGAAATGGCCGACGCGGATTTCGGCTACGTCGGCGGCGCGCCAGGCAAGATCAACCTTTACGTCGGCAAGACCCCGGTCCAATTCAACCTCCCGGAGGCCGACGCGGTGGCCCGCCTCATCGAACTCATCCGCGACCACGGGAAATGGCTGGACCCACCGGCTCTCCTGGAGTAGACTGCGCCACTTAAAGCAGTACCCCCATGGCCGATACCAAAACCCTCACCCGTCCCAGCGAAGCCACCGCGCTCGACGTGCCGTGGAATGTCGTGGTCCACGATGACCCCGTCAATCTGATGGGCTACGTCACCTGGGTGTTGATGAAAATTTTTAGCTACAACGAACAAAAGGCCGCCCTGCTGATGCTGCAAGTCCACCAACTCGGGCGTTCCATCGTCTGGTCTGGCCAACGCGAAAAAGCCGAGTTCTACGCCCAACAGCTTCAAATCCACCAGTTGAAAACATCCCTCGAAAAGGCCGCATGAAACTCGCCCCATCACCTGCCGGCGGCCTCCGCATCGAAGTCGAGGAGGCTGATGATTGGCCGTTGCTGTGTGGCATTTTGCACGATGCCGAAAGCCCGGGTTTTGATCTTGCCAGCCACGTGGGCAGTGTCATGCAGCCATCGGCCGACTGGCTCGACTGGCAGGAATACGTCATGCCAGACATTCGCGAGGGCTATCAGGAACATCTGAAAGTCGTCCTAACTGCCATCGAGTCAGCTAAACTGGAGGCCGCTGGCGGGCCCGCCACCCTGTGGATCTCCCGTGACGACGCCTTCCATTGGTATGCCGCCCTCAACCAGGCGCGGTTGGCCATTGAGGAACTTCACCACTTCGGACCCGGCGAAAATATCAGCCAGCTCAATCTCTCCCCATCCCGCCACGCCGCCTTTTTCCGCTCCCAACTCTATTGTGCCATCCAGAGCTTTTTGTTAGATATGGGGCTCGGGTGACGCGTCACCGCGGGCCCTCGCCCATCCAGAGGTTGAGGATTTCGACGGCGGCGGCCTGGTCGATGATGGGTTTGTGGCTGCGGGTTTTGCGCCCGGCCTGGTGGAGTTTGGCGGTGGCGCTGGTGGTGGTTAGGGTTTCATCGACGAAAACAAGAGGGATGTTGGGGAGCTGCTGTTGGAGGCGGGCGGCGAAGGCGCGGACCTTGGCGGCGGCGCTGCCTTCACTGCCATCCATGCGGAAGGGCATGCCTAACACCAGCGTGCGGCTACCGCGATGTTGGGCCAACTCGCCGATGCGCGCGATGGGGTCCTGCGCCGCGCAATCAATGGTTTCCACCGGATGGGCGAGAATGCCAAAGTCATCGGTGGCCGCAATCCCGATGCGCGCCTCGCCATGATCGATGCCGAGCGCCGGGTGGATGACTGAGGGTCGGTTCATCCGGCGGCTTACAACAACTCCGGCGGGAGTAGATCGGTGAGTTTTTTAATCGCGTCGGCCTGGTGGCGGTTGGCGATGAGCAGGGAGTCGGCGGTCTGGACGACGATCAGGTCGTCCACGCCGAGCAACGCGATGCGGGTGCCAGGACGGGCATTGAAGATTATGTTGTTAGATGAGTCGAGCTGGGTGATGGTTTCGTTGGCGCGGTTGTCACCGTCTGTTAGGTCGAGGTATTTGGCGATGGACAGCCAGGAGCCGACGTCATCCCAATCGAAGGAGGCCTCGATGTTGAGGACACGTTCAGCCTTTTCCATGAGCGCATAGTCGATGGAAATCGGGGTCAGTTGCGGGAAGCGTGCGGCGAGGGTGGCGGGAATGTCGGCGGCGTCGCGGATGTCCGCGACCAATGCGGCGAGCTCCGGGGCGTGGCGGGTGAGTTGCTCGATGACGGTGGGCAGGGCCCACACGAACATGCCGGCATTCCACGAGAAGCTGCCGGCCGCGAGAAATTGCGCGGCGAGTTCGGCAGCGGGTTTCTCACGGAAGCGTGTCACTTCGTGGGGCGGGTGGGCGCAGGCCAGGCCGGGAATAGCGGCGGCGGCACCGCGTTCGATGTAGCCGAAGGCCGGGCAGGGCCAGGTCGGGCGGATGCCGATGGTGACCAGGCCGTTGGCTTGTTGGGCGGTGGCGAGGGCATCGCGCATCACCGCTTGATAAGTGGCGGTGTCGCGGATGAGTTGATCCGACGGCAGCACCAGCATGACCGCCTGCGGGTTGCGCGCGGCAATCAGGCCGATGCCCAGCGCCACCGCCGGGGCGGTGTCGCGCTTGGCGGGTTCGGCTAAAATGTTGGCGGCGGGCAGCATGTGGGCGACCTCGCGGACCGCGGCCTCTTGCAGGGCATTGGTGAGAATGAGGATGTTGGCGGGCGGGACGAGGCCGTCGAGGCGGCGGATCGTTTGCTCAAGCAGGGTGCCGTCGCCGAAGAGGTCGAGGAGTTGTTTGGGCCGGGTGTTGCGACTCAGCGGCCAGAAGCGGGTGCCTGAACCACCGGCGAGAATGAGGGCATAGGTGTTTTCCGAATTGGGCATGACGGAGTGAACATACTGGGAAAACCGCCAAGGAAAAGCCCGAATCCCGGGGATTTGCTTTTACGGGCTTGTCAGGCCGGCGACAATCCGCTATGGGTCATCTCATGTCAGATGCTCACTTGGACATCACGCCCCAATGGATTGAAGTCAGCGCCTTGGCCGCCCCGGCCTTGTTGGGCACTGCGGCAGGCCTCCTGCTCAGTGATTTGATGCATCGGAATGCACGGCGCGGCCTTGGCATTGGCATCGGCGTGCTGGGGGTTCTTGCCGTGTTGCCATTTGTCGTCGATGGCGTGGCCGGCTTGGTCACCGGCCCGCGCAGCCGCTATGGCGTGCGCCGCAAAATCCAACAAATCCGGGACGGCGGCAATGGCTTGCCTGACCACGACGGGGTCGATGAGGAACTCCGCGAGCAAGGCTTGCTCTAAGTCCATGCGCGACCGCTTCGAACTCACGTTGCGCGACGGCACGCCGGTGATCGTGCGACCCTTGCTCGATGAGGATCGAGCGGCAGTGGCCGAAGCCTATCGCCGGCTTTCGCCGGAGGGGCGCTATCAACGGTTTTGGACGCCCATCGGCGAGTTGCTGGGCGATGCGATGTTAGACCGGTTGATCGAGCAAAATCCGGCACAGCATGTGACCTGGGTGGTGCTCGATCCGGCCCGCGACTTTCCCGGCGTGGGGGGGGCCAGTTGGTGGCGCAACGCCACCAATCCCGCCGAGGCGGAAATTTCCGCGATGGTGCTCGACGCCGACCAACGCCGCGGGATTGGCACATTGTTGTTAGCTGTGATGTGGTTGACGGCCTTTCGCGCGGGCGTGGAACAACTCGTGGCCTACATGCTCCAAGACAACCGCCGCGGCGCCAAGTGGGTCCAGGATTGCGGCGCCAAAGGCGAGTGGGACGGCTACAAATTGGTTTTCCGTTGGGACCTGCATGATCTCAATATCTTGCCGGCAACCCCCGCCGCCGTGGATCTGGCCGATTGGCTGGCGGAGCTTTCACCGCTGATTCTGGGCAGCTAGGCTTCAGCCAACGGCAGCTTTTTGCCGTTGGCATCCACTCTAACAAACGTGACGGCGGTGGAGAAAAGCGGGTCGGGGCGGGCGCTACGGTCCCAGACTTTGACGGCGTAGGTGACGCTGGTGGTCCCAGTGCGGGTGCGTCCGCAATGGATGGCGAGGATGGTGCCCTCGCGCACGCTGTGGTGGAACTCGACGGTGTCCATGGCCACAGTGACGAACTGGCACTGCGGGTAGTCGAGGCTGGCGGCGATCCACGACGCCTCGTCGATCCATGCCAGAAGTCGCCCGCCGAAGAGGAAGCCGTAATGATTGAGATCACCCGGGAGGACGAGGCGGTGGGTTTCCATGGGGTGGCTCACCAGCGGCGGCGTTTGGATTCGTGATAAAGATTGGCATCCAGCGACCACGCGCCGGCCCCCGTGAGCAACAGCGCCAGGCCGGGAATCAGATAGAGGAGGGCGAGTTCCTTGCCATTGGGTGGCAGGGTGAACCAGACACTCGCGCCATAGACCTCAAAGGCCGCCACCACCATGGTGAAGCACACCACAAAGGCCGCCGGGCGCGTCATCAGCCCCATCACTAACAAAAATGCGGCCAGCACCTCGGCGCCCAGCGTGGCCACCAGACTCAGTTGCGGCGACATGTAATACAGCGGAAAGAAATCCGGCACATACCAAGTCTCCTTGAGTTTGGCGAAGTTTTGGAGTTTGGGGATGCCGTGGCCTAACATCATCATCAACCCGGTAGTCACGCGCAGCACCAACAAGCCGGCTGCGGTATCGGCATCACGGGTGCCGCAGTCAAAAAAGAAGCGTTTCATGAGGCAGGTGCAGGGGTTGGTTTGGGTGAGATGGTGATGCGTTTGAGGCGGTCTTCACCGTCCGGGGACTGGGAGACGACGTCCGGGTTTTCCGTGAGCACATTGTGGACCAGGCGCCGGTAGTAGGCATTGAGCGGACGCATCTGATAGGACTTGCCGGTGGTGATCACCCG
>JBAXOF010000321.1:0-4613 GCA_037133375.1 Verrucomicrobiota bacterium | reverse complement strand
GGAGGCTCGCGGAAAAATTCACAAATGTCAATCTTTTTTTAACGGTGTAGAATTAGGTGAATCCGTGCATGTCGTGTAACGATACTCCCGTTTCGAAGGCAGGCGACGCTTGCCGCCGGTCTAACATACGCAACCCGCCGCCGGCGGGTTGCGATTTTTCTCACCGCATCCCGTCCTAACTCCCAATGAACATCACCTCATTTGCCGCCGTGGCCGCGGCGCTATTCCTGCTCACGCCACATGCCCAGGCGGCGAATCCCGTGGTCTCCAACATCTCAGCCGTCCAGCGCGCCGGGACGCAGTTGGTGGACATCACCTACGATGTGACCGCGGACACCTCGACGGTTTCGATCACGTTGGCCATTTCCAGTGATGGCGGGACGACCTTCAGCGTGCCGGCCACCACCGTGAGCGGGGCGGTCGGAGCCGGGGTGGCGCGCGGCACGGGCAAGGTGATCACTTGGAATGCCGGCGTGGATTGGAGCAAGCAATACACCACCACGACGCGCTTCAAGGTGACGGCGGACGATCTGATACCTGCCGGCTTTTCGGTTATTCCGGCGGGGAGTTTCCAGATGGGCAACGCCATGGTGGCGGACAACGACATCTCGGACGCCCCGATCCGCACGGTGACGCTGAGCGCGTTTTACTTGGCCCAGAATTTGGTGACTTGGGGAGATTGGAGCACGGTGCGGACGTGGGGGCTGACCCACGGCTACACGGATTTGGCTGCCGGTGCGGGCAAGGCAACCAATCACCCGGTGCAGACGATCACCTGGCATAACGCGGTGAAGTGGTGCAACGCCCGCAGTGAGAAGGACGGCCTGACTCCGTGTTACACGGTCTCCGGGGTCGCCTATCGGACCGGCAGCAGCGACCTGGCGGTCTGCAACTGGGCGGCCAACGGCTACCGCCTGCCGACCGAAGCGGAGGTGGAGAAAGCGGCACGCGGCGGTCTGAGCGGGAAGCGGTTTCCGTGGGGCGACACGATCAGCCAAAGCCAGGCGAATTATTATGGCTCCACGAGCAGCTACACTTACGATTTGGGGCCGAACGGCTATAACTCCATCGGCAGCATTGGAGGCACCAGTCCTGCGACGAGCCCGGTCGGCAGTTTTGCGGCGAATGGCTACGGGCTTTACGACATGGCGGGCAACCTCTGGGAGTGGTGTTGGGATTGGTATGGCACTTATGCGGCGGGTGCGCAGACGGATCCGCGGGGTGTGACCTCGGGCTCGGGCCGGGTGCTCCGGGGCGGCGATTGGGACTACGGCGCGTTCAGCTGCCGCGTCGCGTACCGCTACTACGGCAACCCGTCCGGCAGCGGCAACGGCATCGGGTTCCGCGTTGCCCGCAGTTCAGTCCCATAGGAGCAGCAGGTGGCGGAGCGACGAGCCGGGCAAAGGCGGTAGCCGCCCTGCCGGAGCGAAGCGGAAAGGTGAATTTTGAACGCGCAATGAGCTATAGCGAACATGAAAAACGGCGACGCCTGAATGGCATGGCCAACGGCAATTTTGAATGATGAATTTTGAATAGAACATGACCATGAAACAAACACTTCTGCTCCTGCAGGCCGCATTGATTTTGGCAGCATCCCCCACCGCTCAGGCGGGTTCCGGGTTTGCCATCACTTCCAATGTCACGGTGGATACCCGCTCCTCGGTGGCGACGCTCGCCGGCTTGGCTCTCAGCTCCGGCACCTTGAGTCCGACGTTTGCGGCGGGGACCACTTCCTACACGGCCAGCGTGCCCAACACCACCACGTCGGTGACGATTACCCCGACAGTGACCGATGCCACCGCCACGATCAAAGTCAACGAAACGAGCGTCGCGTCTGGAGCCGCCAGCGGGTCGATCACGCTGGCGCTTGGCAACAACACGATCACGGTGCTGGTGACGGCTCAGGATGGAACCACCACGCAAACCTTCACGGTCACAGTGACGCGCAATTTAATCAGCACAACAACCGCGGTGACACGGACCGGGGGATCCAGCCCCTCGACCTACGGCAGTGCGGTGACATTCCATGCCGTGGTCAGTCCGGACCCGGGCAACGGCTCGACGGTCACATTCTTTGACAACGGATCCAGCATCGGCACGGCGACGACGACCTCTGGCACTGCCAACCTCACGGTCTCCAATCTGGGCTATTCCAGCGGTTCCGCTTATACCATGACGGCCTCCTTCGCGGGCAATCCAAATTATGCCACCAGCAGCGGCACCTTGTCCGGCGGGCAGCAGGTGAACCAGGCCGTCCTGAGCATTACCGCCAGCGCCGACAGCAAGACCTACGGGGCGACGAAGACCTACGGCGCGAGCCAATCGGCGTTCACCAGCAGCGGTTTGCAAAACAGCGAGACCATCGGCTCGGTGACCATCACCGCCAGCGGCGGCACGGCAACGACGGATGCCGCGAACAATTATACCCTGACGCCGAGCCTGGCCGTGGGCGGGACGTTTGCCGCAGGCAACTACGCGATCTCTTACTATGCCGGCACATTGACAGTGAACAAAGCGAATTCCAGCGTGACGACATGGCCTGCCGCCAGCGCGATCACTTACGGCCAGACGCTGGCATCTTCCACCTTGAGCGGCGGCACGGCAACACCGGTTGGCAGCTTCGCGTTCACAACCCAGACCACAGCCCCGAACGCGGGCTCCGCCGCGCAGGCCGTGACTTTCACCCCGACCGATTCTACCAATTACAACACGGCCGCCAACACGGTGAGCGTGACGGTGAACAAAGCGAATACAAGCGTAACGGCATGGCCGAGCGCCACGGCCATCACCTACGGCCAGACGCTGGCCAATTCCACCTTGAGCGGTGGCACTTCCACGCCTGCGGGCAGCTTCGCCTTCACCACCTCCTCCACTGCGCCCGGTGCGGGCTCGGCTTCGCAGGGTGTTACCTTCACTCCGACCGCCACGGCCAACTACACCACCGTAAGCGGCACCGCCAGCGTGACGGTCAACAAGGCCACCCCGAGCGTGACGGCATGGCCGACGGCCAGCGCGATCACCTACGGCCAGACGCTCGCCAGTTCCACCTTGAGCGGTGGCACGTCCACCACGGCGGGCAGCTTTGCCTTCACCACCACCTCCACCGCGCCCGGGGTGGGCACGGCCGCGCAGGCAGTTACCTTCACGCCGGCCGATACGACCAACTACACCACCGTAAGCAGCACCGCCAGTGTGACCGTCAACAAGGCCACCCCGAGCGTGACGACATGGCCGAGCGCCAGTGCCATCACCTACGGACAGACACTCGCCAGTTCCACCTTGAGCGGTGGCACTTCCACGCCTGCGGGCAGTTTTGCCTGGACCACCTCCTCCACCGCGCCCAACGCCGGGTCCGCCGCGCAGGGTGTCACCTTCACGCCGACGGACACGACCCATTACAACACGACCGCCAGCACGGTGAGCGTAACGGTTGGCAAAGCCACCCCGAGCGTGACGACATGGCCGAGCGCCAGTGCCATCACCTACGGCCAGACGCTGGCCAGTTCCACCTTGAGCGGTGGCACGTCCGCGCCGGCGGGCTCCTTTGCCTTCACCACTCCGACCACGGCCCCCAATGCCGGGTCCGCCTCGCAGGGTGTCACCTTCACTCCGACCGCCACGGCCAACTACACCACCGTAAGCGGCACCGCCAGCGTGACGGTCAACAAGGCCACCCCGAGCGTGACGGCCTGGCCGACGGCCAGCGCGATCACCTACGGCCAGACGCTCGCCAGCTCCACCTTGAGCGGTGGCACGTCCACACCGGCGGGCAGCTTTGCCTGGACCAGCAACAGTACCGTGCCCGGGGTGGGCACGGCCGCGCAGGCAGTGACCTTCACGCCGACGGATACGACCAATTACAACACGGCAGCCAGCACGGCCAGCGTGACGGTTGGCAAAGCGAATTCCAGTGTGACGGCCTGGCCCACCGCCAGCGCGATCACTTACGGCCAGACGCTGGCCAGCTCCACCTTGAGCGGCGGCACGTCCACGCCAGCGGGTTCCTTTGCCTTCAGCATTCCGACTACTGCTCCCAACGCCGGGTCCGCCTCGCAGGCAGTGACCTTCACGCCGACGGATACGACCCATTACAACACGGCCGCCAGCACGGTGAGCGTGACGGTTGGCAAAGCCACCCCAAGCGTAACGGTCTGGCCGAGCGCCAGCGCGATCACCTATGGCCAGACCTTGGCATCTTCCACGTTGAGCGGTGGCACGGCAACACCGGTTGGCAGCTTCGCGTTCACAACCCCGACCACAGACCCGAACGCGGGCTCCGCCGCGCAGGCCGTGACTTTCACCCCGACCGATTCTACCAATTACAACACGGCCGCCAACACGGTGAGCGTGACGGTGAACAAAGCGAATACAAGCGTAACGGCATGGCCGAGCGCCACGGCCATCACCTACGGCCAGACGCTGGCCAATTCCACCTTGAGCGGTGGCACTTCCACGCCTGCGGGCAGCTTCGCCTTCACCACCTCCTCCACTGCGCCCGGTGCGGGCTCGGCTTCGCAGGGTGTTACCTTCACTCCGACCGCCACGGCCAACTACACCACCGTAAGCGGCACCGCCAGCGTGACGGTCAACAAGGCCACCCCGAGCGTGACGGC
>JBAXOF010000320.1:0-4642 GCA_037133375.1 Verrucomicrobiota bacterium | reverse complement strand
CGGCACGTCACCTTGAGTTTGGTCGGCGAGTGCGAGCGGTCGAAGGTGACGCGGAATCCGAGGCTGAACTTGCCGTCCTCATCGGCGCTGTCCTCGGCTTCCTTGAAATGGGTGTTGAGGAGTTCCTTCACCGCGTCGATTGCGGCCTGGCATTCGGCTGGTTGCTGGGTCATTGCTTGAGTTGGTTGTAGATGTTGATGATGGGTTCAAGGTCGCGGCAGATCACCTCGCGCTGGGCCTTGGTGGCGTTGGATAGAAACCGTTCGGCTTGGAGTCGCCGCCACCAGCAACAGATCCGGTTCACGAACGGGATGTAGTTCAACTGGCCTTTGTCGGCGGGATCCGGCTCAAGGTCGGCATCGGTGGCAACCCGGCCAAGGTTGAGCGACTTGCGCAAGCGGCGGGTGGACATGCGGCGACCGGCGCTATCCTCGGCCACGCAGGTTTCTATCCAACTTTGGATTTCACCGTCGGGCAGTTTTGCCAGCAAGCGATGATGTTCCCATGACAACCGTTCGCTGCGCAACGAATACGGGATGCTGCGGCTGACGTAGGCATAGTTCTGGAGGGTCGATAGATCGAGGCCGGTGGATTTGAGTGCGATTTGATAGGACGGGTTGTCCACCTTCCTGTCAGGGAAGCCGTCGGTGCCGAACAGGGTTTGGCCATAGACGAGCCAGTCGCCGACAATGAAGGCAATCGAAGTGGCCATTCCGCCGATGCCGGCGGCGAGTTCCTGCCATTCCTCGGGGGTGAGCTGGTCGATGATGCGCATGCCGAGTCGGCTGACTTTGACTTTAGGGTTCGGAAGTTGGATCGATTGATTCATTAGATCTGGTGTTGTTGATTCTGGCGGAGCGATATGTGTTGCGGGCTGTCAACGAGCGCATGGCGCGGGAGGGTCGCAGGTTGAGCAATTCTGTCAGTTCGACGCAGCGCTTCGATACCGCAGCCCGGCTGATGCCATGGCGTTTGGCAATCGCGGTCATGGAATCCCCCGAGTAGATCAGGCCGCTGACCAGAGCAATGCACTCTGCGGTGAGACGTGCGTTGGCATGGTTGAGCACCTCGCCCAACACATGGCGGGCGGTGGACCATGCTGCTTCGTTGTCGCGGATGGGCTGATGCGGTTCGGCGTTCGGTGCGCAACGAGAATCGGGCTCCGGTTCCGGTTCCGGCATGAGGGCGGGATCATCGCCCTGCCGCATGATCGGGCTGTCGGCAGCATCCCCCTTGGCGGAACCGTTGCCGTGACGGGCCAAATCGGGCGCGGCCAGTCCCTGGGCTTCGAGTTCCCGCCGTTTGTCCGCAGGCAGGGACTTGATCCACACCTTGTATTGGCGTGCGTATTCGGCGTCCTTGGCGGTCTGCCGCCGGCTGTAGTCGTCGGAGTTCATCGGGCACCTCCTTTCGTGCCGCACCAGTGCTTCGTGATAGGATCGAAGATGACGACTTTCTTGTAGCGGGCGTAATTGAAGATCCTGATGGCATCGTCCATGGTGACGCCGAATCGATCACGGACGTATGCGATCACCTCACTACGGGCGTAATCGAATGGTTCGTCACGGTCCGGCCAGTGCGCCAGAACAGGCATGTCCGCCAGCAAGGGCCAATCCCTGTTAGGCGGTGTGATCCTGTTAGCTGGTTTCGCTGGTGCAGTCTCCGGTCTCTTCCCGGCGCTGCACGGTGCAATAGGTGCAATATCTCTCTCTGTAAGAGAGATATTTGCACCAATTGCACCAGATGCAGTATTGGTTTTTGCAGCGGTGCAATATCTATTTTTGCAGTAGTTCATAAGTCTTTGGTTTTGAGTTGTTTCCACCAATTCCATGCGGTGCGTGGACTGCATTTACTTTTTGCAGCGACCTCATCGACGTTCGCCTTCGTTAGAGAGCCTCCATGGGCGTCGATGACCCCCTTGAAAGCCACCGGATCGAAGTCGGATTTGCGGCCGGTCTTGTAGCGTCCGGGCCTGGATTCTGCCTCTGGTTCTGGCGACTCGCACTGCTCCCAGCAGATGCCGCCGTGTTGCGCATGGCGCACGAAGATCGTGTCGGTGACCGTGCCCACGGAATCACGCAAGCCGGCCCGTGTCCGGCGCTTGGTCATGCTGAGCTGGAACGTGGGCGGGTCGCCATCGGGTGTCTTGACGCGCACCAGCACGGCAGTTTCGCGCGCCCAGTTGGTGAGGGCGGAGCTGCCAAGGCCGCTGTAGGCGAGGTCACTGGCGGTCCAGTGGCTCGCCGCCTTCGGGTCTTTGGACGGCTTGCCGGTGTGGTGCAGCAGGCACCAGACGACGCCCGTGCGCAGGCTCACCGCGTTGAGGAGCTTGCAGCAGAAGTCACTGATGACCCGCTGCTCGGAAATCTCATCGCCGATGTAGTTGAGCAGCGGGTCGGCCCACACGAGGTCGGGCTTGTGGCGGTCCACCAGCGCGGCGGCGGCGTTCACGAAATCGGGGCCGGTGCGGGTGGTGTCCCGATAGATGAAGATGCGCTCATTGAGAATCGCCTCCTGTTCGGGAGTGAGACCCATTCCCTGGCGGACGCCCTGATACATCTCGGCCAGGTCGCCCACGTCGTTTTCCGCCTGGATGAGCAACGAACGCAGCGGTGCAACCGGGGTGATGTTGAACGCCGGCAGGCCCAGCGCCCACAGGATCATGAGTTGCATGCACAGCGACGACTTGCCGATGCCCGACTGGCCGACGACCACCAGCGAGCCGCCACGGCACAGCCAGCGTTTGCCGAGAATGTTGTTAGGATCGTGGGATGTGTCATAAACCGCCAGTTGGGAGATAGGCATCAACGCCCCCTCGTCGGGCGTAGATTGCTTGGTTTCCCAGGCGGCCCATGATTCAGCGCCAAATTGCAGTGCGAGCAGGCGTTGGCGGCGGACATCTCCGTCCACGGTGCGCTTGCCATCCGGGCAACGTGACAGTCTGCTAGGGTTGCGGTTCTGCTTGTCGAGGTTCAGACCAGCAAACCAGTCCCAGATGATGGCGACGCGCCGCTTGTATTCCTTTTCATCCGGGGCATCGACCCGCACCCATGCGTGCAGGCTCTTGTTGCCGGAATCTATCAGCGCGGAAACCGGCATGCCGCTGGCCATGATCGCATGGTATTGCTCCTCCTTGGGGAGCGGCTCGCCGGCCTGGTCGCGGTCGAATTCAACGAGCACATGCCGGAAAGCGGTCACATCCTCGTTGGTAGCGCCGTCCTTGCGCATCGGATTGATGCGCAGGAACAACCCGAGCTTGGTGCCGAACACCCGCTCGATACCGCCCTTGGCCTGAACCCTGGCTTTCCACACCGCGGCCGTGAGCGTCACCCCCCGGCGCGGGGCAATTTCGCCCTCGTCGGATTCCCCGGCCGGTGCGATGGCGACAAATTCGTCCGGATTGAAACAGGTGTCGATCAGCCTGACAAACCCGTCATCCATCGGCTCTGGCACGGCCATTGCAGGCCGCTCCTGCGGAATGGTGACGGGCGCAGCAGGCGCGGGCTGTCGTGGAGGGCCGGCAGGCGCCTGCCGTCGCAGAGGAGCGGCAGGCGCGGGACTTGCCGCCGCAGCGCCCACCGGCTCCCTGGATGCCCCTGCGTATGCCGAGTGGATCGCATGGCGTGCCTCCGTTTCGGTCAACCCGTCGGTCATGGCGCGGGCAAGCAACTGCTCTTCCGCGTCTTCAAGCGGGTGCCCGGCGTCCCTGAACTGGCAGGTGGCGTCAAAGAGTTCGGCATTCCTGCTGCCCTCGGCGGCACCGTGCTGGAGGTAGTCAAGGGTGCGGCGTGGCAGCGATGGCCAGGTTGACCGGTAGCGTGGCATGGATGGTTTCAGTTAGGTCCGGCGGGGCTGCCGAATTTGATGGCAAGGAACGCCTGGGCCTCCTTGAAGGTGGCCATCTCAGGGCGCGGGTGGTCATATTTGCGCAGCAGGCGGACCTGCTTTGGCGTGGCCAACTCCAGTTTCCGGCGCGTGATGAGCCGGTCCAACAGGAACGAGGCATGTCCTTTTGTTAGGATCGCGTTCCCGTCGATGCCGAATCTCACGAGACAATCGAGCTGCTTCGCGGTGGGCGACTCGCCCTGCCACTGCATGACCGGAATGAACTCGGCCAAATGCGCGTCGTTGAGCGTGACGGCCAACTCCAACGGATCGAGCACGCTGCCTTTGCGGCGGAGGTTGGCGGCGAGCCGCTCCCGAAGCTTGCGGGTGCGGTCGGCGTCCACCGCTTCGCGTGCCTCTTCCATGTCGCCTTCGTCACCGATTTTTTCGGTCAGGGCACGAGCGTCATCCTCGTCTTCGGCGATCAGGTGGGCCGGCTTGACCAGGCTGTGTTCACCCGACTGCCAAAGGAAATCGAGCACCAGCAAATGGTCCTTGCCGGGGCAAATCCGGGTGCCGCGACCGATGATCTGCGAATACAGCGCCCGCTCTTTTGTGGGCCGCAGGCACACGACACAGTCAATGCTGGGTTCGTCATATCCTTCCGTTAGAAGCATCGCGTTGGTCAGGATCCGCGTCTCATCACGCCTGAAGCGGTCCAGGATGGCTTGCCGGTCGGTGCTTTGCCCGTCGATATGCTCCGCCAGCAACCCGCGTTCGCGGCAGATTGCGGCAAACTGTTGCGAAACCTTGATGA
>JBAXOF010000319.1:0-4647 GCA_037133375.1 Verrucomicrobiota bacterium | reverse complement strand
ACGAATGCGCCTACGAGCATCCGCGCTCTGCGTAGGCGCGCTGGTGACAGCGCGGAGGGCTGATAGACCGCATTCTCACGAATGCGCCTACGAGCATCCGCGCTCTGCGTAGGCGCGCTGGTGACAGCGCGGAGGGCTGATAGACCGCATTCTCACGAATGCGCCTACGAGCGCGCTCGCCTAGCCCCCCGCGCCTGTCCGGCGGGTGACGCGCGTGCCATCCTTGACCGTATCTGGCGGATGCAGCAGCACCTCAGCGCCGGCATCAATGCCTAATAAAACTTCGGTTAGGCGACCATCGGAATGCCCGGCATCGACCGTTAGAGCACGTGCCCTACCCTCGCGGAAGACGTAGGTTTTCCACACATTGCCTTCGCGGAAAAGCGCTCCGGCGGGCACCACCAGCACGTCGTCGCTGTGCCAGACGGCCACCCGCACCTCCACCCGGAAGCGGTCGCCCAGTGCCTTGGCAGCCGGCGGCTGATCTAACAAATCGCAAAGCACGAGCACGCGTTGTTCCTCGACGCCGAGGGCGGAGATTTTGGTGAAGGCGGCAGGCTCGATACGGCGGACACGGCCTTTGAGCGCTGCGTCGCCGCCCCATTGCTCGATCGCCACGGAGTCACCGGGATGAATCGCCACCGCATCCCGGGAGAGGATTTCCGCCTCAACTTCCAAGTCTTGCGGGTCGCCCACTTCCAGGATCGGCAACCCCGGGGTGACCACCATTTCGCTTTCCTGCATCACTCTAAGCACGCGGCCGGATACCGGCGACTTGATTTCCACCAACTCGTCAGCGCTGCCACTACTGGGCCGCGCCAAGGCCGCGCGGGCCTGGGCCAGCCTGAAGTCGTTGACCTGCATGGAAAACTCGATGGCGCGAACCTCGGCAGCTTTGATCGATGCCTCACCCTCGGCATGATCGCGATCCGCGTCAGACACCGTGCCGCTGCGCCGCACGGCGCGGAGGCGATCGCGATCCGCCTCGGCTAATTTCATGGCGGCGCGGGCGGCCTCCAAGGATTGGGCCGCTTGCTTGCCAGCGGCTTCGCGCATCGACACCTCGGCTTCCGCCTGTTCGCGCGCCCGCTGGTCTAACAATGGAGAGGCCGCCGGCTCTATCACAGTGAGAAGGGTCGTACCGGCTTGCACCCCATCTCCCGGTTTGAGTGGCACCCGGTGCATTCTGCCCGCCACCGAAGCGGCCACCACATAGCGGTTGCGGATCCGGGTTTTACCTTCCTCGGACACCCGGACGGTGAGCGCGGCGCGTGCGACCACGGCGGTTTCCACCAGCACTGGCTTGGGCCAAAACCCCCAGACAATGAGCGCGAGCAACCCCAACACGGCAAACCATGGCAGCGTGCGGCGCAGGCGATGTTTGCCGGATGCCTTGCGTTTGGCCTCCCATGGGGCGGTTTCAACGATGGATTGGGAAGGGGTCATTGCCATGAAGCTTGCGGGGTGAATCTAGCGGGTCAATCGCGGGCTTTCAAGACTCCAACCATATCGAGTTGGCCCAGCATGCGGCCAACCAGCGCAAACGACATGAGCGCCGCGGTGAGCACGACGGTCACGGCGAGTGAGTAGGTGGCGGGATTGATCACAATCGGCATGCGCACCGTCTCAGTGCTGAACGAAGCCATGATGAACATGGCCAGCCCACGGCCAAATAGCAAGCCCACCGGCAAGGCCGCCAGCACCAAAATGGCCAACTCGCCGATCAGCACGCCGCGCACCTCTGCCAGGCGGAAGCCCACCACCCGCAAGGTCGCCAACTCCCGACTGCGCTCTGACAAGGCGATCCGGGCGCTGTTGTAGACCACCCCGAACGCGACGATGATGGCCAGCACAAAATAGAGTTTGCGTATCATACCGATGCTTGCCGCGGTGGTTTCGCGAAAGGCGGCGAGTTGGTCACGCTTGACCATCACGGCGGCCGCGCGGGGCGTGTCTTTCAACGCCCGCATGAATGCATCCCAGCGCCCGTGATCGATGGTAATAAACGCCCCGTTGATCGTGTCGCTCTCCTGCATCAGGCGGCGCAACGCGCCAATGTCCATGTAGGCCGCCACCCCCGCAAAATCGGTGACCAAGCCGCGGATGGGCACCTGCAGCACCGGCCGCCGCCCTTCCATCACCTCCACCTGCACCACGTCACCCACCCGCGCACCAATAACCTCCGCCAGCTTCTTTGACATCAACAAGCCCTCGTTAGGCATTTCAATCACCTCGCCATGCTCATCTAACAATCTGTTCAGCTGCGTCCCAGGAGCGATCCCGGTGACCGACAGCTTGCGCGAGCGATGGCCGAAGCGCAGGCGCGCCGGCACGCTGCGGATCGGCTCGGCGTGGATCACGCCTGGCAGGTGCTCCAGGTCATGAAAGCTGCTGCCCGAGCCCGGCTCTGTTAGAAAAACCGTCACATCCTGCCGCTGCTGGCGGTTCCATTGGAACGTCAGAAGATAATCAATGCTATCGCTCATTGCCCCCGGCAACACCATCAACCCGGTAGCCAGCGCCACCCCGCAAGCCGTGAACACCGCCTGCCATGGCCGCCGCTCGATGTTGCGCAGGGCCATGCGCAGCGTTGGACTGAACCAGTTTGTTAGCCCGATGCGCTCAAACAATGAGGGCTTGAAATCAGCCGGCGGCTCCGGCCGCATCGCCTCGGCCGGCGGCAGCTTGACCGCCTGCCACACCACGGTGAGAACCCCGGCCACCGACGCCCCCAGACTGACTAACAGAGCCAGCCCCAGCGCGCTGTAATCCATCTGGAACACCAACTCGGGAAAGCGGAAAAACAAGGTGTAGAGGTTGACCAGAATCGCCCCCAGAAAACGTCCGGCCACCCCCCCAATGAGCGTTCCTAACAGACCGATCACCAGCACGAACTTCAAGTAATGCACGCCGACCTGGCGCGAGGCATAACCGAGCGCCTTCATCTGGGCGATTTGCTCGCGTTGCAGGCGCACGATGCGGGAGAGCACCGCATTGACCATGAACGCCGCCACGCTCAAAAACACCAGCGGATAGGCCACCGCCAGCGAGATGAGCACGCGCAACTCGTCATCGAGCCGTTGGGCCGACGCCTGTTCCTTACGGGTGTAGGCACCACTCGCGCCATAGGGAGCGAGCAGGCGGTCGACATCCGCTAGCACCGGCTCCGGCGCCGTGCCTGGTGTTAGATCGAGACAGAGGTCATTGAACGCGCCGTCGAGGTTGTAGGCGATGGCGAGCGGGCGATAGTTCATCCAAATCACGCTGAAGCGCCGGTGGTCCGGCAGGGTCTCACCCGCCCGCGCCTCAAACACAAACTCCGGCGAGAGCCCGATGCCGCAAATTTCCAACATCTCGCGCCGCCCGTTGATGACCACCACCAGCGACGCCCCGGGTTGCAAGCCGTTGGCATTGGCAAACGCCTCGCCTAACACCACCTCCCGCCGCGCAGCCGGCCGCGGCATCCGACCGCTGCGCAAGAACACGCGGTTGAGTTTCTGCGGCCCGCCATCTTCCGGCAGGGAGATGATGCGCCCGGTCGCCGGCTCCGCCACGCCGGGCAAATCCACCGTTACATCCACCGCCACCCGCGGTTCCACCACCGCCACCCCTGGCAGCGCCGCCACCCGCTCCGCCACCACCAGCGGTGCCCGCTTCAAGGTGGCGAACACCTCCGCCAGCGCATTTTTCTGATAGTAGGCTGAGCGCGTCGAATCGAGGGTGAAAATCAAGCTGCGGGTCATGATCATCATGGCCAGGCCACAGGCCATGACCAGGCTAACCGCCAGCACCTGACCCTTCATCCGGCCCAGGTCGCGCAACAGTTTCAGATCTAGCGGATCGATCATGGCGCGGGGTTCATGGGGCACCGCAAGCATAGCAGGCACCCGCCGATGCACAAACCATTCCTCTCACCATGGGATTCTCGGTGAGCACCCGGAGATTCTGCGGGATTTCCTCAACGGGATGTTGCCGGTTGCCGAGGAATGCGACTTCACTCGCGAACAACTCGCCATCTACGACGGATTCTGGGATGCCGTGCGGTGTGGGCGCAGCCTGCAGCGCGGTAAATTCGCCGAGGGGAAGGCCGAAACCCTGCTGGAGACGGCGGCGGGAATGAAAGCGGCAGGCATCGCAGCCGAGACCATCGCCCGCATCACCGGTCTGCCGATGGAGCGGATTGCAGAGTTATAGCATACGCGGTCACTTGCTGCTGATACGAGCCGCCGGAAGCGCTGATTCTTCCCTTTGATTCTTTATCTCATTGTTTTTCTTCGGGGAGCGCCGCCATCTTGGCGGCAGGATTTGGCATCTTGCCAAATCCTTTTCGGGGGAGGACGCCGATTTCAAAAAAACTAGCCATGCACGCGAAGAGTCTCCGGCAGGATGCTGGAGACAGCCGCCAAGATGGCGGCGCTCCCCAAAGAATAATTCGCCGCGACCTGAAACCGCCGGTTTGACAAGGTGGCTGCCATGCTGCTGCCGTGCCGCCGCCTTGACAGCACAACGGGTGGGTGCGAGCATCCGGCATGTCCACTGCGGAACTCAAGCAACTCATCGAATCCATCGCGATCTCCCAACGGGAGACCGACCGGATCGTGAAGGAGACATCCCTTTCGATCAAGGAGACATCCCTTTCGATGAAGG
>JBAXOF010000318.1:0-4652 GCA_037133375.1 Verrucomicrobiota bacterium | reverse complement strand
GTCGTGGACACCGGCGCCACCCGCACCGTCACCGACCCCGCCGCCACCGCCCCGCGCCGCTTCTATCGCGTGCAAATCTCCCAGCCGTGAGAGGGAGAGGAGAATTTTGGATTTTAGATTTTAAATTTTGGATTGCAGAAATAAAGAAATACCGAGTCAGGGGCGAGGCCACTGACGAAACCTCCCGAGCAACTTGAAGATTTACCGCAGAGACGCAAAGGACGCCAAGGAGCGCAAAGTGGAATGGGTTATAAAAAAATCCGGTCTTGCTCAGCGTCCCTTTGCGACCTTTGCGGCTTTGCGGTAAGCATTTGACAGATACTCAACGTTCCATCCCACCCACCCACCCACCCACCCATGCCAAACCATCCCTTCCTCCGCCATTTGAGATCTGACAGATAGCCTGACACGAAACCAACGACTCAATCAAACAACCATGACCATGAATTCAAATGAAGAAAGGCGGCGGGCAGGATGCCCGCGCCACGCCAAGTGGCTGCGCGCCTCCGGCCGCAGGCCGTGCGAGCCGCGTCTCGCGGCGCGTGCCAGTGGCTGGCCCATACTTGAAGCAAGCGTGGGGCACTGCCTGCACTTAGCATCTGCGCTGCGGCCGGAGGCACGCAGTCACGGCCTGCCGCGAGACGCGGCAGCCACGCCACGTGGCCCGGGCGTTCGGCGAGCTCAGCCGAGCAGCATCCTGCCCGGTGCCTTTCTGTTGCACTTTTCTCTCCTTGGCCTGAAAAAATCCTGGCGGAGGGCGTTCGGCGAGCTCAGCCGAGCTGCAGGATGTCTGAGCCTCATTGCAGTCCTGTTAGCCTCTGCGGTGCCGGCCCGCGCCCAGGTTCCGCAACTCATCAACTACCAGGGGCGCGTGGCCGTGGGCGGCGTGAATTTCGACGGTGACGGCAAGTTCAAATTTGCCTTGGTCGATGGTGCCGGGACCACCAGTTACTGGAGCAACGACGGGACCAGCAGCGGCGGCAGTGAACCGCTCAATGGCGTCGTGCTGCCAGTCGCCAAGGGGCTTTACTCGGTTTTGTTAGGTGATGCCACGCTGACGGGTATGGAAAAGGTTCCCGCCACGGTGTTCACCCACCCGGACGTGCGGCTCCGCGTCTGGTTCAGCGACGGCGAGCACGGGCTCCAATTGCTCACCCCCGACCAGCGCATCGCCGCGGTCGGCTACGCGATGATGGCCGACACCGCGCAATCCGCGCAGACCGTGGCCGACGGCGCGATCACCTCCGCCAAACTGGCCAGCGGCGCGGTGGGTACCACGCAACTGGCCAGCGGCGCGGTGCAATCAGCCAATCTAGCCAGCGGCGCGGTGCAATCCGCCAACATAGCCAGCGGCGCGGCGGCGGCCAACTTGAACGCGGGTGGCCAGAGCGGGGTGGCCAGCGGCGGGATGATTCTTTCCAACAACGCCAGCGACGGCAATTTGAGCCGCGCTGGCTACGTCAAAGTCGGCAAAGTGGTCACCGGGGATGTGTGGGACCAACGCGCCAGCGGCACCGTGCCCGGTGCACGCTACCAGCATTCGGCCGTGTGGACCGGCAGCGAGATGCTCGTCTGGGGCGGCATGGGCAGCAGCGCTCTGAACGACGGAGCGCGCTTCAATCCCGTCACCAACGTCTGGACGACGATGAGTGCCACCAACGCCCCCGCCGCCCGCGCAAGGCACACGGCGGTGTGGACGGGCAGCAAAATGATCGTCTGGGGCGGGCAAGCTGGCACCGCGTTGAGCGACGGAGCGTGCTACAACCCGACCTTGGACACTTGGACGGCGGTGAACGCCACCGGGGCCCCGGGCGCACGTTACGCTCACACGGCGGTGTGGAGCGGCACCGAGATGCTCGTGTGGGGCGGCTACGCCAGCGGCTATTTGAACAGCGGCGCGCGCTACGACCCTGCCTCCGACACGTGGACAACGGTGAGCACCACCAACGCCCCCGCCGCACGGCAATTCCACACCGCGGTGTGGAGCGGCAGCGAAATGCTCGTCTGGGGCGGCACCAACGCCAGCCCGCTGAACACCGGTGCCCGCTACAACCCCGCCTCTAACTCATGGACCGCGCTCAACACCAGCGGTGCCCCCGCCGCGCGTTCCAAGCACACCGCCGTGTGGAGCGGCAGCGAGATGATTGTCTGGGGCGGCTACGCTGGCAATTATTTGAACGATGGAGCCCGCTACAACCCCGGATCTAACACATGGACCGCCACCGCCACCAGCGGCGCACCCGCCGCGCGTTCCAACCACACGGCGGTGTGGAGCGGCAGCGAGATGCTCGTGTGGGGCGGCACGGGCAGCGGGGCCTTGACCGGGGAGGGGCGCTACAATCCCATATCCAACACCTGGACCGGCATTGCCGCAGACGGAGCTCCCGCCACGCGATATTATCACACGGCGGTGTGGAGCGGCAGCGAGATGCTCGTCTGGGGTGGCACCGGCACCAGCGATTTTAACGATGGAGGACGCTACAATCCTGACTCCAACACATGGACCGGTGTCGCCACCGGCAGCGGCCCAAGCGCACGCAAATACCACACGGCGGTGTGGACGGGCAGCGAAATGATCATCTGGGGCGGCGATGGTGGCGGCCACGCGCCCTTGAACACCGGCGCGCGTTACAATCCCACAACTAACTCATGGACCACCGTCACCACCACCAACGCCCCCGCCGGGCGTTCTTGGCACACGGCGGTGTGGACGGGTAGCGAGATGATTGTTTGGGGCGGACGCGACAGCATCTATTTGTTTTTGAATACCGGGGCGCGCTACAATCCGACCTCCAACACCTGGACCGCGATCACGACCACCAGCGCACCCACTGAACGCCACAGACACACGGCAGTGTGGACGGGCAGCGAAATGATCATCTGGGGCGGTTTCTCCAACAGCGGTAGCGTCTGGACCAGTCGGGACACAGGCGGCCGTTACAATCCGACCTCGGATGTTTGGACGGCGGTGGCCACCACCAACAGTCCCGGCAACCGGGGCTATTTCACGACGGTGTGGACGGGCAGCGAGATGATTGTCTGGGGCGGTGGCAACGACTGGGACTTCACCAGTTATTTGGACACCGGCCGGCGCTACAATCCGGTGACCAATAGCTGGACCGCCACCACCACGACGGGGGCTCCCCAAGCACGCAATGCGCACACTGCGGTGTGGACCGGAACCGAGATGATTGTCTGGGGCGGTGCCGGCCTTGCCAGTGATGGCTACACTGGCATCTATCTGGACACTGGCGCGCGCTACAATCCCGCAGCCGATGCCTGGACGGCAATGACCATCGCCGGTCCGCCCGCAGGAGAATGCACCGCTTCAACCATCTGGACGGGCAGCGAAATGATTGTCTGGGGCGAAGATAGTTATTCTAGAATAGCACCCAGCGGGCGCTACAACCCCGCCTCCGATCTCTGGGCCGGGCTCACCTCGAGCGACGTACCCAGCGGGCGCGCGGGTCAAACCGCAGTGTGGACCGGTCGGGAGATGCTCATTTGGGGCGGTTTCAACATGAGCCGTAGGTATTTGAGCGACACCTTCAGCTACACGCCGCCGCGGTACACGTATCTCTACCAGCGGCCATGATAAAAGGATATCCATGCATGATTAGACGCGCCGCCATTGCCGCCTTGCTGTTACTGCCGCTCGCCTGTGGTGCAGCGGATCTCGCTGCACTCTCTGCCGACCGCGCGGTGATCGAGCGCGTCTATCACACGCACCGCACCGGAACCAAAAAGCCGTTTGAGGAAACCATGCCGCCTTTGATGATCGGGCAATGGGTCAGAACGGAGGCCCACAAAGAAGCGCTGCTCAAACGTGCCTATGGCGTGGAGATTACTCCGGCGATGGTCGAGGCTGAAGCGCAGCGCATCAACACCACCACGCGCGCGCCGGAGATACTCGCGGAAATCAAACACGCGCTGGGCGATGATCCCGCGCGCTTTGCCCGCAGCATGGCACGG
The DNA here is from genome assembly GCA_037133375.1 of Verrucomicrobiota bacterium. Classification (GTDB taxonomy): domain Bacteria; phylum Verrucomicrobiota; class Verrucomicrobiia; order Verrucomicrobiales; family Akkermansiaceae; genus Luteolibacter. The sequence goes on along the minus strand of JBAXOF010000318.1, from coordinate 680 downwards.
CCCATTGTCGTCGAACGTCTATTGCGCGGACGCTACGACAACGACGACACTCTCCACGCCCCGCAGCGCCAGGCGATGGACGCACTCCGCACGGAGTTGTTAGCGGCTAAATCAGCCGGCCAAGCGGCGGACGCCCTCCTCGCACAAATCCAGGGATCCGCGAAACCGAAAGCCGCCGAGGTGAGCGAATCCGTGTGGCTGCTCACGCCGCGCCCGCCGGAAGCGGCGCGCGCCCAACCAGCGGCCCAGCCGGGCGTCCCCACGACGGTCAAGGCCCAGGCCGGAGTCTATTCCGTGGAAGCGACCGCGCAGGTTGCCCAAACACTCGCCGCCCCCGACAATGCCACGCCGCAGCGCGAGGAAAAACCGCAGTTCTATTTCGAGGACCTGCCGGGCGAATTGCAGAACGTCCTGCGCGTGCAACTCCGGAATCCCGGCGACGTGAGCGCCGTCATCGAAATGCCCGGTGGCTTCACCCTCTATCTGACCCGGGAAAAATCCGCCACCCAACTCGCCGCCGCCGTGGTCACCCTGCGCAAACGCGCCTACGAACAATGGTTAGAGGAACGGTCGGAGTGACCTTTACACCTGGACATTAACTCACCCACCCACCCACCCATGCCACACCATCCCTTCCGCCGCCATTTGAGATCTGACAGATAACCTGACACGAAACCAAC
>JBAXOF010000317.1:0-4659 GCA_037133375.1 Verrucomicrobiota bacterium | reverse complement strand
GGCCTGTTTGCCGGATGTCAGTATAGCTAATTTTCATCTCGAGTCCGACTCCAGTCCGAAGGTTTCCACAGAGCCTGTAGCGGTAAACGCCGCGTCATTCCACGGAAAGATCACCGTCCCCGGCCTCAAATCCAAAGAGGGCGCTAAACTGGGTGCTGACAGGTGGAAGCTCATCGTCAACTGCACTGGCACCGCCTCGAACGAACCTTGTCACTTCTATTTCACCGTCAGTCCTTGCTCGGCCTGCAAAAGTTGTGATGCCACTTCCGCATCCGCCAGCGCCAAACAAGGCTGCTTCATAGGATATATTCCGCTCGGAGCGTCCGATGCCGGAGACACCACCGGCTTTCTTCGCTTCTATACGCCAGACCTCACCAATCCCGGTACCGCCGGGATCATCGCACTGGTCCCCTCCACGTTCACAGTCAACCGGGACGGGACCGGTCGTATCACATCGGTCGTCGGCTCGGTCAACACCATCACACTTACATCGTCCGCCACGGCCTTCGATCCTAACGCGTTCACTCTCACACTCAAACACAACGGCACAGGCGCGACCTTCCGCACCACCACCATCTCCCGCATCCAGCAGAGCGACACGACATATCTTTGTCTCGACAGCACTTACGATAATTCCACATACCGCTACAGGCAGAGCCAACCTATTCCTAATAAGTTCGTCCTCGATTCGGGCACCTTCGTCAATGGCACCATTTCCTCGATGCGCACGCAAACCCGCACCATCTCCGTCCCCGTCCCCGGCAAGGAAGTTCACCGTGATACCGTCAAGGAAAACAACATCCCCGTCTCGGATATCGAAACCACATGGGAAAACTTTGCATGGGGCTGGGAAAAGACCCAGGAAATCATCGATCCGTCAGGTACCCCTCTCACTTCCAACTGGGCCTATTTTCAACCCGGCGAATCCACGACTGTCGGATACGGACTACTAAAACGATACACCCGTTATGATGGATATGAGGAGGTTCACTCATATCAGTTCAATGGAGGCAGCGACTCCCACATGGTCCAGCTTCCATTCGCTGGCAATCTCCAGGGACTCACCAACACCCTCACATGGAATTCCAATACCAGCACCAGCACCATCAACCGCACGGTCAACGGTAAAACCCTTTCCGAAGAATCCGTGGCATTCATTGAAGCCTCCAACACCATCAAGGCCGTCACCAAGGCTTCCAGCGACGCATCTCTCACTGAAACCATCACCTTCATCCCCTATGGTTCTTACTTCGGTGGCCAACCATCTAACATTGAACATGCGGACGGAACCAATACTGCATATACCTATGCTTATCAAAGAACAGGAGGCATTATCACCGCCAAAACACTAACCGATTCAACCACGGGTTCGGATTCCCGTGGCAGATTCACCACAACCAACTATAACCGGTCCGGCAACATCATCCGCCAAATCACCAATACGGTCGGATACCCGTCTAACATCACAACCGATCATCTTGCCGTCACAGCAGTCGACGCGCTTGGACGCCCAACGAACACCGCCTACTTCCCATCCAATTCCGCAGTCGCTGGCGAGCAGGCGTCTGCCACGTCCCCCAAATGGACCACAGCCACCACCTATTCCTGCTGCGGCATTTCCTCCTTCACTGATCGCCATGGCGTGACAACCTCTTACGGGTATGACGGACTGCGGCGGCAAAACAAAGCCACCACCCTTGGCGTCACCACTGAGACCGTTTACAACGGTCTAACTACCGATAGCCACCGTTACATCGGTGCCGGCACCGCCAACAACGGCAACCGAATCTCCAGCCGCACCCGCAACCTTGCCGGAATCGAAACCTCGTCATCCTCCCCCAATCCTTCTAGCGCAACTGCCGGTGTTCTGGTTGCCACCACCTCCGCCACCACTTATGCAGGCGGTCTGACCACCACCGTCACCACAACCTCGGATGGTTCCCAATCCACCACCACTTATTCCGATGGCCGCATTGCTTCATCCATCGGAAACCTCCAGCCGCAGATGACTTACGGCTACGGCGTCAATGACATCGGCCTCGTCACCTCCAGTGCTTATCAGGGCGGCTTTGAACTTACCACCACTCAAGCGGATTGGGCCGGGCATACCACCAACACCACCAAAGGCACCGAATCTATCAATTACGCATATAATTCCTCCGGCCAGCTCAAAAGCGTCACTGATGCCAATGACGTGCGCACACTCTATGCCTACAATTCCCTAGGCGAGCGCACCACGACGGCACGCAAGCTCGATTCAGCGGCAACCATTACCTTCGGCACTGATCAGATCTCTCGCACAGAAACCCTGCCAGCACTCCGTAGCGACAATACCGAGGTGCTGCGCACCAGCACTCAAGTCTGGAAGGATCAGGCCACTGAGGCCAATGGGACTTGCGTATCGTATACCGACCGCACGCCGGATGGACTTTCCTCCTGGTCGTGGAGGATCGGTGTTGCTAATCTCGTCAGCCGCATCACCGCCTCCAACACCTGGGACGAAACCGCCACCAATCCAGACAGCACCTACTCGGTCACCACAATCAACGCCGACGGCCTCCCCGAATTCTTAAAACAATATTCTTCAGGTGCCACGCTCATCGCGCAAATCCATTACACCTATGACACGCTCAAGCGCCCCTCCACTTCCACCGACTCTCGCACTGGCACGACCACTACTGCCTATGTTTCCGATACTGTCGATCTCGTGGCCTCAGTCATTCCGCCAGCGGGGGACTCACAAAAAACCAGTTACGCTTACGATTCGCGCGGCAACCGAACTCAGGTCAATGCCCCGGACACTAAAGACGCAACCGGTGCGAACCTGCCTAATGTTACCAACACGTCATACGACTCCCATGGCCGGATGGAAACCGTCACAGGTGACCAGGCTTATCCGGTTTCCTATACCTATGATTACGCCGGACGCATGAAAACCATGACCACCACCGGTTCTGCGGGCAATGCCACCACCACTTGGATCTATTCCCAAACCACCGGACGCCTCGAACAAAAGCTAGACGCCACTGACAAGGGCCCCTCCTACACCTACACCCTCGCTGGCCGCCTCGAAACCCGCACTTGGGCTCGCAATGTGTCCCCGACAAACAACAATACAGTCACCACCACTTATGGTTATACCCATGGCCTGCTTACCTCGGTGTCTTACAACGATGACACCCCTAACATCACCTATACCTATGACACACTCGGCAGACAGAAGACAGCCTCTAACGGAATAGCGCAATCCTTGTTCGATTACGCCGACTCCGCTGAGACCGGGGGTGATCTCCGCATCGACAAGGAAACGATCACCTACTCCCTTCCCGGTCAAGTCGCCTTCACCCGCGTGCTGGACCGCGCCGCCCGCTCGCTGGGCCGCAACATGGGATTCACCCTCGGCATCGTGGGAGACACGGACTCCGAACAGACCGTCTCCTACGGATATTCCGCCGTCACCGGCCAATTCGAGTCCGTCGGCAATGGCACCGACATCTTCACCTATGGCTACACCTACACCCAGTCCGGAACCGGCCCCCGAGTCGGTGCCATATCGGGCACCGGCCTCAAACCCGACTTCATCCCCTATACCCTTACCAAGAATGGTTCCCCGACCCTCCGGACCCTCCGGACCTACGAAGCCTCGCGCGACGTCCTGACCGCTGTCTCCAATGATGTTCTCACTCCAAACAACGGCGAATTTGACATCGTCACACGCTCCCTCTATGATTACTCCATAGTGAACGGAGGAGTCAACAACATCGGCCAGCGCGGCGGGGTGAGGACCACCTTCGACCTCGGCGGCCCTGTCTCCAATCCGGGCGACACGTCATGGAAATATGACTCGCTCGGCCAGCTTGTTTCAGCCGACGCGCCGGTCATCACGGACGAGTTCACGGACCGCGCTTACACCTTCGACACCATTGGCAACCGCAAGGAATCCGCCACCGGCACTTGGTCGCTCAATAGCGAGCAACAGCCAGTCTTCACCTCAGAGGTCGCCACCTCGTATTTCGGCTCGGTCACCAACGGCACCCCTTCCTCACCCGGCGCCAACAAGCTGAACCAATACGCCGCGATCACCACCGGCACCAACACCGTCCCGACCACGCATGATTTCGACGGCAACCTGACCACCGGCCCACTCCCGAGCGCCCCTGCGGCCAGCAGTATCCTCGTTTGGGACGCCGAGAACCGCCTTGTCGAAGCGAAGACGGATTCCAACACAACCATCGAGATCAACCATTACGACGCCCAGGCCCGCCGCATCGCCTGCACCGCCGGAGGTGTCACCACCCTCTTCATCTACGACGGCTTCAACTGCATCGCGGAATACACTCGCGGGACAACAGGCTCGCCTGCCCTTTCCAAGACCCGCCTCTGGGGGCTAGACCTCTCGGGATCGTTGCAGGGCGCGGGCGGCGTGGGCGGGCTCCTGGCCGAAACCCACGGCGCGGACACGTTCTATCCAACCTTCGACGGCAACGGAAATGTTAGCGAATATCTAACCGGAGCCGGCGGGGTCGCCGCCCACTTCGAGTATGACCCCTTCGGCAACACCCTGGTCGTGAGCGAAGCGAGCGCCGGCCTCGCCGCCACCTTCGCCTACCGCTTCAGCACGAAACCATTAGATTTTCTAACGGGCCTCTACTATTACGG
>JBAXOF010000316.1:0-4689 GCA_037133375.1 Verrucomicrobiota bacterium | reverse complement strand
GTGCCGGTGAGCCCGCGCCAGCAAATCACCAGCACCGCCTTTGCCTTCCACGCCAAGGTGGCCGACAGCATCGCCGGCGGCGGCGACCTGACGATCACTCCGGGCGCGGGCACGGCCAGCAATTACGGTCTCGGCTGGTATGGCACGGGCCGCCTCTTCAACGGCACCACCGTCGATGGCCCAGTGCTTTACGGCAACGCGGGCGGGGCCCTCGGCTCCAATGTTAGTGGCACCAAAAACCTCGCCCTGCTGTGGAATGCCGCAGGCCAGGTCGGCATCGGCGCAACCACTTCCTTCGCCGCCACCAATAAACTGACGCTGCAGGGCGACGACGCCACCACGCCCGCCCAGCAGTTGGTCATCCGCGGCAACACCGACCCCACCGAGCGGCTCAACATCGGCTACAACACCACGCTCAACCAAGCGACCCTGCAATCCTACTCGGCCGCATTGACGGTCAGCAACCTGCTGCTCAATCCGAGCGGCGGCAACGTCGGTATCGGCAGTGCAAGCGCACCCCTCGCCAAACTCTCGATCGGCAGCCCACTCACTGGCAATGTCAGCACCCTGAGCAGCGCGTTTGTCACCAACGCCGGGGCCCTGGGCACGGTCATGGGCAGTGAACTGCTCTTGGGTAACCTCGGCTTCACCACCCCCGTATACTCCGGGAGTTTGGCCATCTCCGGCTATCGCACAGCCGCAGGGACCGGTTCGTCCGACACCGCGCTGGTTTTGGGCCTGAACGTGGATAACTCCCAGCGCCTCAATAATTCCTATCTGACCCTGCACAGCAACGGCTACATCGGCATCGGCACCCTGACCCCCAGCGCGAAACTCGACATCGCCGGTGGGCCCCTGCTGATGGAAAGTGGCAGCATCTTGATGAAGGGAGGGTACGAAATCGCTAACCTTGACTCTGCGCTCACCCTAGCGACAGGGACCGCCCAGCCCACGATCTTTGAAAACAATAACACTGAAACCATGCGCATCAGTGCGGCGGGCTACCTCGGCATCGGCACCACGACGCCCGGCGTCCCGCTGACTTTCGCAAGCACCCATGGGGATAAAATTTCCCTCTCGGGCCAAGTGGGAACGGGTCTGGGCATCGGCACCCAACCCGGAAAGGTGCAAATCCATGGCGGTATTGTCTCTGATGACGTCGTCTTCGGCTACGGCAACTCGACCGTGCTCACCGAGACCATGCGCATCAAGGGCAGCGGCTACGTCGGCATCGGCACCGCCACCCCTGGGGTGCCCCTCGATGTGGTGGGGTATGCCAACGCCACCTTGGTGGACAACAAAATTGGTTACGATACCACTAAGGTAGGCAGCACTTATACCCTCACAAATGGCCAAGATGGGCTCGGCATCGACGTTATGTGCACGCAAGGCAAAGGCGATTGGGATGGGGGCATTAATATCGTTGCCAAAGTGGGGATCCGGAGCCAATGGGCGATCTGCTCCGGGGCGCAATTCTTGGCATATTCAGACCGGCGCATCAAACGCGATTTCAAACCCAGCCTGATGGCCAATGACTTGGCGCTCATCGAGAAACTCAAACCCACCAATTACCGGATGGTCGATCCGGAGGCTGGAAACGATTGGAAAAAGGGCTTCATCGCCCAGGAAGTGGAGAAGGTGATCCCGCAAGCGGTGTCGCTGAGCAGCGAGTTTGTGCCCGAGATCATGGCGATGGCCACCGCCAGCCACTTTGATGCCGCCGAGAAGACCCTCGCCCTGACGCTGCCCAAGGATCATGCGCTGCGGGTGGGAGACAAGGTGAGACTGCATCTGGACGGTCGCCGCCTCGACTTAACGGTGAGCACCGTGCCCGGCGCGCGTGAGTTTGTGGTGCGGGGCTGCGACAAGGAACCGTTGAAGGTGCTTGTGTATGGCAAACAAGTGCATGATTTCCGCACTGTTGACTATGACCGGATTTTTACCACGGGCATCGGTGCCATCCAGGAGCTGGATCGTCAGCTCAAGGAGAAGGACGCCAGGATCGCCGCGCTGGAAGCCAAGCTCGCCACCCAGGCGGAAGTGGACGCCTCGCACAACGCCAGGCTCGTCGCCCTCGAGAAACTCCTCAACAAGCCAAGCGCCGCCGAGACCGTCTCGGTCAAGTTGGGCGGCCAATGAAGAAAAGCAGATGAAGAAAAGCAGAAAGTTGAAAGCAGAAAGCTGAAAGAAATGAGGTCTTCCTTTGCGTCTTTGCGCCTTTGCGCGAGGTGATCTTCATACCCTAGCAACTGTTACAGCCGATGATCCTGCTGCCAATCCACTCATTCCAATTAAGAGTTATCTCGCGCAAAGGCGCAAAGACGCAAAGTTTTCAAGAATCAAGAAATCCCAATTCCTCCTATCCTCCGCTCCTCTGCGAACTCCGCGTTTCTTTCAGCTTTCAACTTTCAACTTTTAACTTTTCTTCACCATGAACACCCGCCTTATCCGCTGGCTTGCCGCCGTGATTGCCGTGATGGCCGCCCCCGTCATCCAGGCGCAATACGATGCGTCCGCCGGCAACTTCAACTGGATCTACGCGCCCTACACCGCCGCAGGAGTGGCCGCCACGCCGTTCGGTCCGCCGACCACGCAGGGGACCGGCACCAACACGATCGGCAACCAAACGGCGTTGCCGCAGACGCTTTCGAGCAACTTTCAAGGCATGGGCCAAGTGGCCGGATCCAGCAGCGCCAAATTCGTGACCCCCGTGCCTGGAACTTACGTTTACGCCAAGGCCTATCCGTCAAATGCGGCTGGGGTCAATACTGCGTCGGTCGTGCTGGAAAACAGTTTTTTTGGTGGGGTATTCGCGTCCGGGGTGCCGCGATATCTCATGGGCGAAGTGATGAGCGCGCCGCTGGTGAAGGCCGATGGGGTGACGGTGGCACCAGCCGACTACTGGCGGAGCAAACCCGTGGAGCCGGGCGAAATCATCAACGGCGCGACGCCGGTGGCAGCATACTCGGTGAACGTGACGGGCAGCGACACCGGCAGCAACCAGGTCACCGTGGTCAGTGTGACAAATGGAGTGGTGGTGGGGGCGAGTATGCTGGGCCAACCGATCACTGCCATCACCGGCAACGTAGTAACCTTGGCGGGAAATGCCAATCTGTCGATTGCCAGTTCGCTGAGCGTGCCGGTGACGCCGGCCATGAGCTATTATTACAGTCCACATGCGGAAAAAGTTTACGCTTCGCAGCCGGGGTTGGTGCAAATCACTTGGGTGACCCTGGTGGCGACGGCTGGGACTTACGGCACCCTGACGGAAACCTTTGCCGTGTCGTCAAATACTGCGGTGAAAACCCGGACGATTTATTGGACGGAAAACAACTTTGACGGGCCGCGGGTGGCGATCGCTGATAACCGGATTAGCACGGTGAACCCAATCTACAACAGCAGCGTGCCCAAGGCGGTGGCCACCGAGGTGGATATTCCAGGAGACTCGTCGTTAACACCCAATTTGAAGACCTTGTTCTTCGATAAATTCGCCGGCCTGGGCCAGATCAAGGCTTACAATGTCGAGGGCCGCATCTTGGTCGAATACCTCGGCAACGTCCGCTTGGGCACTAATATCTACGAATCCATCGGTGTCGATGTGGTGGACATCGTGCGCGCCCCGGTTGTCAATTATGCGTCAGTGAATCTGGGGCGGCAGATCTTGCCGCACGACGGGGATACCAGTTTGGTGGCCGCGCCACTGAGCAGTTTGGCAGCGTCTGGCACCTACGCCACCACCGTGCAAAGTGACGGCACTTCGGACTATTTTGCGGAGAAGACCACGGGCAATGCCAACAGCCCCGACAATGGCGACCCGGCCTCCCCCACGGCCTACAATGCAGTGGTCTTCTATTGGATGGAGAAGGGCGACTATTCGATGCAATGGCCGAAGTTCCAGGATCGTTACTGGCTGCGTTGGTCACCCGATCTGAACGACTACACATACAATACGGTGAATGCGGGCGGCAGCACTCCCACCACGGGCATCGCATTCATCGATGGGGCCCTGCCGTCCATAGTTTTTCAAGACGACCCGGTAAATGCGGAAGCATATATTGACGTGAAGAGCCAGCGCTTGTGTGTGACGTTGCGGGAGGATAAGCGCAACCGCGCTTTGCTCAAGTTCACCAATTCCGACGCGAGTTGGTATGTGAATCTTTACACCCAAGCGGAGAGTCGGAGTGTGGCGCTGGATTCCACCAGCATCACCACCAATGGGGTGACCACGTTGACGGTAAACAGCACCATTGCGCTGGAAGTAGGGATGGTGGTGACGGGTCAGGGCATCAGCGGCACTGCGACCATTACCAAAATCACCGACAGCAGCCATTATGAGCTCTCGCAAGTCATCGCCAATGCCACCACAATCCCCTTAAAGTATACGGTGGAGGAAGATGGCGGCGCACCGATCAATGGGACGGCCGAGGTGGGCACGCGTTTGGCCGCACCGGCGGGTCACGAAAACGCGGGTTACATCTCTGGCGGCACGGGCTACTATCCTGCGGGTTACCTGGATCCGACGCTTGTCGACGTGGTTGCGGCCAACAAGGGCGCGATCATCCCTGTGAATGCCCTGCCCGCCAACAACACCCTGACGGTGCGTTGGTATAAAAAGACCGCCGCGCCGAATGCCAATTTCAAGGATCTCTATGTGCCGGGAAAAATCGGCCGCTACACGGTGAGTTACCC
>JBAXOF010000315.1:0-4719 GCA_037133375.1 Verrucomicrobiota bacterium | reverse complement strand
TGAGTTCGAGGCCGATGAATTGTTCGGGTCGGACGCGGAAGCCGTGCATTTCCATGCCCGCGTCACCACCCAGGGCTTCGATGAGCTCTAACACCTCTGCCTCCAGCCGCTTCATGTGCTCCATCGTGACATAGAGGAAATTCGCGGTGCCGCAGGCGGGGTCAAGAATGCGCAACTTGCAAAGGTGGCGGTGGAAGGTGATGACCTGTTGGAGGGCTTCGGCATGCCGCTTGTCGGATTCCTTGCGCAGGCGGACGGCTTCGGCACCGAGTTGTTTCGCATCGGCGGGAGCACCGGCGGCCAATTTTGCCGTGGCGTCGGCTTGCAGTTGATCGGCTTGGTTTTCGGCCAGGTGGGCTTCATCGTGAAGTGTGACGGCGGCCACGCGCACGGCATCCCATTCGTCGCGGAGCGGGCTGATGATGGTGGGGCGGATCAGGCGCTCCACATAGGCACGGGGCGTGTATTCGGCCCCGAGCTTGTGGCGTTCACGGGAATCAAGGGCGCGTGTTAGGAGCGTGCCGAAGATGGACGGCTCGACCGCGCTCCAATCTTTTGCTGCGGCGTCCGTGAGCATCGCCAGTTGCGCGGCGGAGAGCGGCAGGGCGGTGGTGTTTTCAAACAACCCGCCGTTGAAGCAGGCGATTTCCTTCAATAGCAACGCGGAGAAGCGGGTGCCGGTGGCCATTTCCCGCCACAGGCCGGACACCATCACCTGGAAACCCTGCGGCGTGTCCTTGATCCGTTCTAGCAGGTTTCTAAAGCCATTCTCGGGCAACAGCCCCACGTCCTCGGCAAACATGGTGAACAGGCAGCGCTGAAGGAATCCGGCGATGACCTGCGGGTCGTGGCCATCGGCTTCTAACGACTTGGCCAGCACGGCGAGGCGTCCGGCGATGTCGCGGGTGACGGCGGCGGCGAATTTCGACGGGTCGAGAGAATGCGGATCGAGCCAGATTTTGCGCAGGCGTTCGCGGATTTCCGGGCGGTGCAGGTCGGGCAGGGTGATGCGATGCGAGACCGGATCGGGGAAGCGTTCGTATTGGCCGCCGGTGCCGGTGAATTCCGCATAGATGTCAATGGAGTGGCCGACGTCGCAGACGATCAAAAATGGCGGGCGGCCTTCTTCGGCAGGCAACGCGGTGATGTAGCCGCGTGCTTGGTGGAAGGCGCGTTCAAGCGCCTTGTCGAAGGCGACGGTGCCGCGCTTGCCATGGCCGGTCTTGCCCGAGGCGTTCGGCCAGCTCAGCCGAGCTGCGACGCGTACGATGGCATCATCCGCATCACCGGACGCATGACCCTGTTTGCATTCCCACACGAATGAGCCGCGCCGGTAGATGTCGATGAAGCCGGTGGAAATGGTGCCATCAGGATTCTTGCGGGTGATGGCCCGCTCAAAAACGTAAGTGTTCCGGGCGTTGTCGGGCGAGGTGGGATCGGGGCGCGGCAAATCAAGCAGGGTGCAAAGCTCGCACAGAAAACTTGTATAGTTCGCCCGCTCGGCGGCACCGGAGTGCTCCCAGCGCGCGATGAAGGCGGTGATTTGATCGGGGGTGGCGTCGGGCATGGGGGCGAGCGTTTGCGGTCCCGGCGGAAGGGCTGCCTGCCGTCGGAAGCGTGGATAGATTCCAACAGTTTCTTTGCGCTGAGGCAAGGGCTATCCGACCTTTAGGTGGTTGCCATTCCCGACCTCCACAAGATTTTCGCATACGACCGGCTCGCCCCGGAAAAATTCGCCGCCGATATCGGACGTCATGGCGGCCACGGTTGTTATCTGACCGGCATCGATGAGATCGTGGAAAAGGTGAAGGACACGGGCCGCCCCGGTGACGTCATCGCCGTGCTCACCAATGGCGGCTTCGGCGGGATCCATCAGAAGTTGCTGGATGCGCTGAATCATGAGGTGGCTGACTGAGCTGGAGCTGGTGAGTCGGAACTGATCCGCTGACAGGAATGCTACTCGAAAACGAGGCTCTAGCGGCTATCCTCGACCGGTGAGGGGATAGGGCACCGTTGTTGCACGTTCAAACAGAAATCCGCAAGAATTGCGATTATTGAGTTGCTCGCTGGTTGAGAGTTGGTGTATCAGGTTCCATTCTCGATGAAAGCAGTCCCATTCGTGTTAGTTGCTATCATGCCCATCGGTCTGGATGTGAATGGGGATGGTGACCTTGATGACTCCTGCGACCGACTGGACAACTACTTGCCGGGCTACGAACTCGATGAGGCAAAATTGCACGGGCCAAAGCACGATGTTGACGACGTTCCTCTGCCCGCGTCCTTCATCAACTCCGAGTATAAAGGACCCCAGGAAATGAACATCATCATCTCTGGTATCAACACCGCGATGGCTGATTCCGCTACGTTCACAATCATCAGTTCGAGCAATTGGCCTGGCTATTGTGGGAACGGGTCGCTGCCAAACGAATCCCCGATTCTCCCATCTCCAGATTTCTCTTTCGAGGCAACGAGCGATCTTGACGAGATTTCCGGGATCATCAATGGGGACAAGCTATCGGCCCCGATCTACTGCAAGGACTATGGAGCCTGGTGCGAAGTGGCGATCACACTAAAGAAAGGCGGCATCCCGATCCAGTCTGAGCCGATCCGATTGAGGATTCCCCGCGACGCCAACGGAGACAAGATCGCCGATTGTTGGCAGGACCAGCAGAACGCGGAATGGAATGATCAGTTCAAGCCCACCACGCCACGCCCGATTACACCCGCGAGCAGGGCGCTGGTTCAGCCGGACCTGGATGATGAAGATGCAGATTCTGACGGCAACAACGGTGGCGGACGCAATCTTCCTGCAATGGCCGCGCCCGGAGACGGCCTGAAGATTCGGGAGGAATACCGTGGCTTTATCCTGGATGGGGGCCCTAATTTAGCTCATTCCGGCGACCACATGCGCCTCAGCATTGCCCGAAAGGAATTGCTTGTGGAGTGTAGTGTGGAGGATGGGCTAACATCTGCTATTAAGAACGGCACTGGAACTAATCAGAGCAATTTTGCTGGATTCGAGGTCCGTGATGCTATGGCAGATGTTTCATCTTTCTACCGCGATCCTGACAAGGGAGCCGCCATCGATCTCTACTGGGCTGAGGATGTGGTCGTTCAACCGGGGGAACTTGTTGACTACACAAACCCAGACTTTCCTAACAGGGGAGGGTGGGAGTGGAATGGCGCTGTACAGTATTTGGAGAACACTCCCACACAAGGAACAGTTACAGTTACTGGTGCAGGGGTGCCTATCCGCGACTATCTATGGCGCAAAATAGATCAAGATAAACATGATGAATTTTATGGTTCAGGTTTAGAAAAGTTGCAGACCGTCAATCGTAACCCCGCACTTGGAGCGTTCGTGAAACTCTTGCTGCCAACCCGGACGGGGTATCTGCAGGGTGGACTCAGTGGTCAAGGCAGCTCCGCCGTCATTGATGTGGGCGTTTCTCGTTATCTGGGTGAGGCGATTGAACATTCCAAAGGAAGACCCTACGGGGCACATGCCTTCCTTGCTGCGATTTCGGATGAGGGAATCAGCTATTATAAGGACACACTGAACCGCCATTTCACAGGAGACGAATTCAATAGACTTGCGCGTCGTGTTATAGCCCATGAAGTTGGGCACTTGATATTTGGCTTCGACCATACTGGAATCGTTTCAGGAGATACCCTGATGGACGATTCCCTACTCGTTCTTCCTGATGGTTCCGTGAGAGACCTATCAACAAGCAAGTGGCACGATGATGAAGTCAGCGTAATCAATCTTCCTGGCAGGTATTCTATAGCTCAATAATCATGAAAATCCGATTCGTCTTTCATTGGTGCTTTTGTTTGGCTTTTGCAGCTATGAGCTTTCAGCATGTGAAGAGCGAAACGAACGCAAAAGTTGAAATCATTCAGCCGTTTCAAGCTTGGTTCCTAACAGAAAAGGTCGATTTTTTCGTGCGAGTAGCCAACATCGGCGACAAGGCGATACGAGTCGCTAATACTGCTCAAGAAGATCTCTTCTTTGAAATTGCACCCAAAGTCACGACTCTAGTCGGAGATGTTCTGAAATTGCCAAAAGTTGAGAATGCGGGTAGATCAGAACCGAAAGGGCTGTTGCTGCCGCCGGGGAGAGCATATACGCTCAGTGATGCGGACTATAACGAAGCGGACTTGGTCAATTCCGAATGTTTCACACGGGTTCGTGTTCATCTACTCATCGAGGCGGGACGATGGGTTTCCAGCGAGTGGACCGAGCGGAAAATCCTGCCTGCCCCCGATCTAAATGTGGCATCTCTCTATGACTACAAGCTCAGCGCCGATTCTTCCTCTACACACAGTGTGATTTCACTGCGAGTAAATGGTGAAGATTGGTTGTTTTCTCATGTGAAGGGAGCCAAAGCAGTGGGAAGGCGTTTGTGTCGGGTGCCAGATGGTATGATGCCTATGTCTTTCGTACACGATCTTGAAGCGAGACGTTTGACCATTCGCTTCGCCAGCAATGAAGAACCAGTGGTAATCAACACCCGCACCGGTTTGCCAGTCAGCGGTTCCGAGCGGACCGCGCCGCATTTGCATTTGTGGCAGCAGATTGCCGGTCGTCCGTTCAGTGATTCCTATAAGGAGGTTATTGAGCAAAACGAGGGAACAGATGAAACGCGCCGCTTGCGGATGACGACGGTACCGGTGGTGGTGAAAGGTGTTGTAACGAGAGATGTTGGTCAGGCAAGC
>JBAXOF010000314.1:0-4732 GCA_037133375.1 Verrucomicrobiota bacterium | reverse complement strand
AACCGCCTCGCCGAATATCAGGAAAAAGCCCAAAAGCTCAAAAACAAGATTGTTTCGGCGATGGTTTACCCGGTGATTGTGATGTTCATCGCCGTCGCCATTCTAACATTCCTGATGATCTTCATCGTGCCCAAGTTTGAGACCATGTTCGCTGAAATGGGCAATGCCGAACTGCCCGCCATTTCCCAAGTGGTCTTTGGCATCTCCACGTTCTTCATCTCCGCGCCGTATGGCGTGCCCAATGTGGTCTTCGCGTTCATCCTCTTTGGCGTTGGCGTTTTCCTCTTCAATCTCTGGGGCCGCAGCAAACAAGGCCGCATCGCCATTGACACCCTCAAACTCAAATTGCCGGTGTTCGGCGATATCCAACGCAAAAACGCCGTGTCGCGCTTTTCCCGCACCCTCGGCACCCTCGTCACCTCAGGTGTTCCGATCCTGCAGGCACTCAATATCACCCGCGACACCGCAGGCAACGTCGTCATTTCCACCGCCATCGAAAAAGTCCACGAGGCCGTCAAGGAAGGCGAAACCATCGTCACTCCCCTGCAAGCTTCCGGCGTCTTCCCCAACATGGTCATCTCCATGGTCGATGTCGGCGAGGAAACCGGCCAACTCCCGGAAATGCTTCTCAAGATCGCCGATGTTTACGACGACGAGGTGGATAACGCCGTGACCGCCCTCACCTCCATCCTCGAGCCAATCATGATCGTGATTCTGGCGCTTGTCGTCGGCTCCGTGGTGTTCGCCTTGTTCCTGCCCTTGATCAAGATCATCACCACGATGGGTCAGTAGCCCAGCCCTCAGGAACTCCAAATTCCACCGCACTCATGCCTGCTTCGTCACCCCGCCGCCGCAGTGGTTTCACGCTCATTGAGATGCTGGCTACCATCACCATCATCGTCATCCTGACCGGACTGGTCTTGGCCGGCACGCGCTTCCTCAAGGACAAACAGAACCGCTCCAAGGCAGAGATCCAGCTCCGACTGCTGGCCAAGGCCTGCGAGGCTTTCAAGATGGATAACGGCGCCTATCCGTGTAAGGATGACAACACCAGCGCGGATGGAAGGCACATGACCAATGAGCTTTTCAACGATCTCTACTGGGATTCCAATCGAAATAGTTCCGGACCGAAAACCGACATGGAGCAGAAAATTCACCTCGCCGAGCTCGATCCGGACAACAACAAACAGGGGTGGATCGAAGGCATCGGCCAGGCCGCCCGCATTATCGACCCATGGGGTAACGAATATTTCTATCGCAAAGGGGTGAACGCCCAAAACCCGGACTTCGACCTCTGGTCTGCCGGCAAGGACGGCAAAACCAATCCCGACAATCCCAAGGACAAAGTCAATCGCGACGACGTCAGGAACCTCTGAGTCAGGCCTCAGGCTTTCCAATTCAAGGCACCCTTTTTCAAGGCATACACGTAGGCAAACGCCAGCGTGCCTGCAAAACCCGCCATGCTCACCAGCGCCACCGGGCTCTGTCTAACCAAATCCCGGAACTGCACCGCCCATGGATACATGAAGGCCACCTCGATATCAAAAATCACAAACAGCATCGCCACCAAATAAAACTTCACCGAAAACCGCGGTGCCCCCTCCCCTATCGGCAGCATCCCGCATTCATAGGCAATGTCCTTGGTCGCATTGCGCTTGGCGGAGCGCCCGCAGACCACGCTCAAAATCAACACCGCTGCGGCAAAACCGATGACAACCAAGACTTGGCACAAAACGGGAAGATAGTCGTAAAGCATGGAGTGAAGCGGGGCTGCAAAGGTCTTAGCCTGCCCGCCCCCACCGGATCAATAAAAAAACCGCAACCCCTACAGGCGCGGCTTTTTTGATTCACACTGGCCCCCGTCAGTCCACCTCCGCTTGGGCGGCCATGAACGAGCTGGATGCCTCATGCACCCGCGAGGTGCCCTTGTATTCCTTGCCAATTTTCTCCACCAGACCACGGGTCACCAAGTTCTGCAACTTCTCGTAGGCCCGCAAGCGCAGCATCTCTTCCCCGCCACTCACCGCATTGCGCAGCTTCAAATTCGCAAACACCCGCTCAAACAAATCATTGAAACCAAAAATTTTCTTCTCGGTTAGGACATTGACCAACTCATCGGTAACATGATCCGGAAGACGTCGGGAAAATCGAGTGCGTTTCGTGGGGGTTGCCATAACGGGGGGACTATAGCACCTCTCCGCGGAAAAGCGACTCAAATATTCGACAACCCGATAATTGGCCAAGGTGATTTCATTTGTGAAGATTAGTGGCTGGTGGCTGTAGGGAAGAGCATTTTCGGCTAGCGCGCCCTCCACTGCAACGTCGTGCCGACGGGCATCAGGCGTGCGGCGCGGGCGATGTCCCAGTTTGCGAGGCGCAGTCCGCCGATGCCTTGGAGGGTGTTCATTCGCGCGGGGATGCTGGTGCCGTGCAAGCCGTAGGGCAAGGGCTCGGTGCTGCCGGACTTGGCGAGATTGAGCCAGATGATGCCGACGGGATTATTAGGGCCGGATGCGAGGTATTGTTCCTTGTCCAGAGGTGGGTCAAGCACGGACTTAGGGTCCGGACTGGGTGTGCCCGCCGTCGGCGCGGGCTTGTGTTTAGGCACTTCACGCGGTTCGCGCTTGGTGGCCAGGTGCGGCTGCGGGATGGCATCGAGCACGGTCCATGAGCCGTGGCCGTGAAGACCCGGGCGCGCCGAAGCCAGCGGCATAACGGCGATGAGTCTTCCCGCGCAGGAGATTTCCAAGCGGGACGCTTCCACCACCGCGGCGGCAACCGGCTTCTGCGGATCGGCGGCCGACTGCAACGGGAGCTCCAGTGCCTTTTCAATTTCTAACGGAATAACGTTAGGCACCAGAAACTCGGCACCGACGCCAGGCGTCCCTTTCAGACGTTGATTGATCTGATGCAGAAACACCTCGTCGCAATGGAAACGCTCCGCGACGAATTCCCACGCGCTGGTGTAGCCGAGGAAATCCGCTGCGACCAACTCGTCAATCGTGGCAGGCGGGACGGTTGGCGCAGGAGTGCCAGCCTTGGCGCTTTTCTTCTTGGCGGAAGCGGCTTCGCCGCGGCTGCGGGCCACCAACGACTCGGCCTTGGGTGTCCTGATGAATTTGAAATCCTCCGCGCGCAGGATATAGTGCGTGTAGGGTTGCTTGAGCGTGGCCTCGGCTTTCGCCTTCAACAGACCGGGATCTGCGGCGTCATCGTGCGTGTTCTGATAGATCTGGCGGATCTTCTGGAACGTCGCGTTGGACTTGCCGTCGATCGCGCCCGGCGCAAACATTTCCCGATCAAGGAACACCTGCAACAGCACGTTCTCGAGTTCGAGCCTCGCCTCGGCGCCAGGATCGTATTCCAGTGCCCCCGCCGGCTTGTCAGCGTTCTTCTTGCCAGCAACCTCCTTGTTCGGTTCGGGTGGCGGCGGTGCCATCGCAAGAACCTGCTCAGGCTTGGGAATGCGCAGCACTTGGCCAATGTGAATGAGGTCGTCTTGCAGAGCGTTGAACTGCTTCAACTGCGCGGCGGTCATGCCGAACTTCCTCGCGATTTTGGCGAGGGCATCGCCTTTCTTCACTTCGTAGGTCTCCGGGCGCTGCGTCGCCGGCGAGGCGGTGCCGGGCAACTTCGGCATCAAGGCTTCCGGCAGCGGCATACCCCAGTCCTGTTTCTGCGCTGGTGCGACCCACCATTTCCAATTCACGGCAAGCTCAAGGCCCGGTTCGATTTTGGACGGCGCGCTCACCGGTTTGACGACGGTTTGGGCAAACAAACCGCCGCACGTCAATCCGAGGATCGCGGCCAGCGACACAGGACGCACAAGTGGGAATCGCATGAGCGTAAGCATGCCGCAATCCGGCCTTGCTGCAAAGCGCAATCAACCCGAACTCCGAAGCATGGTTTGTTATTTTGGTTAGATTAACCACGGATTACACGGATTTTACGGATTGAAATAGGCTCACAGTTCCTGAGTTGTATCCCAGTCGCGTGACTACCACACGGTTTTGACTTTGGGATACTGGCGGATTTTCCGGTCGGGTGTGACGATCTGATAGCCGTGGGCCATGGCCGTGGCAACCAGCAAACGGTCAAACGGATCCTTGTGAAGTGCTGGCAGATTTGCCGCGGACAGAGCCGCCTCTGCCGTGAGCGAGATCACTGTCAGACCGTGAAGCTCGCAGGCCCGGGGAAACCAAACGCCAGGTTTCATTTTCAACTTGAGTTTGCCCGCCGCCACTTTCTGGCCGATCTCGAAGGCGGAGACGGCTGATACATGGAGGCTACCGGCATGGTCGTGAAGGCAGCGTCTCGCACGCAAACTCAATCCGCTTTGATCCAGGGTGAGCCAGAGCAGGGCACAAGTGTCGAGCAGGATCATCGGCATTCCTCCGGCCACTCGTTTTCATCAGCGGCTTCGGTAGGATCATAAAGGATCTTGCCTGCCAATTCAGGGTGCATGGTCAGCGGATCGCGCCCGGCGTGGCGCGGTGCCGGACGCAATTCGCCCACCGGTTTGCCGTAGCGGCAGATCAGAAACGATTCGCCGTCGCTCTCCACCTTGGCCAGCAAGGCGGACAAGCGTGTTTTCGCCTCATGAATGTTGATCGGGGTCATTGTGGGGCTATCTTAGTCCACATCTCTGCCAAGGGCAAACGGCAACATGGAAGATTTCTTTTAGCCTGAACTTCGATCCGCGCGAAGCGCGCAATCCCATATATCTGTAGGC
>JBAXOF010000313.1:0-4732 GCA_037133375.1 Verrucomicrobiota bacterium | reverse complement strand
AATCCGCATGTTGGATTGTTAGATCTGGAGGGTCCCACCTTGGATGTGTGCGGCACGGGCGGCGACCGCCTCGGCCTGTTCAATGTCTCAACCACCGCGATGTTCATTGCGGCGGCGGCTGGCGCGGTGGTCGTCAAGCATGGCAACCGCGGCATCACCTCGCCCAGCGGCGGCGCGGATGTGCTCGAAGCTTTGGGCGTGCGCATTGATCTGCCAGCGGATGGCTTCCGGCGCTGTCTGGAAAAGGCGGGAGTCGGCTTCATGTTCGCGCCGATGTATCACCCGGCATTCAAGGCGGTTAGTGGGGTCAGAAAAAAACTGGCGGCACGCGGCTTGCGGACGATTTTTAACATCATCGGCCCCTTGCTCAATCCCGCCAACCCGCAGTGCCAATTGGTCGGCGTGTTTTCTAGCGACCTGTGCCCGGCCTTTGCCGAAATCCTCGAACGCCTCGGCCGCGATAGCGCCTGGGTCGTCCATGGCACCACCGCCGATGGCCGCGCAGTGGATGAAGTCAGCTTAATGGGCGCCACTCGGATTTGCAAAGCCGGGGCCTATCAGGATCTGGAGGATGAGGAGGTGTGGCCTGGGGATTTCGGCCTGCGGCATGCCGAGGTGGCGGATTTGCAGGGCGGCGATGCCAAAACCAATGCGACCATCCTTGAAGCCATTCTCGCTGGCCACGAAACCGGACCCAAACGCGACATCGTGCTGCTCAATGCCGGGGTCGCCCTGGCCTGTGCGGGTTTGGCGGATAACATCGGCGACGGGATTGAGGTTTCCCGTGAAATGATCACCAGTGGTGCCGCGCTGGAACGCCTGCGCCGGTTGAAAAAGGCCGCGAAGTGACGTTCCTATGCAACTCGTATTCCGCGTCAATTACCACACCGCGCCCGGCCAGTCGCTCTGGCTCAACCTCGTGGCGTTCTTCACCGGCAGCGGGGTGCGCATCCAACAAGTGCTGCCGCTGCGCTGGCTCAATGACCAACAATGGGAAGGGACCGTGGAACTCCATGGGCTGGGTCCGTTGCGTTTGTCCTATCACTATCAAATGCGCCAGGAGGGCAACGGTGTGAAACTCGACGAGTGGCTGGCGCCGCGGGTGATGGAGGTGGATCCTGCCGCGCGGGACACGGTGGTGGCATTGGACACGTGGCGTTCGGCCGGCACCCCGGACTATGCGTTGGAAACCAACGCCTTCAGTGTGATCCTGCCCAAGCGCGGGCCGTTCCCAAAGTCCACCGCCCCGCCGGTGGCGGATCATGAATTTCGCCTGCACATGGCGGCGGTGCCATCGGGACACGCACCCTGTCTCATCGGCAGCACCCGGGAACTCGGCGCTTGGAATTGGCAGCTTGCCCTGCCGATGGTGGAAGTGTCCGCCAACGTCTGGCACCTCCCGCTGAGCCTGCCCGCAGGCTGGCATATCGAATACAAGTATGGCCTCTACGACGTGACCAAGGGCTTCATGACCTCCATCGAGCAAGGTGCCAACCGCGTGCTGGCAGCTCACACCTGCGGCCCGCGCCAGTGGACACGGGTCAACGATGAGGGCTATGCCCGCAACCCGACGGAAAGATTCCGCGGTTGCGGGGTGGCGGTGCCGGTCTTCTCGCTGCGCAGCGCGGCGGGCCTCGGCGTCGGCGAGTTCGCCGATCTCAAGCCGCTGGCCGACTGGGCTAACAGAATCGGGTTGCGCATGATTCAAATCCTGCCAATCAACGACACCACTGCGGCCGATGATTGGACGGATTCCTATCCGTATTCGGCGATCAGCGCGTTTGCCTTGCACCCGCTCTATCTGCGTCTCGACGACCTGCCCTATCCGATGCCAGCGGGCTTCGCCGACGAACTCGCCGCCGCACGGGAGCACCTCAATCCGCTGCCCGCTGTCGATTATGTGGCGGTGACGCAGGTGAAACGCCACCTCACTCGCCTGATCTATCAACAGCATCAAGCCGGGCTGCTGGCTAACAAGGGGATTCGGGGATTTCTCAAGGTCAATCGCGACTGGGTGATTCCTTACGCGGTGTTTTGTGTCATGCGTGAGCGCAATCACACGGCGGATTTCACCCACTGGGGCGAGTGGGCCGCCTTTGACCCGGCACGCGTCGATGAACTGCTCGATAAGTCCGCCACCCATTGGCCGGACATCTTCTATCATGTCTGGCTGCAATATGAACTCGACCGCCAGTTGCTGGATGCGGCGCACCACATGCATGCTCGCGGGATCGCCCTCAAGGGGGATTTGCCTATCGGCGTGGACCGCCACTCCGTGGATGCCTGGTCGCGGCCGCACTTGTTCAAAATGGATGCGCAGGCGGGCGCGCCACCGGATCCCTTCGCCGTCAAGGGCCAAAACTGGGGGTTCCCAACCTACAACTGGGACGCCATGCACGCCGACGGCTACGCCTGGTGGCGGGCGCGCTTCGCCCACCTCGGCCGCTATTTCGATGCCTATCGCATCGATCACATTCTCGGATTTTTCCGCATCTGGCAGATTCCATACGACCAGGTGGAGGGCCTCATGGGCTGGTTTGATCCGGCCATCCCGGTGGCCATCGACGAGTTGCATGCGCGCGGCATCCGCTTTGATTTCAACCGGTTCTGCCGTCCCTATATTCGCGAGCATTCGTTGGTCGAGCGCTTCGGTGGGGACGTTGCCTGCGTCAAGGAAGCTTATCTCGAGCCCTGCGGGCATGACTATTGGAAGTTGCAGGAGGCGGTAGCCACCCAGCGGCGGATTGTCGAGGTGTTCGCTGAATTGACTGCGGCCGACGCGCCACAACACGACCGTAACACGGCCATTCGTGAGGCCTTGTTGGATTGCGCGGGCGAAGTATTATTGTTAGAAGTTCCCGCTTCCAACGGCAGCTTGTTCCATCCGCGGTGCCTGCTGCAGACCACGCGCTCCTATCAGGAACTCGACGAGGACATGAAGTGGCGGTTCGATGACTTGTATAATGACTATTTTCACCGCCGCCAAGAACTGTTCTGGCAGGCGTGTGGCTATGACAAACTGCCGCTGCTGCGCGCCGCCAGTCAGATGTTATTGTGTGGCGAAGATCTCGGCATGGTTCCCGACTGTGTTCCCGGAGTGCTCGCCGAACTCGGCATCCTGTCGCTAGAAATCCAGCGCATGCCAAAAAAACCGCAGGCTGATTTCGCCCACACCGCCGACGCGCCCTACATGAGCGTGGTCAGTCCGTCCACCCATGACATGCCCACCCTGCGCGGATGGTGGCGCGAGAACCCCGATCTAACCGGTCACTTCGCATCCAGCATGTTAGGCATAGAGGAACCCGCACCCGAATTGTCCGGGGAGACCGCCAGCCGCATCCTCGTGCTGCACCTCCACTCGCCGGCCATGTGGGCGGTTTTCCCCCTGCAGGATTTGCTCGCGATCGACGAATCGCTGCACCACCCGGACCCCGAGGCTGAACGCATCAACGTGCCCGCCATCATCCCCCATTACTGGCGCTACCGCATGCATCTGGGCCTGGAGCAACTCGCCGCCGCCGATGCCTTCAACCTGCGCCTGCTCGGATTGATCAAAGCCGCGGGGCGGTAGTAAAGGCATTGGGCAAGGGAGGGGGCACACGCATCCTGCGTGTCCCGTTTCGCATCCTGCGGAACGTCCTTCCAGCCCAGAGATGCCCTCGGAAGAAACGATGCGGCTGGAAGCCGCAACTACTGAGGGGCACACGCATTCTGCGAAGAACATCGTGACTGTGGCGGATGGTGAATCTGGAGGCGGGACACCGCAGCCACGGTAAGCAAGCACGGTTTTGCTTGATGGACCGGGTGTCATGACGCACATCTGGTGCGTGAGGATTTCCCGTTCATTGTGGCTGGTGATTCCGCTGGCACTGAGCCTTGGCTCATGCGGGCGGAAGGCGGAGAATTCAGCGCCGGGCGGCAAGGCGTTGCCACCGATGGCGAAGTCAGCCGAATGCGCCACCTGTCACCAGGATGCTGATAAAATCTGGCGCGCATCGATGCATGCCCTGGCCCATCGCAAGGTGGGCCAGGTCGAGGATGCCTGGGCGTTCCGGGCCAAGCCGTTGGAGTTGGGCAAGGTGCGCTGGCAATTTTCCGGCGGTGAGAGCGCGCCGCGCCTCGAGTGGCGGGATGACGCCTCGAAGGTGCCACCGCTTGCGCTGTCCCCGCCGATGGCCATCGGCCACCGGCCGTTGATTCAATATGTGGTGGATTTCGGCAAGGGCCGTTATCAGGTGCCGGATGCCGCGTGGGACCCAGTCAAACAGGAATGGTTCAGCATGTTTGGCAGCGACCAACGCCAGCCGCATGAATGGGGGCACTGGACCCAACGCGGCATGAACTGGAACAGCCAGTGCGCCTACTGCCATTTTTCCCAGTATCGAAAAAATTATCAGCCAGATACCGATGGCTACGCCACAAGCTGGCTCGAGGAGGGCATCGGCTGCGCGCAATGCCACGGACCGTCGCGGCCCAAGCACGCGGCCAGCGCATGCATCGTCGATCCCAAGCAGAAATTCACGCCGCAGCAGTGGATGCACTTGTGTGCCACCTGCCACAGCCGGCGCGAGGAGTTGGATGAGGAATTTCTGATAGGCGACAATTTCTATGACCACTACAGTCTGGCGATGCCGAGTCAACCCGGGCTCTATCATCCGGACGGTCAGCAGATCGACGAGGATTACAACTTCACCTCCTTGCTGCATTCACGCATGGGTCACAAGGGGATTTC
>JBAXOF010000312.1:0-4742 GCA_037133375.1 Verrucomicrobiota bacterium | reverse complement strand
GCAGTGGGCAGTGGGCAGTGGGCAGACTTCCAGTTGGGTGGCGCACCCTTCCAGGGTGCCTCCTCCCGCATCCTGCGGGAGGCTCTTCCTCTTTCTTGAACGGTTGGCCAGGAGCCACTAGAAGGCGGTGTCAATGTCGGGGTGCCACCGGAGGCGACCGAGCCCGCTCAGCGGCTCCGCCCGCATTTTATTTCGCAACGCAGGCTTGCCGGGTTGGGGGTGACCATGCATCGTCGGCGGCGACAAGCCCCCAAACGAATCCAGCCCAGCCCGTCCGGCCTATTCCACGACCCATGAGCGACACCCCTCTTGCGCAGGCACAACCCCAGTTACCCAAGGATCTTGCAGCCGAGACGGGCATGGTCAACGTGCAGATCAACGGCATCTGGCACCAATTTTCCAAAGGCACGCGGATGATCGAGGCCTGCCGCCAAGTGGCGGTGGCCGTGCCGCATTATTGTTACCACCCGAAATTGAGCGCGCCGGGGAATTGCCGGATGTGCATGGTGCAGATCGGCATGCCCCCCCGCCCCGCTCCCGGCCAGGAACCTCAGCGCGACGCTCAAGGCTACGAACCCATCACTTGGATGCCCAGGCCGGTCATCGCCTGTGCCAATTCCGTGAGCGAAAACCTCGGCATCTGCACCACCAGCGAGCTTATCGAAACCTGCCGCGAGGGCGTCATGGAGTTTCTGCTCATCAACCACCCGCTGGATTGCCCGATCTGCGATAAGGCCGGCGAATGCCGCCTCCAGGAAAACGCCGTCGGCCATGGCCGCGGCACCTCGCGTTTCGTTGATGCCAAGGTCAAAAAGCCCAAGAACGTGGCCATCGGCCCGCGCATCCGCTTGGACGACGAGCGCTGCATCCTCTGCGGCCGCTGCATCCGCTTCATGGATGAAGTGGCGGGCGAGCCGGTGTTAGGTTTCACCCAGCGCGGCACCCACACCACGCTCAGCGTCCACCCCGGGCACCTGCTGGATTCCAACTACTCGCTCAACACTGCGGACATCTGCCCGGTCGGCGCGCTCACCGTCAACGACTTCCGCTTTCAAATGCGGGTGTGGTTTCTCAAGGAGACGCCCACGCTCGACGTCAACTGCGGCACCGGCACCAACATCACAGTCTGGACCCGCGAAAACACCCTCCACCGCATCACCCCGCGCCGCAACAACGACGTCAATTCCGATTGGATGGCGGATTCCCACCGCCTTAATTTCCACTATATCGACAGCGCGGCGCGGCTCACCGAGCCGCTGGTCAAGAATGGCGCGCACCACGACCCGACCACTTGGCCCGCAGCCTTGCAACAGGCTGCCGCAGCACTCAAGGCGCACCCACCGGAACAAACCGCCATCATCGCCTCCGGACGCATGACCAACGAGGAACTCCTCCTCACCCGCGATTTGGCCCAGGCCATCGGCACCACACAGGTCGCGCTGGTCCCGCGGTTTGCCGCTGCGGATGCCCTGCTCATCGCCGCCGACCGCAACCCTAACACCACCGGCGCGAAGCTCGTTTTCGCCACCACTGACCCGTTTACCGCCCTCAATGCCATCCGCGAGCAAGTCCGCTCCGGTGCCATCAAGGCCCTCATCGTCCTCGGCGAAGATCTCATCAGCGACGCCGGATTCACCGCCGCAGACCTCGGCCAGCTCGACTTCCTGCTCCACACCCACATCCTTGCCAACCCCACCGCCGAGGCCGCCCACCTCGTGCTGCCCGCCGCGGCGTTCACCGAAAAGCGCGGCTCGATGGTCAACCTATCCGGCCGCCTGCAACGCCTCAACCGCGCCACGGACGCGCCCGGCCAAGCCCGTGATGATTGGGAAATCCTGCGCGACCTGATCCAGTCCATCACCGGCGAGAAATCCCAGCTTGACCAAATCGAGGATGTTTTCGCCCACCTCGCCGCCACCCTCAGCCAATTCCAAACCCTCAGCCTCGCCAAAATCGACCCCGCCGGCATCCCCATCATCGACACCGGATACAAGATTCCACTCTTGGAAAACGAGCGGGCGCGGAATGGTTAAATGTTATGGGTTAGAGGTTAAAAGTTATCAGTTATGTCAGATCTCTTCATCCTCCTCATCAAGATTGTTGCCCTCACCTTTTGCGTGGTGTTGCCGTTGGTGCCGGTTTCGGTCTTTTTCGAGCGGCGCTTTTGTGCGGTCATCCAGGATCGGGTGGGCCCTAACCGGGTGGGCATCCCCCTCACGCTTTTCGGCTTCAAGAAAGACTGCGGAATTTTCGGCATTGGCGGGCTGATCCAACCCATTGCCGACGGCATCAAGCTTTTTCTCAAGGAGGACTTCACCCCGCAACATGTCCGCAAGGCGTTTTACTGGCTTGCCCCGGCGCTCACCGTGGCCCCCGCACTCATCACCGCCTGTGTGATTCCCTTCGGCACGCCAATCACCGTGTTTGGTCACACCGAGAAACTGGTCATCGCCGATCTCGACATCGGTCCCTTGTTCATTTTCGCCATCGCCTCCATCACCGTCTATGGCATCACCATAGCCGGTTGGTCGTCTAACTCGAAGTTTTCCTTCCTCGGTGGCGTTCGCTCCACCGCGCAGATGATTTCCTACGAAATCGCCCTTGGCCTCTCGATCATTCCGGTGTTGCTTTACTTCGGCGACCTCAATCTCAGCCACATCGTCCAACAACAAGCCGACCACGGCTGGTTGTTGCTGCCACTCTGGGGGCATGATGCGAGCCATCCTCTAACGGAGAAATTGCTGTTCTGGTTTCCTGCGGCGATTGCCTTTCTGATCTTCACCGTCTCCATCTTTGCGGAAACCAACCGCATGCCCTTTGATTTTCCCGAGTGCGAGACGGAATTGGTCGGTGGCTATCACACCGAATACTCGTCGATGAAATTCGCCATGTTCTTCATGGGTGAATACGCCGCCATGGTCGTTGGCTCCGCGCTCATTGTCACCGTCTTCCTCGGTGGTTGGTCACTCGGGTTCGGCACCGATTCATGGATTTCCAACCTCAGCCTCGGTGGCTTTGGGTTTGGCGGACTTATTCATCTGGGAATTTTCATCGCCAAAGTGGTCGCCTTCATCCTGTTTTTCATTCTGGTGCGCTGGACTATCCCCCGCTTCCGCTACGACCAGTTGATGAAGCTCGGCTGGGTGATTTTCTTTGAGGCCGCCCTGATCAATGTGTTCCTCGCCGCGTTGATTGTGGCCGCCCCCCACCTGCAAGCCGCGATCATCGGCCTCGGCGCGCTGCTGCTCGTCAGCGTCACCGTCGCCATCATCTGGGTCGCCCAAGTCTCCGAGCCCAAACCCAATATCCTGCGCGCCTGACAACCCTTCACCATTTTTCTCCATGGCAGTCATCAAAGTCCCACGTCCCAAGCTCGGTTTCGGCGAGAAGATCTATCTAACTGCGCTGTGCAAGGGGTTTTTCCTCACCCTGAGGCACGCGGTCAAATCCCTCATCGGAAAATCCATGGGGGCCAAGGATCTGGCGTCCTCCGGCCTCGGTGTGACCATGCAATATCCCGAGCAAAATTGGGATGCGCATCTTCCCGAATACTACCGGGGTGCGCCCGCGCTGGTCACCGATGAGCAAGGCCGCGAACGCTGCGTCTCGTGCCAACTCTGCGAATTCATCTGCCCGCCCAAGGCCATCAGAATCATCCCTGCTGAAATCCCCTCCGATGACCCATGGGCCAAGGTGGAAAAACGCCCCGCGGAATTCGACGTCGACATGATCCGCTGCATTTACTGCGGCATGTGCGAGGAAGTCTGCCCCGAACAAGCCATCTTCCTGCGCAAGGACTACGTCGTCCTGGGCACCACTCGCCAGGAAATGGTCCATAACAAAAAGAAACTCTACGAAATCGGCGGCGTCCGCACCGGTCTCATCAACAAGTGGAATGAGCTAAAGTGAGTTATAGGTTATCAGTTATTTGTTAATCGCCCCCCTTTCTTACTTTCCGTATTTCAGCATTTCAGCATTTCAGCATTTCAGCTTTTACCCCCACCCCCCATGCCATCCTACCTCTTCTGGCCGCTCTCGCTCGTGATGCTTATTGGCGGCGTTGCGGTCATCGCATTGCGCAATCCGGTGGCCAGCGCCTTGGCGGTGGTCACCTGTTTTGTCGGGCTCGCCGGCCTCTTCATCGGGCTCAGCGCGTTCTTTGTTGGGGTTATTCAAATCCTGGTTTATACCGGTGCGGTGATGGTGTTGTTCCTTTTCATCATCATGTTGCTGGACCTGAAGGATGAGGTAAGGCGCGCCAAGCCTTTGGTGCCGATTCTCGCCGGCCTCGGCCTCGTCATTGCCTTTGGTGCCCAACTCATCACTGTCTTGTCGCGCACTGCCGATGCCCAGCTACCCGCCCTCGACAAGGCGACCCTCGCGCAAGCCTCCGGCACCCTGGTCGATTCCGGAACCATCGCCGCGACCGGAAAGATCGCCACCGCGCTCAACGCCGGCAGTTTGCCGGATGTGCATCTCATCGGCCGCATCCTATTCACCGACTACAATCTGCCGCTCCAAATCCTTGGTGTGCTGCTGCTGGTCGCCACCGTCGGTTGCGTGGCGCTCTCGAAAAAGGCAACCCCATCCGACTGATCCGACTGATCCGACCGATCTTGTTCATCACTGATAGCTGCTAACTGATAACTCCCCTCTCCTCATGGCCACTCTTAACAACTATCTCCTAGTCTCCGGG
The DNA here is from genome assembly GCA_037133375.1 of Verrucomicrobiota bacterium. Lineage (GTDB taxonomy): Bacteria > Verrucomicrobiota > Verrucomicrobiia > Verrucomicrobiales > Akkermansiaceae > Luteolibacter. The sequence goes on along the minus strand of JBAXOF010000312.1, from coordinate 46 downwards.
CTGCTGTTTGCCATCGGCCTGGCGGGCGTGGTGTTGCGGCGCAACA
>JBAXOF010000311.1:0-4756 GCA_037133375.1 Verrucomicrobiota bacterium | reverse complement strand
CCGTGGGTCACGAGGGACTGGCCGACTTGGGCCAAGCCGGGCAGGCCGAGTTGTGGATTGGCCAGGGCCAGCATCAAGGCGGCGATGAGAATGCCCAGGCCCAAGCTGCGGCCTGAAACCGGCAGTGGCAGCATTCGCGATTGCGGCGAAAGCGTGGTGATGACCAGCAGCAGAGCCACGCAGGCACCGGAAATGCCCACCAATGGAAATGCCTCGCGGCCTTCATCTGCCAGCAACAGGTGACCCAGGGCACCGCCAATCACCCCGCCGGCAAGGGTTGTTAGAAACCCACGTTGCCCCAGCAGATGCTCCACACGCCCTCCCAGGATGAGCACACACAACGCATTGATCAGGGCGTGCCAGCCGTTGCCATGCAACCAGGCATAGGTGAGCAGTTGCCAGACACTCCCGCTCAGCACCTCGTCACGGCGCAAGCCGAGTGTTAGATAGAGGTTGGGAACTTGCTGTGGACCTCCGGCGTATGCCACCAGGCCATGGATGGCCAGGATCAGCGCGGCGATGACCCATGGCCAGCGCGCTTGCGCCAGTAGGCTGCAGCGCCGGGTGGTTTCAGACATGAGTTGGCCCATCCATTGCATGGCGGTATGGGTGATCAATTGCAACAGGCGGATGCGGGCAGATCAATCGCCGGCTTGCGAGCGGGGTTCGCGCAGCACTGTGTTAGGAGCGCCTGCGGTCGATACAAAGGGACCACCCGCCATCGGCGCCACCCCGGTGAAGGCCACATCCGGCAAGTCAGTCGGCCGTCCTGCTAATGGAAAATCCTTGCGCAACGGAAAATACGGATAGCCTTCCCACATCAGAATTCGTTGCAAATTCGGATGGCCGGCAAACCCAATCCCCATCAGATCCCACACCTCGCGCTCATGCCAGTCGGCCGCCTGCCATAAATCCACTGCGCTGGGCACCGCTTGGTTGTCGGCCACCTTGGCTTTCACCCGCAGGTGTTTGGAATCATCCACGGCGGCCAGTTCATAAACCACTTCAAAGCGCGGTTCCTCGCCGAGGTGATCCACGCCGGAAATATCCAGCAGCATGGCGTAGCCGAGGTCGTGGCGGCATTGTGTCAACACTTGGTGCAGCGCCTCGATGGGCACACGCAGAGTCTGCTCGCCACGGAATTCAACGCTTTCCCAGCCTTCAGCTCCGGCGGACTCGCGGAGTCGGTTCACATCATCTGCGGCGGCCATGGTTCGAAATTTCGGTTAGGTTAAACGGCGGGGGTGGCGGCAGGCTTGGACAACAGGCTTCGTTTCTGATCCAGCAGGGCGTGCTCGGTATCCACTTTTTCCTGCAGGCGCATCAGGCCGGCGATCAACGCCTCGGGCCGCGGCGGGCAGCCGGAAATATACACATCCACTGGGATGAGTTGGTCAATCCCTTGCAACACCGCATAGCTGCGATACATCCCTCCGCTCGACGCACAGGCACCCATGGCCACGCACCATTTTGGCTCCGGCATCTGGTCCCAGATCCGTTTGACCGCCAGCGCCATCTTGTAGGTCACCGTGCCAGAGACGATCAACACGTCCGCTTGTCGCGGTGAAAATCGCATCACTTCCATCCCAAACCGCGAAATGTCAAACCGCGCCGACGCCGTTGCCATCAACTCGATCGCACAGCACGCCAATCCCATCGGCATCGGCCATAGCGAATTTTTCCGCACCCAATTCATCGCCGCGTCCACGCGGGTGACGATCACATTGCTTTCGATCTTGGAATCGTAAGCGGCTTCAAGAATGGAGGTGACACTGACCATGGAATGTTGCGCCAGCAACTTGTGTCATCTCCCGCCCGACCTCAAGCGGATTGTGAAACATTTTCGCCAGGGTTGACGTCAATCCGAGCTTCGGGCTAGGCTCGGTGTCTTATGAAACTCCTGACCGGCATGACCCTGGCGCTTGTGACAACCTTCCGGATTTTGGCCCAAGACCACCAACCTGTTCCACTCTGGCCCGCCGCTGCTCCCGGCGCGCTGGGCAGCGCCGACAAGGATATTCCCACCCTCACCCCGTATTTGGTGCCACCCGACAAGGCCACCGGTGCGGCCGTGGTGATTTGCCCCGGCGGCGGCTACGGCGGTCTCGCGGGTCACGAGGGCAAGGATTACGCGCTGTGGCTCAATACCCAGGGCATCGCCGGGTTTGTGCTTAAATATCGTCTCGGCAGTGCTGGCTATCGCCATCCCGTGATGCTCGGCGATGCCGCCCGCGCCGTGCGTCTGGTCCGTGCTCGCGCCGAGGAATGGCAGGTGGATCCCAAGCGCATTGGTATCATGGGTTCATCGGCCGGCGGCCATCTCGCCTCAACCTTGCTGACTCATTTTGACGCGGGCGATGCCAAGGCCACGGATGTCGTTGAGCGCCAGAGCTCGCGTCCGGATCTCGGTATCCTGTGTTACGCGGTCATTTCAATGGGATCTAACACACACCAGGGGTCCAAAAATAATTTGTTAGGAAAGGATCCGTCGCCCGAGTTGGTGAAGCTGCTGTCCAACGAACTGCAGGTCACGCCGCAAACCCCGCCGTGTTTTATCTGGCACACCTGGGAGGACGGTGCCGTCAAGGTGGAAAATAGCCTCGAGTTCGCCCTTGCCCTGCGCCGCGTCGGCGTGCGCTTCGATTTGCATGTCTATGAAAAAGGCGGCCATGGCATGGGCTTGGGTGGCAACCCCGCCGACCCCGCCAAATGCCTGGACTGGACGCGCGATTGCACCTCATGGCTCAAGGTCGAGGGCTTCGGCCGCAAGTAGCCCGCGGCGCTACGGGTGCGTGACCCGCAGCCGCATGAAGAGTTGCGGGTAGGTGCCGCCGGGCACGCTGAAGGTGTGCTGTGGCGGGGTGCTGGTATCGGCGACCGGTGTCCAACTGTCTGATAGAAGCGTGGGGCTCCACTCCGCGCCGTAGGTGATGTCACTGATGCCGGGGGGGTGGGTGAAGCTGAACACGAGGCTGCCCGCGGCTTGTTGCAGTTGCGGCAGTTGCGGCAGTGATCCGGCGTCGCTTTGTTTCGGGTTCAGGCCGAAGGCATACTCGATGAGGTTGGGTAGGCCGTCATGGTCATAATCGTTGAGATCCGCGCCATCACCACTGTTGTCCGCGCTGCCGAACTGGCTTACGCGCCACGCTTGCAGGGTGGTGCCCGTGCCGGTGCCTATCAGGGCGATGTTGAACGGGCTGATGCTGGCGTTGCTGGCGATATGCAGGGTGGCCACCCGCGTGCCGGCGGCGGTGGGCAGGAAGGTGACTCTGAAAGTTGAGCTGCCACCCGCGTTCATCGAAGTGGCCGGCGTGGTGGCGATCACATAATCCCCAGCGTTGGTCCCGTCCTTGCTTGGCTTGATCGAACTCAAGATGACCATGCCGGTGTTTTTTACTGTGAAGACCAGGGTCGTCTGGGCGCCGGTTAGAACTGACCCGAAGTTGATGCTGCTGCTGTCGGAGGTTAGTGGATTGTTAGATGGTAGCGCCACGCTGATGGCTGGCGCGCTGGGCGGGACGCTGGCGATCGCGTTGAACCATTGTTGGGCCAAGCTCGCGTTGCCTGTCGCGTTGGTGTGGAGGTTGTCCCCCATCATGTTGGTGACGTAGGCAGTCTCCAGCGGCGTGAATTGATCGACATAACTCACGTTGCGGCCGAGCGCCCGCTGGGCATTGACGACTCCGGGCACCGCCGAGTTGAAGGTGGCGGTGTTGGCTGGATCCTCGGCGCTGGTCCGGTTCGGCGGGATGCTGGCGACCATCACCCGTGGCGCGCCCACTCCGGGCTGGGCGTAGAGCGTGTTGAGCAGCGTGGTGAGCCGCGCCGGCGCGTTGGCCAGATCCACGGCTTGATCCACATCGTTGGTTCCTAACATGATCAGGACGACGTCCGGCTTGACCGTTGCCAAGCGCCCGCTGGTCCAGAAGCTTGACATATTCTGGGTCATGCCGGTGCGTCCGCTCAGGTCGCTGCCGATCACCGAGCCGGAGATCCCCGAGTGATATTGATAGAGGTTGGTGTCGGGGGTATCGCCGGTGGTGGGCAGCCCATCCACATTCGCGGTGTAATGCCCGGTGAAGGTGAAGGTGTAACCATTGGCGGTGAGCAGGTCATAGAGTGATTTGCGTGGCGACCCGTTGCCGTCCCCATCCGCGTTGCTTTGGGTGATCGAGTCGCCGATAAACCAAACCGCCCCGATGGATTTGGTAAGGGTCGCCTTGCCTGTGAGAATGATGTCGAACGGGTTTTGGGTGGCGTCGTTATTGGCGATGTGAATGGCGGCGCTGCGCGCACCCACCGCCGATGGGGTGAAGCGGACGTTGAAGGTGGTGGTTCCGCTCGGACCGCTCACCGGGGCGCTCGGGTTGGACGTGACGGTGAAATCGGCCGCATGGGTGCCGCCCTTGGTGATGGTCAAACCCGTTAGGTCGCCGTCGCCGGTGTTTTTGATAGTAAAAGTTAGAGTTGTGCTCGAGCCGACCAGCACGGTGTTGAAGTTCTTGGTGCCAGTGTCGGCAATGTTGGTGCCGGGCGGTTGCTCGACGGCCATGACCGGCGTCTGGGCCGGCAAAGACGTGGCCACCGCTCCGATTCCGAGCAGGGTGGCGCAGAGTCTCATGAGATCTGGCATGGCTCGCGGACCATAGGTTCGGCAACTGCCGCAGGCAAGAGCAAGCTGTTGACGTTCTTGCGCGCATTCCCAAGCCGCATTCTCACGAATGCGCCTTACGAGCAGGGCGCGCTCTTCGTAGGC
>JBAXOF010000310.1:0-4791 GCA_037133375.1 Verrucomicrobiota bacterium | reverse complement strand
CGGCGGCTGGCATCGAACTCGACCGGCAGGGTGACAAAGGCAAACAAGGTGGTGATGCCGAACAGGGCGATGTAGATCCACAGCATGGTCGGCCCGAAGTAGACCATCCCGAACAGACTGAGCATCATGATGTAGTTGAGCAGATTGGTAGAGAACTGGACGGCGGGAACCAATTGCGAACGTAAGGCGAGCCAGGTATAGGCCTGCTGGTGTTGGACCGCGTGGCCGCATTCGTGCGCTGCCACCGCTGCGGCCGCCACCGAGTTGCTGGCGTAAACATCTTCACTCAGATTGACGGTCTTGCTGACCGGATCGTAGTGGTCGGTGAGCTGGCCGGCGGTGCAGATGACGCTCACGTCGGTGATGCCGTTTTGGCGGAGCATGGCTTCGGCGATTTGCGCGCCGGTGAGGCGGATCGGGATTTGCGCATACTCGTTGAAGCGGCGCTTGAGTGTGCTGCTCACGAGGAGGCTCACCAACATCGAAGCACCAATGATGATCCAGTAAGTCGCACTGATGTGTGGCATGGCTTGCTGGGCGAGGAGCAGGGTGGCTGAGGTCATGGGGGAAGGATAACAAGGATTGCTGGCTTTGCAAGCCATGGAAAGGCTGACCCGCGTTCTTCGATGAGGGTTGTGTCTGGCGCGAACGCCGCGAGTCACCAGGCCCAGTCAAAGCAGCGGCGCCGTTGGCGCCTCACTTTGCCGTACTCTATGCCGTGACGTGCCCGTGGCTCACAGAAACGGATAGTCGGTGTAGCCGCGCGGGCCGTCGCCGTAGAAGGTCATCGGATCGGGCGGGTTGAGCGGCGCGCCGCTGCGGAAGCGCGCGACCAGATCGGGATTGGCAATGGCGGCTTTGCCGAAGGCCACCGCATCAGCGGCACCGGAACGGATCGCCTCGCGCGCGGCCTCCGCGGTGAAACTTTCGTTGGCGATGAAGACACCGCCGAATGCTTGTTTGAGCGACGGGCCGAGCGACGGCTTATCATGGGATTCACGGGCACACAGGAACGCGAGCTTGCGCTTGCCGAGTTCGCGGGCGGCATGGCGGAACACCGCCGCGATGTTAGAATCGCCCATGTCATGGGTGTCGCCGCGCGGCGCAAGGTGCACACCCACCCGGTCCGCACCCCACACCGACACCACGGCCTCGGTCACTTCTAATAAAAATCGCGCGCGGTTTTCGATCGATCCGCCATAGACATCGGTGCGTTTGTTAGATGAATCCTGGAGAAATTGGTCGATCAGATAGCCATTGGCACCGTGGATTTCGACGCCGTCGAAGCCGGCGGTCTGGGCGTTTTCTGCGGCACGGCGGTAGTCATCGACGATGCCGGGGATTTCACCGAGTTCCAACGCGCGGGGCGTGACAAATTCCTTCTCGGGGCGGATCAGGCTGACCTTCCCGCGTGCCGCAAGCGCGCTGGGTGCCACCGGCAGCCCACCATCCAGATAGACCGGATCTGAAATGCGCCCGACATGCCAGAGTTGCAGCAAAATGCATCCGCCCGCCTGATGCACGGCCGTGGTGACGAGTTTCCAGCCCGCGACCTGCTCGGCGGACCAGATGCCCGGGGTGTTAGGATAACCGACCCCCTGCGGCGAGATTGCGGTGGCTTCCGAAAGGATCAGGCCGAACGAACTGCGTTGGGCATAGTATTGAGCCATCAGCGCGTTGGGCACGCGCCCGGCTGAGGCACGGCAACGGGTAAGCGGCGCCATGACCATGCGGTTGGGCAATTGCAAGGCTCCGGCTTGCAGCGGGGTGAAGAGTGGGTCGGACATAAGGGGGTGGGATTGATTGACCGGCATCCTATCGCCGATTCCCCAAACGTCAACCTCACTCACTGAGCTGGCGGACGCGGAGGTTGCGATAGGCGACCGGGCCGTGGTCGCCTTGGAGGCGCAGCGGGCCGCGCGCTTGCTCGGCGAGACCGACGCGGGTCGGTCCTAACAACTCGACATTTTCCTGCACGAGCTGGCCATTGTGCACAACCTTGTCGAAGCGGGCGTTGCGGGTTTTGTTACCAGCGGCGTCGAAGCGCGGGGCGCGGTAGGTGACGTCGAATGATTGCCACTCACCGGGCGGTTTGCTGGCATTGACCGATGGCGAATGGCCGCGGACGTTGGCGTTGTTGACCCATTCCGGATAGATGCCGCCGCATTCGATGCCGGGGTATTGGTCCTTAACGACGCTGAAGCTGTCGTAGACTTGCACCTCGTGGCTGCCGAGGAAGTAAACGCCGGAGTTGGAATGCTGCGGGATCATGAACTCGAGATGCACCTCGACGTCGCCGAAGCGCTCCTTGGTGAGCAGATACTGGCCCGCTCCCTGCGAAACCAACACGCCCGTGCCGGGCTCGCCTTTCAAGTGGCCGGGGCGCTGCGGGTCGAGGCTCACATTTCCCACCTCGCTCCAACCGGTGGCGGTTTCCCACGCGGCGAGCGCCGCACCCGGCGGCATGAGGGCTGTGTCTTGCATCCGCTGCCAGGCGTTCATCGAGCGCAGCAGGTTGGCACGGACGTCACCTGGAATGCCGTAGTGTTGCAAGCCGACCGGGCCGGCATAGCCAAGCTGTTTCAGCTTTGTTAGAACATGGCTCACGTCGAAGCTGCCGCTGTCCAACGGTTGGATCAATTTCCCCCAATCCTTGCCGCCGGTATCAGCACCGCTGAGGGTCACCACGAACAGATAGGGAAGTGCTTCTTTCAGGCTGGCGTCCAGGTCCTTGCCATCGACCATCAACCAGTGGCAGAGGTTGAAGGTCGCACCGAAGTTTTTGCGCTCCACCTGGCGCGCCAGCCGCACCGCGTCATCGACGCGTTCGACCCACATGGTGGCGTGCGGATAAAGGGCGACCTTCACTCCGGCCGGCTCCGCCAAGTCCGCCACCTCGCGCAGGATTGGCACGGCGCGTGCATCGCCCGCGGGATCGGACGGCTTGTTAGCCTTGGAGGTGACGTATAACCAAATGAGCGCATCACGGCCGCGCAATTGGTCGATCGCGTCGCGGATCGCCGGGCTCAGCGGTGTGGCGGCATCGAGATCAAGCCCCACATAGAGCGCGAACAACTTCGAGTGCTGGCGGTCGACGGATTCTAACATTTCCCGCAGCGCCTGCGGCTTCGAGTAGCAGGGGCCGATGCCAGCGAAGCCAAGCTCCTTGACCAGCGCCACTTGCGACTCAGCCGTCTGGTGGGTGGCGTCGCGGGTGCCGGTGTCCATGGCGAAAAACGCCGGTTGTGCCGCCAAGCACCCTGAGGTGAGAGCGAGGCCGGCAAGCAATGATAGAACGGGATTGCGGGTCATGCCTTGAGTCCTTCCAAGTTGATTTCAAGTTTGCGGTTTTCCTTGAGCAGGCCCTCCATTGTTAGAACCGTGCCGCGCGCGGCGGCCTCGCGGCCGAGGATGCAGGTGAGGCATCCGTCCACCGCCCGGCGCACCGTGGCGTTGGCAAAATCCCCGCCACTGATTTGTTGGTGGAAGCTGGCGATGTTGCGCACGGCACCGGCTTCGTAGAGGTTTTCGACCGCGCCGCCGTTGTATTGTTGCGGACCGCCCCGCACAAACGACTTGCCCCAGTAATTGATCTGCGCATGGGCCACGGGCCCGTGACAGACGGCCGACAAGGCACCTTCGGACGCGTTGTTGAGCGCCTGCCCGAAATGGTTGTGAACCACCCCGTTGGCATATTGATAGACCAGCGAGCACACGTCGTGCGAATCGCCATGCGGGTTGGGCCGCGCGGTGCGCGAGGAGCCGGCAGCCGAGACCGGGCGCTCGCCGATGACCCACAGCGCAACATCAATGGCATGGATGTCGAAATTTCCTATCAGATCGCAGCCGAGCGCGATGTCATTGACCCAGACGAGTCCCTGCAAGCGGCCTTCGAGGTTGGCCGTCTTGGGTGGATCGGAGAACCCGCTGCACACGCCGAAGGTCTGCACCTGAGCCAGTTTGCCGATGGCACCAGCCTGGATGCGGCGGGCGACCTCGATATTGGCCGGATCGGTGGGCATCTGATAGTCCACCAGGAACACCCGCTGTTTTGCCGTCGCCTGCTTGCCAGCCGCTTCAATCGCCAGGCAGCCGGGCACATCCGCCGCCACCGGCTTGGCCATATAGACATGCAAGCCGGCGGCCACCGCCGCCGTTGCATGCTCGGCGAAGAAATACGGCGGCACCTCCAACAGCACCGCCTCCACGCCGCTCTCGATGAGTTTGCGATAGCCGGACAAGCCGGAAAACCGCCGGGTCTTGTCCACGCCGAGCGCGTCGCCGGCGCGGTCCGCAACGGCTTGGAAATAGTCGGCCACCGCATGGAACTGATAGCCGCCGTGCTTTTTGAACAGGCCGGCGATCCACGACCCGCGGCCGCCGCCACCGACGAGTCCGATCTTGATCTTGCGGGTGTTGGCTGCGGCATCTTGCGCGCGGGCCGCCAGCGGGCCGAGCAGGGAGGCGGCTGTGACACCACCGAGGAATCGACGGCGCGAATAGGATGAAACGTTCACGGTTGACATGACCAAATCCTGAGCCGCGGCCGCCTCCGGCGCAAGCACAGACCGCGCCATCGGTGACAGCGCGGAGGGACGACACCAGGCCACGCATGAGCACTCCATCACCCAAGACCGCGTTCTCACGAACGCGCCTACGGGCGGACGCGCTCTGCGTAGGCGCGCTGGTGACAGCGCGGAGGGGGCGATGCCGGACTGCTCACGGACGCCCCATCAACCCAAGACCGCGTTCTCACGAACGCGCCTACGGGCGGACGCGCTCTGCGTAGGC
>JBAXOF010000309.1:0-4794 GCA_037133375.1 Verrucomicrobiota bacterium | reverse complement strand
CGGCCATGACCGGCACCGCCACCGCCGGCAGATCAATCACGTAGCCGAGCGCGAAGAACGGACTCACCAGCACCGTCAGCAACGGCAGCACGGTCAGATAGACCAACGACGCCACCACACCGTCCCACAGCGCCACGGCCACTGCCTCGCGCAGGAAGGAAACCCTGAGAATACCCCGCCAGTGGACTTTGACGTTTTGCAAAAATCCATGCGACCAGCGCTTGAGCTGGCAGGCCATGAAATGATAGTTGTTAGGCTCGATCGGATAGCACACGGCCTCAGGCACAAAGCGCACGGCATGCCCGGCTTCGTAGAAACTCCAGGTCAGGTCCATATCCTCCGCCAAGGTCCGTTGCGGCCAGCCCCCCAACTCGGTCAGCACATCCGTGCGATAGGCCGAAAAGCACCCTGAAGCGATGAGTGGCCTATCATATATGTCCTGGATTTTCTTGAAAAACGTGAAGGCAAACAAATATTCCACATAGCGCCCGCGTTCCCAGATCGTCCGCACAAACCGCGGCAACACAAATCCGCACGCCGCCACCACGGTGCTACCTTCGATCACCACTAACAACTTCTCAATCGCGTCGGGCGCCAGCATCGTATCGGCATCGATGGCCATGCATAGCTCGGTTTTGACATGCCGCAGCCCGAAGTTTTGCGCGCCGGCCTTGGAGCCGGTGTTGTGGGGCGGCCGCATGACCGTGACGCCGAGTGCGGAGGCGACCGCAAAGGTGTTGTCGGTGGAGCAATCGTCGATGACGATGACTTCCTGCACCGCCCGTGTCTGGTCCTGGATGGAGCGGATCGTGTCGGCGAGGCTCGCCTCCTCGTTATAGGCCGGCACCAGGATGGTTAGACCGGCGCCCGCCGGCATCGGTTGGAGAACCCGGATGGGACGGTTGGTTGCCACAGGATGGTTAGTTTTTTTGGCGGGCACTGGCCTTGAGGCGCAGGGCGTTGAGGGCGATGAATCCGGTGGCGTTGTCCTGGTTGTAGGCCGCTTCTTGACCACCTTCCATGGTGGCAATGGCTTCCGAATAGAGGCTGTGGGGTGAGCGGCGGCCGGCATTCATCACGTTGCCCTTGTAAAGTTTGACGCGGACCTCGCCGGAGACCGTTTGCTGGGTGTGGCTGACCAACGCCTGAATCGCCTCGCGCTCGGGGGCAAACCAGAAGCCGTTGTAGACGAGTTGCGCGTATTTCGGGATGAGGGTGTCGCGGATATGCATCGCCTCGCGGTCCACGGTGAGGGCTTCCAAATCGCGGTGCGCGGCTAACAAAATTGTGCCGCCTGGAGTTTCATAGACGCCGCGGGATTTCATGCCGACAAAGCGGTTTTCCACGATATCGACGCGGCCCACGCCGCGTTTGCCGCCGAGCGCATTGAGCACACGCATAATGCCATAAGGGGTGAGCAGCGTGTAGCCGTCCCGTTCACCTATGACCTTGAAATCCCCAAGGCTGGCAATCAGCGCGGCCAACCCCTCCGCCTGCAGGCCTATGGCATCGCCCTTGTCAAAAAGGATTTGCACATACTCAGCCTGGTTTGGGGCGTCCTCTGGCGAAGTGGACAGCACATACATGTCCCGGTCGGCAGGCGTGGTGGCGTCATACCACGGGTCTTCCAACATGCCGGCCTCAAATGAAATATGCAGCAGGTTGCGGTCCATCGAATACGGCTTTTTCATCGACGCCTTGATCGGGATGTGATTGGCCTCAGCGAAAGCGATCATCTCGGCGCGCCCAGGGAACTGAGCACGGAATGAGGCATCCCGCCATGGGGCAATGCACTTGATTTGCGGCGCTAGCGACGCGGCGGAAAGCTCGAAGCGGACTTGATCGTTGCCCTTGCCGGTGGCACCATGAGCGATGGCATCGGCCCCTTCGGCGAGCGCCACATCGAGCATGCCCTTGGTGATGCACGGGCGGGCAATCGAGGTTCCTAGCAGATAGCGACCCTCGTAAATCGCGTTCGCTTGGAGCATCGGAAAAATGTAGTCACGGGCGAATTCCTCCTTCAGATCGCCGAGGAAATACTTCGAGGCACCGGTGGTGAGGGCCTTTTGTTCGAGGCCGTCGAGCTCGTCCGCTTGGCCGACGTCGGCGCAATACGCAATGATTTCCGCGGAATATTTTTGTTTGAGCCACTTGAGCAGGACGGAAGTGTCGAGACCACCGGAATAGGCAACGAGAATTTTCATGTCGCGGCGAAGCAAGCAGGAAGCCACCCCGCAGGCAAGCGTGAAGCAGCAGAATAAAAACCCGGCGTGTCAGGTGCCTAGCCTGTTGTCGCGAGCGGCATTCACGCCAAGGCATGAATGCCGATGTGGTGCTGCTCGCAGAGCCGGATAATGGCGACTTTATCTAACATCAATGTGTTACCGGCTTCGATGGCAACGCCGGAGACCCCTGCGGCGGCGCAGATCTCCAGCGTCTGCTGGCCGATAACGGGCACATCGAAGCGGTAATCCTGCTGCGGTTTGGCGACCTTGACCAGCAGCACGTTCTTACCGCGGCCGAGCTCGCCACCCCGCCGAATGCAGGCGTTGGTGCCTTCAAATGCCTCCACGGCCAGCACCGTGCCATGGCGCACCACCACCGTCTGGCCGATGTCGAGAGCGCTGGTGGCCTTGGCGATGCGGAAGCCAAACGCGGCATCTACCAACTGGCGCTTGGTGAATAGCGGACCGCAGACCGGGCCAGGCCCCGGCAGCAGGTCTTCGAGAAAGGTGGTGGCCGGCAGCAGGGTGACGCCCTCCTTGGCCAATTCTTCGGCAATGCCGCCGAAGAGCGTCTCCGCATTGCGCTCCTTGAGCCGCGCTAACAACATCAGCGTCCGCAAATCCGGCCGCAAATCAAACAGGTTTTTCGGCGCGATCTGCCCCACCATCACCGCCTCCGTAACCCCTTCCCTGCGGAAATACTTGAGCAATTTCCCCAACTGACCAACCCGCAACCATTCGATCACGTCGGCCAAGCCGCTTACCTCCGGCTTGGTTTCATTGTCAAAAGCGGCGACAACGAGCCGGATGGCCGGTTCGTGGAGCCGGGCAGCTGCGATGAAAGTCTCCGGATAGACTCCATTCCCTGCAATGATTCCAATGGTGCGTGGCATGGTACGGCAGGCGCAAGAAAATAGCGGCTGTGGGACTCGAACCCACACTCGTTAGAACTCGATTTTGAGTCGAGCGCGTCTACCAATTCCGCCAAGCCGCCTTGGGAGACGCGAAGGTGGCGGGCGCGCGCGCGCAATGCAAGCGGATTTTTCGACAGCGATTTTTTGGCTTTTCGGCACCTGTCGAGCAGGACGTGCCCTCGCACAACCTCTACATCAGCCAGGCGCCTGCGACTCAAGGCCGGCTTCGTCATCCCGCCGAACTGGAGCATCCAGGAAAAGGCCGTGCTCCTCGCGCTGAAAAAATACGGGGCCATCGTCGCCGACAATGGCGGATTTTTCTCGGTGTCCATCACGCCGGACGACCGCTATCCCAAGGGCTGCTTCGAGCATCTCAATGGCATTGGCATCGACCAGTTTGAAGTGATCCAGACCACCGGCCCCAACGACGGCCCGCGCGGGCACTAATTATGTTAGATTACAGCATTGGAGGCTTTATGCGTTATTTTGACAATGGAGCGCTTTATTGTGCACTCGACACTCGACATCAAGACCGATGCACTTACGGCGCAGGCACGACGGCTTTCATCCGCACAAACAGCTTCGTGGCGCTTAGTGGCGCACCACTGAGGGTCACCTCCACGGCCTCCACACTGTTGGCATTAGTGTCAGTGACTTTCTGCGTGGCGGATGGTGTTCTCCGTCGCTAGCGTCCCTGCGGTGACGATGGTGGGTGTCACGACCGAGATGTATGCGTTGCCAAAGTCAGTTGCCAAAGTCACGGTCCCTTCGGTGCTGTAGTGGTCAGAGTCACTCATGGGGTAGCTATCGGTGTTGACCATGTAGGTGTAGGGCACCGCGGCGGCCACGGCGGCCTGAGCCTCGCGGACGGTGTGGCCGTCCCCCCATTGCGCCCTGTTTCGACCGATGATGAACGGCAGATTGGGATTACCAAAATCCGTGCGGACACGCGCAATCAGGGCAGTTAGATTGGTTTGGTAATCGGTCCGACTGTCACGTGCATCAAACTCCCCCTGCATCCAGAAGAAGCCGGCGACCTTACCCGAGTAGCCCGGCCTTTGTTGAGGTAGCTTTGTCAAGGCATCGTCGACCCGGTTGAGCATCTGATGATACAGCGACCCTGATCGATTCGGATCCCAATCGTAGTAGAGGTTGGTGCCGTTGACCGAATCGAAAGTATAGTGGATCAGCGCATCGCTGATGTTGGCCAGAGCTGAACCGGTCATGCTGGCGGCGCTTGCCACAGCGATCAGAGACAGCGCAAGCAACCGGTTTGCTCGGAGTATCGACTCTCTCAATGTACCCAAGGATGTGCAGTGGCGCCCATTCGCATCAACCTCAGGACAGGGTCGGTGATTATGGCGACGCGTTCTTGACCACTGAAACCACTGAAACCACTGATGATAAGATGAAAACACAGAAAATCTCCATCCCAAACATATTCAGATCGCTAATGCCTTTCTTTATCGGTGATGGCAGTGGTCATCAGTTCTTTTCAGTGGTTGTCTTGGTCCGCTCCATCCCGTTCCCCCGCGTTCTCACGAACGCGCCTACAAAGAAAATCCAAAATCCCAAATCAATCAGTGCCCTCAGTGGTCAGCAGTTCTTTTCAGTGGTTGTCTTGGTCCGCTCCATCCCGTTCCCCCGCGTTCTCA